>CANQXU010000360.1 GCA_947627865.1 uncultured Paenochrobactrum sp. | reverse complement strand
CATTCAAAATGAAGGATGAAAGTTGTTTGCCGGGTAATTGTGCATCCAGCTTTTCATAGGTGAGCGGTGACCCGGCAATGGAAAAACGTGGCCGTGTGCCGGCTTGTGTAAAAGCCTGCTCAAGAGCCGGTTCTGCAATGAAATAATCGAGATTGACCTCTAAAGCGCGGGCGATGGAAGCCAGTGAAGCCAAAGTCGGCGTGGCAAAATCACGCTCAACCTGACTGAGATAACCGACCGACAGATTGGCACCATCACCCAGCTGCTGCAAGGTCATGCCAAGCTGCTTGCGGCGCATGCGGATCAAGTGTCCGATTTGCGTTTCCAGTTCCGAGGCAGGACGCCCAAGTTTTTTACTCAAATTTTTCCCTCATAAAAATTTTTTTGATTTAATCAGATTATTCGTTATTATCCAAGTGAAATTTTGCACAGAGCCTCAGACAAGCTGCGGCGCATATAGGGGCTTTTAACGCGTGGGATACTAGTTATTGCCCTGAAATGCCGTGATTTTGGCAAGGTCAAACGAAACGCCTGTGGGAGGCTTAATGTTTTTTTATTTAAAACCGCATGCGGCTGATTCTGGTAGGAGTTTTATCAATGCCTGCTGATCCGTCTGCCTCAAATAGTTTGAATTCGCTGGAAAAAGCCACAGGCAGGCTTGGCCAGACATTCAAAGATATGAGCTATTTTGTCATCGTTCTATTGGGCACCTTTATCGGCCTTTTGGCGATTACTTTTTTCATCGGCCGCATTGTGCCGATTGATCCGGTATTGGCCGTGGTCGGTGACCGCGCCAGCAAGGAAGTGTATGAGGCAGCGCGTCAGTCCATGGGGCTTGATCGTCCGCTGATCATGCAGTTTTTCTCTTATGTTGGTGATGTTTTTCGCGGTGACCTTGGTAATTCCATCTCGACGGGGCGCTCCGTCGCGCAAGATTTAGCCCGTGTATTTCCAGCGACATTAGAAATGGCCACCATCGGCATAATCATCGGTGTGGTCTTCGGTGTGCCGATGGGCGTTTATGCCGCCACCCATCAAAGCGGCTGGCTGGATCAGCTGATCCGTGTCTTTGGCCTTCTTGGCTATGCTGTACCTGCTTTTTGGCTCGGCCTTGTCGGTCTGGCATTTTTTTATGCCCATTTGGGCTGGGTTGCAGGTCCCGGACGGATTGACGTTTTCTATGATGGTATGATTGACCAGATCACAGGTCTTTATCTTATCGATGCGGTGATCGCGCGCGATTGGGAAATCTTTGCCAATGCCCTGTCGCATTTGATTTTACCGTCTTTCATCTTGGGCTTTTTCAGCCTCGCCTACATTTCGCGCATGACCCGTTCCTTCATGTTGGAGCAATTAGGGCAAGAGTTTGTGACGACAGCACGCGTCAAAGGTGTAGCGGAATGGAGGGTGATCTGGCGTCATGCTTTTTATCCTATCCGCATTCAGCTTGTCACCGTTATCGGCCTTTCTTATGCCGCGCTGCTGGAAGGCTCGGTGATGATCGAAACCGTATTTTCATGGCCTGGTATCGGCAATTATCTGACCACAGCATTGTTTAACGCCGACATGAACGCAGTTCTGGGTGCAACATTGGTGATCGGTACGGTTTTCATCCTGATCAACAAATTGTCTGATCTACTCTATCAGTTTCTGGATCCGAGGGCGCGCCGATGAGCACATTACGTAACTGGCTTTTGGACGACTCTCCCGCTTCCCGCTTTCAGGCACGGATGGGGCGCGTCTGGCTTGTATTGACCGCGTTAATGCGCAACCCTTTAACGGTTATCGGGCTGATCATCATTTTGGGATTGCTGATCACGGCAGCATTTGCCCCATTGATTGCGCCTTATTCGCCGATCAGTCAAAATTTAAGCGCTCGCCTGATGCCGCCAAGTGCCGAGCATTGGATGGGCACGGACGAGCTTGGCCGTGATATCTGGTCACGCGTGGTTTATGGTGCGCGTATCACCTTGCTGATTGTCACTATGGTGGCGGTGATTGCCGCTCCTCTTGGCCTCATCATCGGTGCAGTCGCCGGTTATTTCGGTGGCTGGGTTGATCGTGCCATGATGGCAATCACCGATATCTTTCTCTCAATGCCAAAGCTTATCATGGCGCTTGCCTTTGTGGCGGCTCTAGGGCCTGGTATTGAAAACGCCATTATCGCCATCGCGCTGACCGCATGGCCGGTTTATGCCCGTATTGCGCGGGCTGAAACCATCACCTTCAGAGACGCGGAATTTATCGCGGCCGTGCGCATTCAAGGGGCAGGCCATACCCGCATCATTCTGCGTCATGTGCTGCCGCTTTGCGCTTCCTCGACCATTGTGCGTGTGACATTGGATATGGCGGGCATCATTTTGACCGCCGCAGGTCTTGGCTTTCTCGGCCTTGGTGCGCAGCCGCCACTACCGGAATGGGGTGCGATGATTGCCAGCGGCCGTAACTACATTCTCGATCAATGGTGGGTGGCAACTATGCCTGGCTTTGCGATTATTCT
>CANQXU010000359.1 GCA_947627865.1 uncultured Paenochrobactrum sp. | reverse complement strand
ATCTCTTCAGGTATTTCATGCATTTTGGCCGCGCTGATTAAACGCCCGATACCGTCAATCCACTCACCTGTTTTTTGCGCCTCGACCGAGGATAGATCATAAAGGCCAATGCCGGCATGTGTGTCAATGACACGAAAAGCTTGCTCTTTGCGCTTTAGATATTCAACAATACGCGTCAAAATAATATGCTTGATGACGTCAGCAAAATTTCCCGCATGATAGACGTGACGGTAGTTCATAAATATTATATTCCATGTAAAAACCACTGAAAAGCGGTGAGTATCCGATTGTTAAATTATGTTGTTCGCTGATAGGATTTTGCTATCTTTTACGTAATATTTACGCAACATAATGTTGTTATCTCTTTAGAGGTTACTCTATCCGATATTAGATATTTTGTAAGTTATTAAATTGGCTCATTAACTCCGAGCGGTTATTAAAGTGATGGAGCAAGTGCCTTTTCGCTCCCTGCAAGGTTTCTCATGAAAAAAAATGCATCAGTCCAGATCCGTCACTCAACTTGCCCGCATGATTGCCCGTCAACATGTGCATTGGACGTTGAATTGCTTGAAAATGGCACGATTGGCCGTGTCCGTGGTTCGAAGGAGAATACGTATACGGCGGGTGTAATATGCGCAAAAGTCGCTCGTTATGCTGAAAGAGTACATCATCCAGCCAGATTGACACAGCCCTTAATTCGCAATGGAGCCAAGGGCAGTGGGGCGTGGAAAACGGTAAGCTGGGAAGCAGCACTTGATCTCGTTGCCGAGCGCTTTGAAGCACTGGCTGATCAATATGGTAGTGAGACGATCTGGCCTTATTATTATGCAGGTACTATGGGGCTGGTTCAGCGCGACTCCATCAATAGATTGCGCTTTGCTAAAAAATATTCAGGCCAATTTGATAGCTTTTGTACAAATCTTGCATGGACAGGCTACTTTGCCGGAACCGGCAGCCTGACAGGGCCAGATCCACGTGAGATGGCCAAGTCTGACTGTGTCGTGTTGTGGGGCACCAATGCCGCAGCAACACAGGTGAATGTGATGACACATTCGGTGCGCGCCAGAAAAGAGCGTGGTGCCAAAATTGTTGCGATCGATGTCTATGAAAATGCTACAGTAAAGCAAGCTGATATAGGACTTGTTTTAAGGCCCGGTACGGATGCTGCTCTGGCCTGTGCGGTTATGCATGTTTTATTTAGAGATAATCTGGCTGATTGGGATTATTTAAACCAATATACCGATGATCCTAAGGGGCTAGAAGAGCATTTGAAAAGTCGCTCACCTGAATGGGCTGCTTCGATAACCGGATTGACGATTGAAGAAATTGAATCCTTTGCCCGTTTGGTTGGTGAAACAAAACGTAGTTTCTTTCGCTTAGGCTATGGTTTTACCCGTCAGCGTAATGGTGCTGTGGCTATGCATGCAGCATTATCAATCGCAGCGGTTACAGGTGCTTGGAAATATGAAGGCGGCGGCGCTTTCCATTCAAATTCTGGCATCTTTAAGTTGGATAAAGGCGAGATCGAAGGACGCGCCTTTAAAGATCCCGAAATAAGAACACTAGATCAGTCAAAAATTGGCCGTATATTAACGAATGACCCCGAGGCCCTATACGGAGATATACCAGTAACGGGGCTATTAATTCAAAATACCAATCCTATGAATGTTACGCCTGAGCAAAGATTGGTTCGGCAGGGGTTCATGCGGGATGATTTATTCACTGTGGTGCATGAACAATTCATGACGGATACAGCGAAGGTTGCAGATATTGTTCTGCCTGCCACGACATTTCTTGAGCATGATGATATTTATCGAGGTGGTGGTAACCAGTACTTATCACTGGGGCCAAAACTGATCGATCCGGTGGGTGAAGCAAAGCCAAATTTATACGTAATCAACGAATTGGCAAATCGGCTAGGCGTCGGCAGTTTAGACGGTTTCAACCTTGATGCTGCATCCTTGATCAGTAATATGAACCAGAAAAGCAATTATCCTGACTTTGATGAGCTGAAAGAAAAGCGCTTTGTTGATTTGCAACCTGCATTTGATGATGCGCATTACATTCATGGTTTTAACTGGCCTGATAAAAAATTCAGATTTAAACCTGACTGGGTAGATAGTCCGGCACCCAATAAACCGCCTAAATCAATGGGAAATCAGGGGGCTTTCAAGGATATGCCAGAATTTCCCGATCATTGGAATGTGATTGAAAATGCGGACCCAGAACATCCCTACCGGCTGGCCACTTCACCGGCCCACAATTTTTTAAATTCGAGCTTTACGGAAACACCCACATCTCAGGCCAAGGAAATACGCCCGCAATTGTTAATGCATCCCGATGATGCAGGCAATTTGGGTATCGAGCAGGGTGACCGCATCGAGATCGGCAATCATCGCGGCGAGCTAATACTTCATGCGGCATTACGCTCTGGTCAAAAACGCGGCGTGGTTGTCTCGGAAGGATTGTTTCCCAATTCTTCTTTTGAGCGCCTTGAGGGAATTAA
>CANQXU010000358.1 GCA_947627865.1 uncultured Paenochrobactrum sp. | reverse complement strand
GATGCTTTGTAAATTTATGCTGGGGAATAGTTTAATGGTAGAACGACGGACTCTGACTCCGTTAGTCTTGGTTCGAATCCAGGTTCCCCAGCCAATTTTTCAAGCTAAATCAGTAACTTATTGATTTTAATTGAAAAATTTTCGGCTGAGAATCCCTTTTCCAAATGACCAACGCAAATGTGCACGAAACTGTGACACAGAGCTATGACACATTCAGATGATTCTTCTGCTGTGTTTTGCTCCCATTGGCGAGTTGGTTCATGGCAATTAGACATGAAGTGCAAAATCTTCAAAGACGCGGCAATATATTCTATTGGCGGGCTCGAATCCCCGTGCGAATGCGGACATCAATTGATGCTCAACACCTTGCTTTCAGCTTAAAACAATCTGATCATCATCGGGCTGGCTATATGGTTCGTAAATTGAACCTGCTGCTACATGAAATCAGCCTGAAACCTGAAAGCACTATGATTAATAAAGAAGCCCTAGAGAAACTCTTTCAATCCGAAATTATGCGGATGAATGAGCATATGGAAAATTTACAATTTGCTGGGCAGCGTTTTGGCAGCGGCTTTCAGAACCTCGATAACATGACTGCTGACATGGAGGTGGGCTGGGCTTATCGACTACTGGAGAAATTTGGCACGCGTCAGGCACTATTTCAGCACCCTGATTGCGTAGGACATAGTTACCTCAAACAATCTGCAGTTCCGCAAGAGTTACACACCAACATTATCACAACATATCACGGCGAAAAGCACGCTGCGGAAACGCCAGTATTCAAAGCTGAAATCGAAGCTCTTATGCAAGAGCATGGTATCAGTGCTGGTATTCTCAATGCAGAGAAGGCCAAGGCTGAGTATTTTCGCGCCCGTGCTGATGTCTTGCTGAATACCGAAGGTCGATACGTCTTCGAATACCCTGTCACTATACAGGAAGTTGTTACTGAGGTAGTTGCGCCGAAACCGATAGAAGAACCTATCGAGGCAACACCGCCAGCACCTGCCGAAAATCCAGAACCAGTGGTACCGACAATCCCTGTGCTGGCACCATCTGTCACAAAAGTTAAAGCAGTTCCCCTCAAAAACTTTATGAAGGAATGCGAGCTACTCATTGAGAACAATAAATCGACCTGGCAAGCTGATACTGCAGAAGACGTACGCGTTATTATCCGTATCTTCACTGGCATCCTGGCCGAGCATGACGTTAAGAACAGCTCAGAAATAGAACAGGTGCACCTTGCTGCACTAAGGCAGCACTTTAATCAGATCCTACCGGGTTATGGCCGCAGCAGACGTTTGAGCGCTATGACAACTGCACGGTTACGTGAAGAAACTGCGAGTGTTCGCGAACGCGCCATTCGGCTAAAACAAGAGCCACCTAAAATTGGCCTGGCTGTTCCCACCATTCGCCGCCACCTTGGTAATCTCAAACATTTTCTGGGCCATCTGAGCGCTTCAGGCTATACAATGCAGCCCTTAAACCTTGATGGGCTGATGCCTAAAAAGATAAGTGCATCGAAGGCTCGTGGATTAACCCAAAAGCCTGATCCTGAGCGGATCAGACCAATCTTTAAAATACCACTCTTTACAGGATGCTCCGGTCCACTACCAAAACAATGGCGGGTGACTGGCGATCAGGTATTTCACTCGTCCCTATTTTATATACCGATGTTTTTGACTTACCTCGGCGCACGCCGCGCTGAGATCACAGGTCTTTCAGTCGATGATGTACTGAATATCGATGGCGTGTGGGCGATACACATACGTGAAAATCAGTTTCGTTCTATTAAAAATGAGCAGTCGGATCGTGTGCTGCCAATACCAATAGAAATCCTGAGGCTTGGTTTTGTCGATTATGTTCATCGCATCAAGGAGCTTGGATATGTTGAATTGTTCCCTGAGTTACATGTGCTAGGAAAACTAAACGATACTGGTGACCGCTTTTATAAAAGCTTCATGCCGCTGCTTGATACCAAAAACGGTTTCAAGGGCGAGTTATGGGATCGTACGATACATGCTTTGCGGCACGGTTTTACGGATACTCTCAAACAGAATGGTGTTCAGCTTTCAACGATTGAAGACATAACCGGGCACCTTGGTGGGACCGAGGGTCAGATGCGTTATTCAAATGCAGCCAATCTTAAATTAATGCAGGAAGCACTGGCGGTTTATCCCGTCATTACCGACCATCTTAAATTCGAAAAACTAAACCTGCTGCCATCAATTGAGCAAAAAGAATTTTAACAAGAGTGTAACGTATATATACGTTACACATGGGAAGGCTGTTTGATGATCCAATTGGCCATGAGAAACAAATTCGCTGTAACAATCTAGTAGGCCTCTCTTTTAGTGTCGCACCTCATACAGCTACATCCGCCTACGTTTGGGTTCTTGATGTTAATGCGGTCTCGGTTGTCCTCAATAGCGGCCCTTACGAGAACCACCATTGACTGCCAGATACCAAGGTTCGTCACCATCAATAAAAAATGGCAAGATGCCTCAAAGCATCT
>CANQXU010000357.1 GCA_947627865.1 uncultured Paenochrobactrum sp. | reverse complement strand
ATCGGCGCTGGCAGTTTGCCTGGTTTATTGGTTCGTAAATTTACGAATGCCTGTAATTGTGATGAAAACAAAATACGTGCTTCCTCATCAGTGGGAGCGGTTATAACATTAAGGCCGAGCATTGCATAAGGCTTAGATAAATATTCTGAGGGCTCGAATCTCTCACGGTAAATTTCAATGGCACGATACATTTCTGCAGGTGCAAAATGCGAAGCAAATGCATAAGGTAAACCGAGCATTGCCGCCAATTGCGCACCAAAGAGACTGGACCCCAATATCCACACTGGTACATTCAAGCCGCCACCTGGTACAGCTTGTACCTTCTGCCCATCCTCGACATCTTTAAAGTAATGCAACAGCTCTACAACATCTTGAGGAAATTGATTGGCGTCGCTGTTAAGGTTGCGACGAAGCGCGAATGCAGTACCCTGATCCGTCCCTGGCGCCCTGCCCAGTCCTAAATCTATTCTCCCTGGAAATAATGATTCCAGTGTGCCAAATTGCTCGGCAATCACCAATGGTGCATGATTTGGCAACATAATCCCACCTGCACCGACACGAATAGTCTTCGTATGTGCTGCAACATGGCCAATAACCACTGAAGTAGCAGCACTTGCAATCCCCGGCATATTATGATGCTCGGCGAGCCAGTAACGTTTAAATCCAAGCTTCTCCGCCAGCTGAGCCAATTCAACTGTATTCTTAAACGATTGAGCAGCTGTACTGCCGTCGCTTACAGGCGATAAATCCAACACGGAGAGCGGTATCATTTAAAACCTCTTAATTCTTATCAACTGCTTTAAACATAGGTAATTGCTTTCATAAAACAACAAAAGGCGGGTTATTAATAACCCGCCTTTTGTGTCTCAAGTTTTCAGCGCTTAAAGAGTGCTGTGCTGCAAAGACCCATCAGGGCTTTTGCTTTTCTCGATTACATCTTCATGATCTTTTTCTGCAATAAAAGTATAGAACATTGGCACAACAAAAAGCGTGAACATAGTACCAATGACAATACCTGTGAAAATAACCAGCCCCATGGAATAGCGTGCCGCAGCACCCGCACCCGTTGCCATAATAAGCGGAACAACACCAAGTGCCATAGCAGCTGTTGTCATCATAATTGGACGCAAGCGGGTTTCTGCTGACTTAACAATTGCCTCTCTCTTGCTTAGACCATGAAAACGGCGTTGCTGATTAGCAAATTCAACCAGCAAAATACCATGTTTTGTAATCAACCCAACAAGAGTGATCAGCCCGACCTGAGTATAAATATTAAGAGTACCAAGTCCAAGATTAAGCGGAATGATAGCACCAAAAATAGAAAGCGGAACCGACATCATAATAATGAACGGATCACGGAAGCTTTCAAATTGAGCCGCCAACACCAAATAAATCACAAGAACCGCCATGGCAAAAGCAATAGCAATTGTGTTCCCCTGCTCCACCTCAAGACGTGATTGACCGGAATAGTCAATAAAGAAGCCTGCGGGCATCAAGCTTTGAGCTGTATTCACCAATGTTTGCAGCCCTTGTCCGGTTGTAACGCCGGGCATAGGAAGTGCTGATAAAGTGGCTGAATTCAGCTGGTTAAATTGCTCAATAGCAGATGGTGATGCATTTTCTGATACTGTAATAAGCGATGATAACGGAACCATATCGCCTGAGCTGCTACGAACATAAAATTCCGTGAGCTTTTCAGGGTTATTACGATATTCATCAGGAACCTGAGTAATCACATCGTAACTTTGTGCATCAAGGTCAAATTTGGCCATTTTTGCACCAGCCGTCAATACACCAAGTGTGGTACCAATATCGCTGATAGGAACGCCTAGAGCCGCAGCCTTATCACGATCAACCGTGATAGTTGTTTGTGGCGCATTAAAGGAGAGTGAGTTTTGAACCACAATAAACTCACCAGTTGCTTGGGCAGCATTTTTAACTTGCTCAGCCAGATCAAATACCTGATCAGCCGGTCCTGTTGATTGCAGAGCAATAGAAATAGGCAAGCCGCCACCAGTACCTGGTAATGAGGGTGGTGCAAAGACCAAGGCTTGTACACCCGCTACATTTTGAAGGCGTGCAGTAATCTCACCTTGAATTTCCTTTTGCGAGCGTGTCCTCTCACTCCAATCTTTCAAAGCCCAAAGCGCGATTCCGGATGATGTGTCATTCCCCATACCAGAAATGTTGAAACGTGCTTTAAGCTCTGGGATATCTTTGGTTAGAGCATCCATTTGACGAGCATAAAGTGCTGTATAATCCGTTGTTGCATATTTGGGTCCTTGGATCAGCGCAAACAATGCTCCCTCATCCTCTTCAGGAGCAAGTTCGCTCGAGGTATTCATAAAGAGAAAACCTGTAAGGCCAATAAGGGCCACAACGATCAGCAATGTAACGGGACGATAATTGAGGGAGTTGTCAACCAAGCGGTGATAACCACGCTCAAAACGCGCAAATACATTATCGACAACTTGCTGGAATTTAGAAGCTTCCCCTTGCTTGAGCATGCGTGAGC
>CANQXU010000356.1 GCA_947627865.1 uncultured Paenochrobactrum sp. | reverse complement strand
ACTGAAGCCACACCATATGAAGAGGTTCGCGACTTTTTCCATTTCGTGGATAATTACATTCATGCACTGGATATTGAGGCAGAAAAGTTGGCAAATGAATTGGCGGGAAGCGATTTTGATCGCGGGACAGCCTTCTGGTCATTTCTAAAAAAGAATTACTCGGTCCGCCGTTCAGAGCAAAAATTTGATGCGAATATTATTCGTCATTATGATGAGAAAACGGGCGAATTATATATAAATCACTATCTGGCAAGTCCGACACGGGATTTTCAACTCGCATTGCAAATCGCCCAATTCTATGCGGAAAATACGATTAATGAGATTCTGAATGAAACAAATTTCAGCACCAGTGAAGCGCGTGAAATTTGCAAAATAGGTTTGCAAAACTACTTTGCCGGTGCACTATTATTGCCATATCAATTATTTTTAACGACAGCGCGGGAGTTGCGCCATGATTTGGAGCTGTTGTCGGGAAGGTTTAATGCGTCGCTTGAGCAAATTTGCCACCGATTAAGCACTTTGCAAAGGCCGGGGGCCAAGGGTGTTCCGGTTTTCTTTGCACGCGTTGACCGCGCGGGCAATATTACCAAGCGACATAGTGTGACACGTTTGCAATTTGCGCGATATGGTTCAGCATGTCCATTGTGGAACGTGCATGAGGCATTTGAAGCTCAGGGACAGATCAACCGACAACTTGCAGAAACTCCCGATGGAGTGCGCTATCTTTGCTTGGCAATGCAGATTGTTAAAAATTTTGGTGGATTTAAACGGCCACAACTGCGCTATGCTTTAGCGCTTGGTTGTGAAATTGCCTATGCTGACCAGTTTGTTTACGCCGATGATCTCAATCTGGCGGCTCAAACCAATTTTACACCAATTGGTATATCATGCCGTATTTGTGAGCGAACAAACTGTGCGCAGCGTGCTGTGCCGCCATTGATGCGAAAGCTACAGATTGATCATAATAATCGAGAGATTACGCCTTACAGATTGGATTAATGTTTATAAAACTGGACATAGAGAAAACCCGCTCCTTGAGCGGGTTTTCTGATCAGCTATTTAGGCTTTGCCAGCATCAGCTTCGCCTAAGTCCCAATAAAGTCCGGCCATCATTCCAAGGCCTTCACGTGCAATGGCTACTGGCATATGCTCATTTGGTGCATGTTGTGAACAGCCTGGGTATGAATGCGGTACCCAAATTGTCCGCAATCCCAAAATGTCTGAAAAGCAGTCATTGGGCAGGGAGCCGCCAAGGTTGGGCAGCAAGGCAGGTTTTTTACCTGTTGATTTCTCTAATGATTTTAATGCCCATGAAACCCAAGGATCTTCAGGGTCAAGTCTGGTCGCATCAAAGATTTCTTCTCGTGAAAGCTCGACCTTAACCATAGAAAGTCCTTGGCGCTCCAAATGTTTGCGAACGGCAGGTACAACATTGAGCGGATCAACGCCAACAACAAAGCGCAATTGCAGCCTTGCCCATGCACGTGGTGGAATTGCATTAACGGGTGTGCGTGGATTGCCAGCTTCCATTGCCAGAATTTCCAATGAGCACCAACCGAAAACGCGCTCTTCCGTACTAAGACCCGGTTCACCCCAGTTAGGATCGATTTCTGGGCCATCAATGCCGCCATCAATCTTGCAGTCTTTCAGCGCGTTGCGCACAGCATCCGGCAAAGTGGCTGGTACGAGTTCGGGCAAACGGACTTGTCCGGTTGGCCCGACTAAACTTGCAAGTGCATGAGCGAGTTGAACGGCTGGATTGGAGAGAGCGCCTCCCCAATTGCCCGAGTGGTGACCACCTTCTCGAGCATCAATAATCAGATCGAAGGTAACACCGCCGCGTGAACCTAGAAAAATAGTGGGCCGATCAGCATTCAGGCGCGGACCGTCAGATGCAATAAGCAGGTCTGCTTTTAGTTTCTCTTTATGCTCGCGGCAGATTTCGCGCAAGCCCGGTGAGCCACGCTCTTCGCCCATTTCAATCAGATATTTGGCATTAAAGCCAAGCTTTCCGCGTGTATCAAGGACTGCTTTTAGACCCGCAAGATTGATCTGATGCTGGCCCTTATTATCGACTGTACCGCGGCCATACCAAAAGCCGTTTTTCTCGGTCATCTTCCAAGGTGAAAGACCATCTGCCCATTCATCATCAAGACCGCGGATAACATCACCATGTCCGTAGCCTAAAACAGTGATGAGATTTTCATCTTCAATACGTTCTGCATAGAGGAACGGCAGATCAAGACCATCATAATACAGAATTTCAGTTTTGAAGCCCATCTCCGCAAAGCAAGGGATCATTTCCTCATTGATATATTGGTGAAGCGCATCCAAACGGTCTTTATTCTGGCTTTCAGTCGGGATTGCGACGCGTCGCGCAAGATCAGTTTTGAACTGTCCTGAATCAAAATATTGTGTGGCTGAGGCAATACTGGCTTCGCGGCTCATGAATGCAATTCCTTCATCGGTGTTTTAGATATTTGACCAGCTAAAAAACAAGCCACTTCACGTCCGTCTTCTCGGCTGAGAGGTGGTTG
>CANQXU010000355.1 GCA_947627865.1 uncultured Paenochrobactrum sp. | reverse complement strand
TTTATGTGAGGCTGGTGAAGATGTCACGTTGATCCTATTACCCTGCTTAATAAGTCAGCTAAAATTATTTTTTGTCGCTATTCGGAGACATAATAATTGAGACACGTCCCTTTGAAGCACCTTTACAGGCTTCTAAAAATGCTTTTCCAGTATTCATATTAGCTGTCATGCGGCAACCCGTGGCGATATTGTCACCATCGGTTAAAACGACCTTTGAGCCTTCCAGTGTCAGCATTTGGGTCTTTGCATCAAAAGTGCCTGTATCGCCAGTTGCTACTTGAGTGCCGGATTTTAAATAAACTTTTCCGCTAACATCAAGGCGATCAATACCGGAAGATGCAAGGCCTGCTGTGCCAGCTTGCTGCTCCTGTCCATCCTTGTTGTAGTGAACGGTCATTTGGCCGGAGCGCAATGTTGTGTCACCTTGAACAACAGAAACATTCCCGGTGAAAATGGCAATGCCGTCTTTGTCGCGCATTTCCAGACGGTCTGCATCAATTTTGACTGGCTCTTTACCGGATGAAAGCTGCAAGCTGCCAAACGGAACCTGCGAACCGTCTTGCGCCATTGATGGGGTCGTAGCTAACAAGCACCCCATGGCAATGCTGGCGATCATGATGGAAGGATTAAGTTTGTGATACAACGATGTTTTCATAGTTTAAGAACCTGCCATCACGTCTAGGATTTGCCTCATACAGTCTCATAATCAAGCAAACTTAACAGAAGGTGACTTTAAATTAAGCCATTTTACCAAGTTGCAAGAGTAATGATCCAGCTGCACTCAACATTGTATATTAAAATCTATATTAAACATATAACCGCGCTTGCTTTACAAAGCAGCAACTAAATTTTCTCACGGGCGTTTAAAATTCAAATTACGCTGTGAAATTGCGTTGTTCTACTGCTTGCCCTACGGTTCGATGCCTGTTTATTCGCCTTCCATCAGCAAATGAACATTGCCATCAAATACAACCATATCGCCATTGCCCTCAATGACCATCCGGTCGGCAAGAATCTGTGTCCCGCCTTTTTTGATATCAACTGGTTTGTCAGTTTTAATCTGGCCGGAGCCAATGCTAACTTCAGCCGAGCGTAATTTGGCTTCCAATCCGTCATTAGTCGTAACTGACAGGTCCTTTTCGAAACGTAAAAGACCATTTGCATTATCATAGACGCCGCTGCTTGCAGTCACTGTTGCCTCACCGGTTTCGCCAACCGGCAAGGTCGCTCTCATACCTTCTAAGGTAATGACACCGCTTTGATTAATATCCTGCGTCGCTTTATCTGCTGTCATATTATAGGGACGGTTGGCTTTGGTGAAGCCATTGAGATTTGGCTTTGCCATAATCAACTTACCGCTTTCAACGCTATTGCCTAAGTCGATTTTAAGGGTTGGCGCAGGTGTTGCGAAAAAAGTAAACCAGGAAAAAACAGCGCCCATAACAACGGCCAGAACAGGCAAGGCTGTTTTTAATTTTTTAACGCGTTGGGAGTGTCTTTGCGCAGCCTGAAAAACAGCCGCCCCTTTATCTGA
This sequence comes from uncultured Paenochrobactrum sp., assembly GCA_947627865.1. Taxonomy (GTDB): domain Bacteria; phylum Pseudomonadota; class Alphaproteobacteria; order Rhizobiales; family Rhizobiaceae; genus Paenochrobactrum. Next base: position 1,025 of record CANQXU010000355.1, on the reverse strand, counting down.
AGCAGCAAAGATCATTCGTCCTTTGGGGGAGGAGCTTGAATAACCTGCATGGCTTTCTTTAAGCATGGCAGTAGCGGTCTTTCTTTAACTGTCTATCCGGATCACTGAATATCTGGAGTTGCAATATAATTGCGATTAATTTTTATTCTATTTCATTATGGTTTATTTGGGTAGGAAGACGGGCGATAGCAAGATCGCTTCGGGAATTTGGTTCTTATTAACGAAATAATATCCAGCGACAAGCTATAAATTACGAACTATGATCAGCCTTAGATTTACAATATCTTTTAGTACTGATTGTATCAGATAACAGAATGGAAATAACCGGATATGGCAGATAATGCTGCAGATGTGATGATTGACCGGCGCAGAATGAGACGCAAAGTTACTTTCTGGCGGGCAGCATTTCTTGTTCTGGCTTTAATCGCATTGCTTTTGGTTGGTGTCTTTAAAGGCTTTTTTTCTGGTATGAGCAGTCCTCATATCGCTAAAGTGAAGATTGACGGCATTATCACGCTTGATGATGAATTATTGAGGCGCTTATCCAAAATTGCCAGCAACCCATCTGTCGAGGGTGTGATTATTGAGGTGAACTCCCCCGGTGGTACAACCGTTGGCGGAGAAACTATTTTCAAAGCAGTGCGTAAAATTGCAGATAAAAAACCCGTAGTCTCAACAGTGGGCAATCTTTCTGCCTCTGCTGGTTATATGATTTCCAGTGCGGCAGATCATATTGTTGCATATGAGACATCAATGCTTGGCTCCATCGGAGTCCTGTTCCAATATCCCGACATTTCTGTGCTTTTAGATAAAGTAGGCGTTAAGGTCGAGACAATTAAATCAACGCCGCTAAAAGCTGAGCCAAATTTTTTCAGCCCCGCAAGCGAAGAAGCAAAATCCATGATTCGCAGTATGATTATGGACACATATGACTGGTTTGTTGATCTGGTACAAGAGCGCCGCAATTTCACCAAACAAGAAGCATTGGCACTTGCGGATGGTGCTGTATTCACTGGGCGTCAGGC
>CANQXU010000354.1 GCA_947627865.1 uncultured Paenochrobactrum sp. | reverse complement strand
ATAGTTCATAGATTAATACTTCACTGATCATTCTTCGTGCTTGATGCACAAAGCGCTGTTACACTAATCATTGAAAGCTTACACATGCGTATATTATTATCGGCTTTGTTTTTGATATTCAGCATCCAGCATATTTATGCAACAGATCTTGTTGCCCAAGGCAAGGCACTCATTGAACTGAACTGCGCAAGCTGTCATGCTATTACAAAAACAGATAAAAGCCAGCATCCCGATGCGCCCGCTTTTCGGATATTATCACAGCGCTATCCAATTGATGCGCTTGCAGAAGCATTCGCCGAAGGAATTTATGCAGGGCACCCGGATATGCCTGAGTTTCAAGCCACACCAGCACAGATCGATGCCATTCTGGCCTATATTGATAGTATCCAGCTGAATTAATTATTATTGTTTTGATAAAGATGCATCAGCTCAGACTGTTTTGCATCTTATCAATGCACTGAGCGAAAATCATGGTGGTGCGACAGCTATTGTATAGCTGACCAAGCATGGTTTTGTCTTTTAAGTTTATGAGAATTTTAAGGTGGTACGGACGGGTGGATTCGAACCACCGACCTCAGGAGCCACAATCCTGCGCTCTAACCAGCTGAGCTACGACCGCATACCTTGAAGTGCAACCTGTGTAGGTTGCGATAAGGCTCACATACGGAGAATCGCTGAACAATGCAAGCCATTTAGCGTTTTTTATATGGTAATCCCCAAAGAAAAACGAAGCTTGTGCATAAACAGCCTCATTAACGCCCTAAAGTTGAAAATTATAAAAACACACCCTCGTGCATTAACTATTCTTTAAGATAGTTGAAGCGGCTGAGGCATGAGCCATAGACCTATGTGCGCGTGAAGAGTATTAACAAAGGGTAAATTTTGTATCCTGTCCGTGTATCGGAGAGTCGTGAGAGGCCAGATGAATGGCGGAACTATATCCATTTATTGACATAGCTGCATTAAACCCGATCCGCGAAGGCTTTGCCCGCGGCGATGCGCTTGTTTTAGTTACGATGGATTTTTCACATATTATCTGGGCCAATGGCGCCGGCATGGAGCTCCTTGGACACAAAAGCTTGCAAAGCACGATCGGTTCTCCCACCCATTTCAACATTGCTACAAAGCGCCAGTTACAAGCTCTTGGTAACAATCATTCAGGCGGTCCGCGTAGCAGCAATGTCCGGCTCGCAACCGGTCTGCACTCGCAGCTGACAAAAGTCGAGTTATCTCAAGTTGTTTTACCTGATCAAAAAATAGCTCATCTCCTTAGTGTTAAAGCTCCGGCGCAACAACAAGCCAATCAGCTCATTACTGGTCTTGCCAGCGATATAAATCATGTCGCCATCATCGATGCTGCTGGCCAAATTCTTGCATCCAGCCCGCGCTTCGATCATTTGGAGATCAACCAGACGACACTCGCTGATCTTATTGTGGAAGCCAAAGAGGCGAAAAACCAGCTGGTAAAGCGACGTATACGCGCAGGAAGTAGAACGGTTCCCGGCGCACTGCTTAATCTCAACCATGAGCAAAAGATTAATCTGCTGCTCGTATCTGCTTCGATTGAAGCCGATTTCTCTGGCGATGAACTGCAAAGCTCCTCTGCTTCGCAGCCTGACATTAATGAAGCGCACGAGCAAATCTCCGCACCGGATTGTGAAATCGCATTCAATAAAGATAATCCTAATATACATTTTGTTTGGAAAACTGATAATTCAGGTATTTTAACCGAATTATCATCGAGTTTCTCTTCCGCATTAGGTTTAAAAAACTTTCAACTTAATAATGAAAGCTTTGAGGCCTTTGCGCTTAGCTATAATGTAGAAGACTTCGATGAAGTTTCCGCCTTGCTTCATTCCCGTGATACTTGGGCAGGCAGGCAGATTAACTGGCCAAGCGGCGACAAGCACTGGATGGTTCCCATTGAGCTGGCAGCCTTGCCTGCTTATTCTCGCGAACGTGAATTTGCGGGTTTTCATGGCTTTGGTATCATCCATTGTTCTCAGGCAGAAAAAATCGAATATCAGCCAACTGAAACCAATGAGCAATTGGCTGAAGAACCCACGTCCCAAATGCAAAAAGACGATAACCTTTTTGCCACTCTGCGGAACGCAGTATTGCATGAAACGGATGTGGAGCCTACTAAGATTGAAGTGGCAGATACGCCTGCTCAACAAGATTCCAAGAGCGCGAGAGAAAGCCGTTTGTCCCCTGCGGAGCGTAATGCTTTCAGAGAGATTGCCGAACGCTTACGTCGCCAGGGTATTCAGCAAGCTGATGAACATCGTGCGGCTGAGGAAAGCACCTATGCGCCACCCGTTCTTGTCGCTTCAAATGACGACATTGATAAGCCAATGTCGTTGCAAGATGAAAATTTGCCCACTGCATCGCTGGTAGCCGAGATTGAGAATAATATAACCTCTCTCAAAGAAGCCGTAAAACAAAAACAATTGGTTGGCTTTGCACGCCAAGCTGACGAGTTTTTGATGCTGCTCCCTGTTCCGCTTGTGATCTATTCATCAAATCACATTCATTTTGCCAATGAAGCTTTTTTAGAACTCGCGGGATATGCCTC
>CANQXU010000353.1 GCA_947627865.1 uncultured Paenochrobactrum sp. | reverse complement strand
CTGAGACAGTTTTCACCGGCACAGTCTATCGTGCTCCTTATTTCAAGCCCATCCACATGTCGGCGAATGCCTCTCAAGACATAATTTTACGACGAGTTTGTTGTACGATTACCCCTGAAGGCCCTGACCTTTTAGCTCACTGACTTCGCTCAAACGCGGCATATGAATAGGTGGGTATCGCCCTCATCTCACTCGTGAAGAGCGACGTCATCCCATCCATGAACTCATACTCTTGTTGCGTGACCAACCTGTTGTTCACATTCTTTCCCCTTTAAGTTCTGCAAGGCAGGGAAGCTCGTCCAACGACATAGGCTTACCAAACAGATAACCCTGATAAATCATACAACCGATAGAATGCAGAAAGTCGGCCTGCTCAATGGTTTCGACTCCTTCGGCTATTACATCCATACAAAAAACTCGGGCTAGTTCCAGTATGCAGCGAACTATAGCAGTGTCGTTAGGATCAGTTGGTACGTTACGGACAAAAGATTGATCAATCTTAATACAGTCTAGGGGCAGGCGCTTCAGGTAGTTCAGCGCTGAATAGCCAGTACCGAAGTCATCCAAAGAAAAACGAATTCCTTCGCATCTGAGGTGTTTCATTTTTTCGATGAGCTGATTAATATCGCGATAAAACGTACACTCTGTTAATTCTAGGTAGAGCCGACGCGGATTAGCATTGGAGTCGGTCAGAGCCTGCTTTACATCGGAAACAAAATTCGAGTCGAGGAATTGTTTGGCACTGATATTGATGGCTAAGGTGAGGTGCTCAGTGGATCGATCCTGGCCCCATACTGCCAACTGAGAGCATGCTGTCTGAAGCACCCACTTTCCTACCCGCAAGATCAGATTGGATTTTTCAAGCTGCTCGATGAAACCGGCAGGCGTTACCAGGCCTCTTTCCGGATGTTTCCAACGCAGCAGGGCCTCATAGCCCTCTACAACACCCGCTGCATTGGCCACCGGCTGATAGAAAAGACAAAACTCTTGATGCGCGACAGCCTTCCGCAGATCAGCCATCAATTTTGCTTCTTTTTCAACTTCAACCTGAAGGGCTGTGTCGAACAGAGTAACTCGGTTACGCCCTCGGTCCTTGGCACGATAGAGTGCCGTATCTGCCTGCTTGATAATGTCTAACTGACGAGCATCGCTGTTGAACAATGTGAAGCCTATGCTAACGGTAATGTACACGTCCTTGTCAATACAAAAAAAACTTTCAGTCATCACATTACAGAGTTTTTCAACAATGTGCTCCGCCTGGATCAAGGCACACTCCAGATCTGCATCCAAGTGCTCCAGCAACACTACGAACTCATCCCCACCAAGCCGAGCGACTGTATCAGATGCACGTATACTCTGTCGCAGTCGCTCTGCGATCAAACATAACAACTCATCGCCGTGATTATGTCCCAGCATATCGTTGACTTCTTTAAAATCATCAATATCTATCAACAAAAGCGCGCATATATAGTCTTGTGATTGCATCGATTGGCGGGCCTGCTGAATACGTTTTTTGAATAGACGTCGATTTGGCAGATGAGTCAGGGTGTCATAGAAGGCCATTTTCCTTGCTTCCACTTCAGCCAATTTGCTTTGCGTGATATCGGCATGAATGTTGATATACCGCACTGGAGTTCCATCGTCACCAGAAAAAGGAATAATGCTTGTAGCCACCCAATACAATTCACCCTCTTTGGTTTTATTACAGATTTCTCCCTGCCATACCTGGCCTGATGAAATGGTACTCCAGAGATTATCAAAGAATTTTTTGGAGTGGTGGCCTGAGTTGATCATTCGATGTGTCTTGCCTAACAACTCTGCGCGGGAAAACCCAGATATTTGACAGAACTTTTCGTTCACCTCGATGATTACACCATTTTTGTCGGTCACCGCTACGATGGCATACGTGTTCAGCGCCGTCCTCAAGTCGGTAAGCTCCTTCAATACCACATCCAATTGGCTTTTAAGACACTCAGCGAGTTGTTGTTGTGATGGCTTCATCTTGCCTCATCCTTAGCTGATATAGTTTTGACAATAGCAGTTATGCTCAAAAAGACCGATTTATCGACGATTGATCTCTTAACTATCTAATTAAAAATAAGGATTGCTATTTTACTAGTTCTCAGAGGCCCCCAATTGACCCCGCCTAGTGCTTTGAGCAAATTAAGAAAAACCTTAAAACTCTAGAGATTGCAGCTCATAGATAGGTAAACATCAGACTGATCTATCAATAGTTAATAATATCAAAGAAAAGTTAGACTCTCCTACGAAGAAGGGACAAATGACCAGAACTGAGCTAATTGAGAACGCACACGAGCGCAGCGTATTAGTGTGAATCGGCCAGGGTTTGCTAGACACTTTTTCGCCTCATAATACTCACCCAGGAGATAATTATGAGTCATGTATGATTCACCGAAGAATACTTGTTTCGTCACCAGCACTGACACACCCCTACAGCTCAAAAAGGTGGCAAAATCAATAGCGTTCCTGCCATCGTTTATGCAAATAGCTATGATGGTGGACTATGGCAATATCAAGATGGTGATACTTTGAACAGCGTTATGCCGGAGGTCAGAATTAAGATGTCCTCGATCTTTGCAATCCGTGATG
>CANQXU010000352.1 GCA_947627865.1 uncultured Paenochrobactrum sp. | reverse complement strand
GACATAAAAAAGATCGGCTACCTCTACAACTCGGGTGAGACCAATTCAATTTCCTCATTAGCAGCCCTTAAAGAAGCGGCTGCCAAAGAAAATATTGAAATCGTAGAATCTGCGGCCACTAAATCTTCTGAGGTTAAAGGCGCTGCACAAGCATTGGTTGGACGTGCCGATGTTATGTATGTCCCGACAGATAATACCATTGTTTCCGCACTGGAAAGTGCCGTAACCGTTGCGGAAGAAGCTCAGCTACCGCTTTTCACAGCTGACACAGATAGTGTGTCACGTGGTGCAATGGCAGCTCTTGGATTTAATTATTACGACGTTGGCAAACAGACCGGCGAAGTTGTCGTGCGCATTCTTAAAGGTGAAAAACCTGGCGACATTGATGTAGAGATCGCCAAAGGCACTGATTTGGTTGTTAATCTCAATGCCGCGAAGAAAATGGGCGTAGAACTCCCACAGGCCGTCATTGACCGCGCAACAAGCAAAATTGAATAATAAGAACGCAAAGCCATATCGTTGAAAAATGATATGGCTTTTATTTATAATATTGTAGCAACAAGCTGTTCTACAATAACTCCAGAATATACAGTGGAAGTGTAACGACGGGATCGCAACACACCTGCTCTGGATTTTAGTGAGTTGTATTTGGCGGTTAACTGGAAAGAGTTGGCTGCCAAATGCTTTAGGGGAAATTCTAAGCGACAGCCCGTTTAAAGAAAATGCTGTTGTTATAAATTGAAGGAACTTAATAGTGAGTCAGATCGCCTTTTGGGGTGCGGTCGAATTAGGCCTGATTTTTTCATTTGTTGCGATTGGCGTCTATTTGGCCTTCAGAATTCTGGATTTTCCAGATCTTACCGTTGACGGATCCTTCCCCCTAGGAGCCGCAGTTACTGCCGTGCTCATAACCACTGGTTATAATCCTTGGTTTGCTGCTCTCATATCCATGATTGCCGGCTCAATGGCAGGATTGGTGACCGCAACGCTGAATGTCCGCTTTAAAATACTCAATCTTCTCGCTTCAATTTTGACGATGATTGCGCTGTTCTCTGTTAATTTACGAATTATGGGACGGCCAAATATTGCACTCATCAATCAGGATACAATGCTGTCACCTTTTTACGGACACGGCATTCCTGAGTACTATGTGCGGCCTTTATTCGTCTTTATCTTGGTCATAATCGCTGTAGTGCTTGTCTGGCGTTTTCTGGAAAGCGATACCGGCTTGGCCATGAGAGCCACTGGCGCCAATCCGCGTATGGCCAAAGCACAAGGTGTGCGAACCGATAGACAAATCTATCTCGGCATGGGGCTATCGAATGCTTTGGTTGCTCTAGGTGGTTCTCTCTTTGCTCAAACCAATGGCTTCGCTGATGTAACATTGGGTGTAGGAACTATTGTTGTCGGTCTTGCAGCAGTTATTGTCGGTGAAACATTACTTCGTAGCCGATTAATCCTGATTATCCTCATCGGTTGCGTCTTTGGTTCCATTATTTACCGTATCGCAATCCAGCTTGCACTCACAAGTGATGTGCTTGGTCTTCAGGCCTCTGATCTCAATCTGGTTACAGCTGTGCTTGTGACAGTTGCACTAATATTGCCACGTCTTCGCCGTGGAGGTAATAACTGATGATCGAAGTTTCTAATATCAATGTTATCTTTGGCCGTGGAACACCGCTGGAAAAGCAAGCACTGAACAACATAAACCTTACCCTTGAGCAAGGTTCTTTTGTCACTGTCATTGGCTCTAATGGTGCAGGAAAATCAACGCTTTTAGGCGTACTTGCAGGTGACATTATTCCGTCAAGCGGTCAGGTTCTTATCAATAACAAGAATGTAACCAAAAAAACAACTGCCGAACGGGCAAGCCTTGTGGCCAGAGTTTTTCAAGATCCCCTGGCCGGAAGTTGCGGAACACTGACTATTGAAGAGAATCTGGCACTTGCAGCATCACGTGGCAAAAGACGCGGTCTAACTCCAGCACTTGGCGCAAAGCGCCGTGAGTGGTTTAAAGAGCGTATTGCTGGCCTTAATCTTGGTCTGGAAAACCGAATGCAAGATCGTATGGATATGCTATCGGGTGGTCAAAGACAGGCACTCTCATTGGTCATGGCAACACTCACTGGCTCGGATATTCTCCTGCTGGATGAACATACAGCAGCACTTGATCCGGGTATGGCCGAGTTTATCATGGGATTAACTGATCAGTTAGTCAGCGAAAACAAACTCACAACCCTTATGGTTACACACTCAATGCGACAAGCACTCGATCATGGTGATCGCACAATCATGTTGCATGGAGGTGAGATATTGCTCGATGTAACAGGAGAAGAACGCAAAGATCTTGGGGTGGAGGATCTTATTGATATGTTCCGACGTGTTCGCGGACAAACACTTGATGACGATGCATTGCTGATTGAGTAAGAGTTTTCACAAGCAATGATAATAAATAATAAAAACAAGCAGATGAATTAACCCATCTGCTTGTTTTTTAATAATTACATACATAAAATTTAGTTTCGACTTTCACTTTAAATGCGCTATGAAGCTATATATGGCGCAGAAAAAATCACATGAAGTCGATCAGTTTATCAATACGGTCAATGGTGC
>CANQXU010000351.1 GCA_947627865.1 uncultured Paenochrobactrum sp. | reverse complement strand
ACTCTGACATTTGCAAGCATCGCCAACTGGGAGGTTAATTCAGGCACAAACTCATAGCCCTGATTGCGTAAGTCCTGAATCAGTTCTCGCTCTAACTCCGACTCACTCTGGTAACGTTCACCGGCCTCCCATTCTGTGACGTATTTATCCAGTACGATAAAGTTATTGGATTCGGCGATGGTTCTGATCTGCTGTGTCATGCTGTTCCCTGCTGTCGTTATACTGCGAAGGATGAAACGGTGATGCCCTTACGGTGTGAACATTGGGCGATAGCTATGCGAACAGCCCTGCCAGTCAGATATTCTCGCTGGCAGGGTCGCTTATGTCAGTTTGTTACAAATTCAGGTTTAGGGAAGCTGAACAGTAAGTCCCGATAGTATTCGTATTGCTTTTGACGCAACTCAATTTCACGTGGCAAGCCTTCACTGATTGAGTTGGTTAACGAGTCGAACTTGTCCAAAAAAGATACGATATTGCTCTGGACGGTTATTGATGGAACAGGTATCTGAATGTTTTTTATGTTCTTGATAGTAAGTTGTTGTAATGCCCCTCCTTCACCAGAAAGTTTATTCTGTATGGTTGATGAGCAAAGAATGAAAAATAAATATCTATTAATGATAATTTCCGGGTTGGCTCTAAGCCATGCTAACTGGGAGTTTAAATTAGATCCAGAATATCCCTCTGGAACATATGCTACCTTCCCAACCTCTCCCCTATTAGCCATCAAAACATCAAATGCTTTTAAATGCCCCTTTTTTAGTTCATTGTGTTTTTCTTTAGATATGTACTTCATATCTTGATTGCATATTGTACCATTCACCATATTGGTACCACGAATGAAGGGTATCCCCTGCTCAATCATTTCATTCGCCTTAGGATACTTTGATGAGTGATTGCCATCGCCAATTTGGCATATAGTCCCTAACGCCTTCCACTCAACCTCACCATCCTCAAAACTCAGCAACTGGTCACGATAGTAGTTGTACTGTTTTTTGCGAGCGGTAAGCTCAGCGGTAAGCTCAGCGGTAAGGGCGGTAAATTTATCCAGAATCCTGACGATTTCTGACTGGATGGCGAGGGACTTTTCCGGGTTGTTGGGGCAAGGGATGGGGATCCGAGCTTTTCCTAATCCTTTTGCATTAATAGACGAAATTTTTCCAGAGGAAACACTATTTTTAATTTGCTCTTTAAATATCCGTGTTCTTAGGTAATAGGAAGTATATTTAGGATGTAATCTGCTTTTGAATGAAAAACAGGCATCATGAAAAACCACATCATGCTTACCTAACCATGCAGTCCCGTTTCCTATATCTTCTATTGTTTCACCTGCTGCAACAATAACAACATCTCCGTAATTAGCGACTCGCAACTTCTCAGCAAGACTTTCGTCAAGGAACGACTTAGTATCCTCTGCCCAGATTCCATAATGAGTGTACAGTTCACCATAGTGGATACATGGAATACCTTCATAAATAATATCCGATTTGACAAATCTCTTACCGCGAAGGAATTCACCAACATCATCTAATGTCTTCCACTCAACCTCTGCCCCATCCAGCAGTTTTTCCAGATAACTCAGCTCGCTCATGCCTGTACCTCATTACCTTCAATCTCCGCCACAATCGCATCAATATCGGTGCGTAACTGATCTATTCTGGCGACGGTCTTTTTTAGCTCAGCGTTCAGTTCGGCGATGTTGATGATTTCACGGGTGTCTTTGGCCTCCACATAGCTACTGACGGACAGGTTGTAATCATTAGCTGCAATGGCTTCAGCAGTAACAGATTTTGCCAGATAGTCCGTATCGGCTTTACTGTCGAACACCGCCATGATGTGTGCTATTTGCTCATCGGTCAGGACGTTGTTGTTGGTTTCTTTCTTAAACAGACCGCTAGCGTCAATGAACTGTACCTTGGTGTCAGTTTTATGCTTTGACAATACAAGAATATTCACCGCAATCGTGGTGCCGAAGAACAGGTTGGGCGCTAATGAAATCACGGTTTCAACGTAGTTATTGTCGACCAGATACTGACGAATTTTCTGCTCAGCACCACCGCGATAGAAAATACCGGGGAAGCAGACAATAGCGGCACGGCCTTTGGATGACAGGTAGTTAAGCGCATGGAGAACAAAAGCAAAGTCAGCTTTGGATTTCGGAGCCAGTACGCCAGCCGGTGCAAAACGGTCATCGTTAATCAGCGTGGGGTCATCGCTGCCAATCCACTTCACAGAGTAAGGCGGGTTAGAAACGATAGCATCAAACGGCTTGTCATCTTTGAACTCAGGAGCCAGCAAGGTGTTACCCAGCTTGATATTAAACTTGTCGTAGTTGATGTTGTGCAGGAACATGTTCATACGTGCCAGGTTAAAGGTCGTATGGTTAATCTCCTGCCCGAAAAAGCCGTCTTCGATAATGTGATTATCAAAGTGCTTTTTCGCCTGAAGCAGTAACGAGCCTGAACCTGCTGCGGGGTCGTAGATTTTATTGACCTGCTTCTGCCCATGCATCGCAAGCTGAGCAATCAGTTTAGAAACATGCTGAGGGGTAAAGAACTCACCGCCAGACTTACCTGCATTAGCCGCATAGTTGGAAATCAGGAACTCGTAGGCATCCCCGAACAGG
>CANQXU010000350.1 GCA_947627865.1 uncultured Paenochrobactrum sp. | reverse complement strand
ATTGATGTGGAATGGAATGGTACGTCTAAGTGCAAAAGACGCCCTCCACGTAAAGAAGTACTGGCGAAAATGCAGGTCTTTATGGACAAGCTTGAAAAACATTACGGTAAGCGTCCTATCATCTACACTGCGCCGGATTTCTATAAGGATAATCTTAGTGGCGAATTGAAAGATTATCCCTTCTGGCTTCGCTCGGTTGCAGCGCATCCATCAAAAGTTTACCCGGGCAGAAAATGGGTGTTCTGGCAATATTCAGGCTCTGGTTTGTCCCATGGTGTTGATGGAAAAATTGATCTGAATGTCTTTAACGGTTCGACCAAGGATTGGCATAAATGGCTCTCTAAAAACGCCAGCTAATCGGAGAGAATAGATCATTTTTTTGAAAGATTTTCACCATTAAGCAAGTTTAGCTTGATGGTGAAAATATATAGGCTAACTATTGTTGACGAAGTAAATAATCCGACTTGAATTTTAAGACACTTTGATAGCCGCAATCAAAGCTTATGAGCCTCAAGGCAGTTGAATGATAGTAGATACTGGGCAGGTTATTTATAATGGCCTCCCCAAAACGCAGCGTTATTGGTCTTGGGCAACGTTGATGATCGGCCTGACATTGGCGGTTATTGACGGCACTCTGGTCAATATAGCACTGCCCACGATCGCGGCTGATTTTAATGCGCCTCCCTCTCATGTCATTTGGGTCTTAAATGGTTATCAGCTGGCCATTGTAATTAGTCTGTTGCCGATGGCGGCTTTAGGCGAAATTTATGGCTATAAGCGTGTTTATCTTTATGGGACTGCACTTTTTTCACTCGCATCAATTGGTTGTATGTATGCGCCGTCAATTGAGTTTTTAACGCTAGCAAGAATAATCCAGGGTTTTGGTGCCGCAGGATTAATGAGCGTTAGCACAGCCCTTTTGCGCTATACAGTTCCTGAAAGTCAGTTCGGCACTGCTATTGGCTTTAACGCAGTCGCAGTTGCACTCTCCTCATCAGTTGGCCCTTCACTTGCTGGAGCAATATTGGCAATTGCGGATTGGACGTGGCTGTTTGTTATCAATCTGCCACTAGGTATAACTGTTGTACTGTTGGGCATAAAATATTTGCCCAAAACTCCACGTGCAAGTCGGCCTTTTGATTATATAGGCGCTGTATTGACGGCATTTGTCATTGGTATGTTCATTACTGTGATTAGTATAGCCGGAAACCAAAAGAGCGTGTGGAGCCTATCATTTGAGGTTTTGGCGATATTGGTGGCGTTGTTATTATTGATACGCCGCTCTCTGACAATGAAAGAGCCGATGCTGCCGCTTGATTTATTGAGCATTCCAGTTTTTGCATTATCGATTTGTAGTTCTATTCTGTCATTTACCGGCCAGATGATGGCTTTTGTAGCAACGCCGTTCTTGTTTCAGTCCAAACTTGGTTTTTCACCCTTTGAAACTGGCCTCCTGATCATGCCTTGGCCGATCGCATTGGCAATTATAGCTCCTTTGTCCGGTAAGCTTGCCGATAGCGTGTCGCCTGCAATTCTGGGAGGCGTAGGGCTGATGCTCTTTGCGACAGGACTTGTTTCTGTAGGATTTATACCTCAAAATCCTGAAACTTGGGATATTGCGTGGCGCCTTGCACTTTGTGGAGCAGGCTTTGGTTTGTTTCAGGCGCCCAATAATCGTTTGATGATAGGCTCAACGCCAATGGAGCGTAGTGGTGCTGCGAGTGGAATGCTGGGGACAGCCCGCTTGTTAGGGCAATCTTTTGGAGCGGCACTTATTGGGTTTTTGCTGGCACGCTGGGGGATCGATCAAGTATCGAACTTCTTTTTCATTGCCGCATTTTTTGCGATTCTAGGGTCTGGAATGAGCTTGGCGCGTTTAAAACAGCCGGTAACATTTGGGTAATATGTGCTGGGCTAACTTCCACATATTGGCGTGGGCGATGTCTTTTGTTATGGACTAGCCAAACAGGAGAAAATAATGGTCAGTAATCCAGTATTGGTCGATGTATTTCGTGGCTCAGTCGTTGAAAGCAGACATCGTGGTGCGCTTGCGGTTTATGATGGTGAGGGCAAAAAACTTTTTAGCGCTGGCGATATTGAACGGGCAATTTTTCCGCGCTCTGCCATTAAATCCATTCAGGCACTTCCACTTGTTGAAAGTGGAGCGGCTGATTCATTTGGTTTTGAGAATGCCGATCTTGCGATGGCCTGTGCCTCTCATTCAGGTGAGCCGGAACATGCAGCACGTGCACTATCTATGTTGCAACGCGCTGGTTTGGATGCTTCGAGCTTGGAGTGCGGAAGCCATTGGTCGAGCCAGCAGAATGTATTGATTGAACAAGCACGCAGCGGCAAGACCCCAACAGCCTTGCACAATAATTGCTCCGGCAAACATGCAGGCTTTTTGGCAACCTGTGCGCATTGTAACCTTGAAACCAAGGGCTATGTGGCACTGGGTTCAGAAATTCAGAATATGGTTCGTGATACAATGCAGCAAGTGACAGGTGCTGTGCATAGTGTGGACCAATGCGGAACGGATGGTTGCTCTATTCCAACCTATGCTATTCCATTGAGCAATCTCGCTCAAGGTTTTGCGCGTATGGTGAGCGGCAATGGACTTAGTGCTGG
>CANQXU010000349.1 GCA_947627865.1 uncultured Paenochrobactrum sp. | reverse complement strand
CTTGGAAAACTCGGTTAAATCTGCCTTATTCGCTGCTGTTTTTATGCGTATATTAAGCCAACAATTTGTGAGCGGAAGTTTTTATGAAACATCGTAGCTGTCTTTCTGTCGTTCTTGCTGCCGGAGAGGGGACAAGAATGAAGTCGTCCCTGCCAAAAGTTATGCATAAAATTGCAGGGCTGCCATTGGTTGCCCATGTCATATTGGCGGTGCAGGCAGATGATAAAAGTGATGTAGCGGTTGTGGTGGGGCGCGGCGCTGAACTGGTTGAGGCCGCAGCACAAGCAGTAGGGTCAAAAGTCTCAGTCTATCAGCAGAAAGAGCGACTTGGTACGGCGCATGCGGTATTGTCAGCGCGCAACGCAATTGAGCAAGGCTATGATGATGTATTGATTGTCTTTGGTGATACACCATTGATTGAGGCGTCATCATTAAGCCATGCGCGCCAGCAATTGGCTTCCGGTGCGGATATTGTCGTAATGGGTTTTCGACCAGAGAACCCTTATGGTTATGGCCGCCTTATCGAGAATGAAGGCCGGTTAGTCGCGATCATTGAAGAGAAAGAGGCGAATGAGGCGCAAAAAGCTGTTGGTTTTTGCAATGGCGGCTTAATGGCAGTTAAAGGCGCGCATTTACTTGCATTACTGGATGCGGTGAAAAACGACAATGCTAAGGGTGAATATTACTTAACCGATATTGTCGCGCTTGCGCATGGTAAAGGGCTCAATGTAATTGCGCAGGAAGTGCCGGCTGATAATGTTATTGGTATTAATAACAGGCTGGAACTCTCGCAGGCCGAAGCAATCTGGCAAAATAGAAAGCGCGAAGAACTGATGTTGAATGGTGTGACTATGATTGCACCGGAAACCGTTTTCTTTTCATACGATACAATTATCGAGCCGGATGTGATTATTGAGCCAAATGTTGTTTTTGGTGCGGGTGTCAAAGTTGATACAGGCGCGATTATTCATGCATTTTCCCATGTGGATGGGGCATATGTGGGCGAGCAGGTTTCAGTCGGTCCTTATGCACGTTTGCGGCCAGGAGCTGATTTGGCAACGGGCTCAAAGGTTGGCAATTTTTGCGAAGTTAAAAACGCCAAGATTGGGGAGCGTGCCAAGGTTAATCACCTTTCTTATATTGGTGATGCGGAAGTGGGAGCAGATGCCAATATTGGTGCCGGGACAATCACTTGTAACTATGATGGCTATAATAAGCATAAGACAAGCATTGGTGCACATGCATTTATCGGGTCAAATTCATCATTGATTGCACCTGTGACAATTGCAGAGGGCGCTTATGTCGGCTCAGGTAGCGTGATTGTTGAGAATGTTCCGGCTAATGCCTTGGCTATTGCTCGCGGACGGCAGGAAAACAAAGAGGGTCGTGCCGAAGTACTGCGTCAGCGTTATGCGCAGTTAAAAGCTGAATTGAAGCACAAGGTTTAAAAGATTTAAAGCGCCCCAATGGGGCGTTATTTTTTGTAAATTACTTTCGAATTATCACTGCTTTATTTTTGCAGTCTTAATCGCGATCCAGTTTATTTTGGAGAAATATATGTGTGGTATTATTGGTATTGTTGGCGTTTGTGATGTCAGCATGAAATTGATTGATGGTTTAAAGCGGCTTGAATATCGCGGCTATGATTCTGCTGGCATTGCGACTGTTGACCAAGGGAAGCTGGATAGGCGGCGCGCCGAGGGAAAGTTGGTCAGGCTGGAGGAGGAGGTGAAGAAACATCCTCTTGCGGGAAAGACGGGTATTGGACATACGCGCTGGGCAACTCATGGCAAGCCGATTGTGCGCAATGCGCATCCCCATTTTAGCGGTGGAGTGGCCGTAGTTCATAATGGCATTATCGAGAATTTTTCTGAGCTACGTCAAACACTTATAGCTGATGGCTACGAGTTTGATTCAGATACTGATACCGAGGTTGTAGCGCATCTGGTTGATCAGGCATTAAAACAGGGGAAAACACCGGAAGAGGCGGTTAAATCTGTGGTGCCGCGCTTAAGTGGTGCCTATGCGCTGGTCTTTGTTTTTGAAAATCATGACGGATTGATGATTGGAACGCGTCAGGGGCCGCCACTTGCTCTGGCTTATGGAAGTGAGGAGATTATCCTTGGTTCGGATGCGATTGCACTTGCGCCTTTCTCCGATCAAATTGCTTATCTTGAAGATGGGGATATTGTCGTTATTGAAGGCAGAAAAGTCCTAATCTATGATGCGCAAGGATTGCAATGTGAGCGGTTGGTACAGAAGTCGCATTATCAGGATTTGCATGTAGCAAAAGGCGACTATCGTCATTTCATGTTGAAAGAAATTCACGAGCAGCCGGAAGTAATTGCACGGAGCCTTTCAGGCTATATTGATTTTTCTAAGGGCCGTATTCGTGATGAGGTTGTGGCCATTGACTTTGCCAAGGTAGACCGCCTTGTTATTTCGGCATGCGGCACGGCATTTTATGCCGGAATGATTGCAAAATACTGGTTCGAGCAGATTGCCCGATTACCGGTCGATGCGGATATTGCGTCCGAGTTTCGCTATCGTGAAGCGCCATTATCTAATAAGAGTATGGCACTGTTTATTTCGCAATCGGGCGAAACTGCTGATACTTTAGCCTCCTTGCGCTATTGTCGTGAGCAGGGTGTGAGAATAGCTTCGGTTGTTAATGT
>CANQXU010000348.1 GCA_947627865.1 uncultured Paenochrobactrum sp. | reverse complement strand
TCGCCATCAATAATGATTTTGACTATCGCTTCTGAAACAGTTGCCAAATTGCCATGAGCGTCAAAACGGCGCTCCACATTGCAACGGAACGATTCTACATCAAAAAACTCAGGAAATGGCGTTAGTTGTGTACGTGCCAATAATTCAAAACTCGCATCAGCACCTTCATAAGCATATCCTTGTGCTTCACGATCTTTCACCAGCGCAACGACATTATCCAATCGCGGATCATTACGGTTCACCTGAATACCTAGGCGTTCCAGTTCAGCAATGAAATTTGATTTACCACCTTGATCAGACACCATTACACGGCGATTATTGCCCACGGATTCCGGCGCAATATGTTCATAAGTCTGTGGTTCTTTCAATAATGCAGAAGCATGAATGCCCGCTTTTGTAGCAAAAGCAGAGCTGCCAGCATAAGGCGCTTGTTCTTCTGGCGCACGGTTAAGGATATCATCAAAAGCACGCGATAAACGTGTTATGCCACGCAATGCCTCATTGGAAATTCCTGTTTCAAAACGGTCTGACCAATAAGGTTTGAGCATCAAAGTCGGAATGATAGAGATCAAATTCGCATTGCCGCAACGCTCGCCAATACCATTAAGCGTGCCTTGCACCTGTCTCACACCAGCATCAACAGCCGCCAAAGTCACAGCAACGGCTTGTTCAGTGTCATTATGTGCGTGGATCCCAAGATTCTCGCCAGGTATAAGTGCTTTTACGCTTGCGATAATATCAGCTATTTCTGCTGGCTGTGTTCCACCATTGGTATCACATAGAACCACCCAGCGTGCACCAGCATCATAAGCCTGTTTCGCACATTCCAAAGCATATTGCGGATTGGCTTTGTAACCATCGAAGAAATGCTCGCAATCGACAATGACCTCACGGCCAGTTTGCTTTGCGGCTGCAACAGAGGCCGCTATCGCCTCCAAGTTTTCTTCATTTGTGCAGCCCAATGCTAAACGCACATGATAATCCCAGCTCTTAGCCACAAAACAAATTGCATCACATTTTGCCTGCAACAAGACTGTCAAACCAGGATCATTGGAGGCAGATATGCCGGCACGCTTGGTCATGCCAAAAGCAGCAAACTTTGCGCGCTTAGTTTGTTTTTGCTTAAAGAAATCGGTATCTGTCGGATTGGCACCAGGGTAACCACCCTCAATATAATCCATACCAAACTCATCAAGAATGACAGCAATGGCCTTTTTGTCCTCGACTGAAAAGTCCACGCCCGGTGTCTGCTGCCCGTCGCGCAACGTTGTATCATAGATATAAATGCGTTCGCGTGTCACTGATTTTCTCCCACAAATACCAACACAGATTAATCCGCTAATGACCAGCTTGTTACACGCTCGCCTGAAACCGCGTCTTTCCCATCCTGTAATACAATGCCCTGTTCCTGCAGCTCATTACGGATACGGTCAGCTTCTGCCCAATTTTTGTTGGCAATAAAATTCAAACGTTCTGCAATCGCTGAATTGATGGCAGTTTCATCAAGCTGGCTATGGCGCTCAAAAAGAATGTCTGCCGCCTGAGACATCAGCAAAGGTGAATAAAGACCTAGCAAAGCCATACCGTCACCCAGTCGTTGAAAGTCTTTCTCTTTAAAAGACTTACGCAATGAGGTTATAGCCAGCCAGCTATTCAGATCATCACTGAGAGCTTTTAATACTTCGCAATTTTTGTCTGGGGTTTGTGAGACTTCAAAGTTATTTGCACGCAGCAACTTATACCAACGATGGAGTTCCTCGGAGGATTCTTCAAAGCGCTGTAGCGTCCAGTTGATAGGTTCACGATAATGCGTTTGCAGCATCGACAACCGCGCTGAAAGCCCTGCCCATATATCGCGCAGATCAGCACTCAAACCTTCAACATCTAGCGCTTTGAAAACCGCAAGCTCCGTGCTTAAAACTTCACGGATAGTTATAAAGTTGCCCAGAGACTTGGACATTTTCTGGCCTTCCACTTGCAGAAAACCATTATGCATCCAAATATTGGCCATGGTCGAAGTATCAAATGCACAGCAAGACTGGGCAATCTCGTTTTCATGGTGAGGAAAAATCAAATCCAGACCACCCCCATGAATATCGAACATATTCTTTTGGGGATCATCGCACTGAAGCCCACCACCAAATGGCTCTAATAGTTTGGCCATCGACATGGCAGAGCACTCGATATGCCAACCCGGGCGACCGGATACTTTTATGCCCGCAGGCGACGGCCAGCCCGGCTCTCCCTCTTTTGACGGTTTCCAAAGAACGAAATCCATCTCATCGCGTTTATAAGATGCCACATCAACACGCGCACCTGCCAGCATATCATCGAGCGAGCGTCGCGATAATGAGCCGTATTTCAACCCCTCTCCCGCATTCATGCTGGATGGGGAAAACAACACATGGTCTTCTGCAACATAAGCCACACCATTTTGAATAAGCTTTTCAATAATGGCGCGCATCTCGTCCATATGCTCGGTCGCGCGTGGCTGGGTCGAGGGTTGTAAGTTACCTAAAGCAGTAACATCAGCCTGAAATTGTGCATTGGTGCTTTCGGTAACTTTGCGGATTGCCTCATTTAAGGATAGCTCCGGATAGTCACGCATTGCTCTTGCATTAATCTTGTCATCAACATCAGTGATATTACGGGCATAAGTTATATGCTCGGCACCGTAAAT
>CANQXU010000347.1 GCA_947627865.1 uncultured Paenochrobactrum sp. | reverse complement strand
ACGAAATAATACATCATCGCAAGGAATGGAACGGTCAGGAAGAATGCAACCGCATTATGACCATACCACCACTGTGTGACTGCGTCCTGAACACCGGAGAAAGCTGAGTAGCTCTTAACACCGAGGAAGGAAACAGGAACTGCCAGATTGTTGATGATGTGCAACATGGCAATTGTGATGATGAAGGATAGGTAAAACCAGTTCGCCACATAGATATGTGGCTCTTTACGGCGCAACAGTGTGCCCATAAAGACTACCAGATACACAACCCAGACAATGGTCAACCATATGTCTGTATACCATTCTGGTTCAGCATATTCGCGTGACTGGGTGATGCCGAGCAGATAGCCGGTTGCTGCCATGACGAGGAACAGATTGTAACCCCAGAAGACAAACCATGCGAGATCACCGCCGAAAAGACGGGCGCGACATGTACGCTGAACAACATAAAATGAAGTTGCAATCAGCGCATTACCACCAAACGCAAAAATTACACCGGATGTATGCAACGGACGCACGCGACCGAAGTTGAAATATGGTGCAAAGTTCAGATCAGGGAAGGCGAGCTGGGCCGCGATAAATACGCCTGCCAGAAAGCCAACGACACCCCAACCAACGGAGGCAATGATCCCATAGCGGATCGGCCCGTCCAGATAGGTGTCAGGATCTACTTTTTGCTTCTTGCCGCTGAAGTCAGCATTGCGAAGGAGCAAAATGGTGAAAATTGCCATGACGGCAAAGATGATCCACATGTGAGTTCTAAATAACTCATCATGTGAAAAAGCGGCCATGAGGAGCACAAGGAATGTCCCCAGACCTGAAATAACTATTCCTGCAGCGTAGTTCATTATTCCCTCGCGGCGCACGATAAATGTCTTGCCCAGTTGTTGAGCAAGAAAGACCAAATGTTCCCTGTCGAACTTGAACGAAGCGCCGACATTGATTGGGTATCAATATCAGCGCAGTGCTCAGTATAAGGGAAGCTGCGTTGTCCTCTGGCAGATTCTTCAATAATATGAACTGCTACAGTCTGCCGCAGCAAATTATACCGGCGCCCTATATTAATCGATAAAGGTTCAATTTTATAGCTGCACCAGATTGGATGGAGACAACTACGTAGAGCATCTTTGTTCAGTCATTACAGTATTTACTGAATTCTAGATACATAGATTTGCCCAATGATGTTAATAGTAAAGTATTGATTGTAATAGGCAAGGGCATCAAATTTTACATGATTATCCGGTGCTTATAGGTTAAGTCTCGCTTGTTTCGTGGATAATGTGCGACATCATGTAGCAATGGTTTTGCCGCAAAAATGCTAAAAATAAATAGAGCGCACTTAGTTCGGCCAATTTAAAGTCGCTTTGATTCCATTGGAACGGCGGTTTTTGATAGAAAAACTGCCATTTACCCGCTCTGTGGCCGTTGTCACGATCGCCAATCCCAAGCCGCTACCATTTTCACTTTTGTTGCTGCCGCTATAAAATCGGTTAAGAATATGAGGCATTTCTGCTTCCGGTATGCCGTAACCATTGTCTTTGACTTCAAATTTTATGCCATCGTCTTGGGATGTGATTATGCAGTCAACAGGGCTGTTTTTAGGCGAATGCAGAATAGCATTCTCTATTAAATTTCTGGCTGCAAGCATAAATAAATCGGGATTCTTTATACGAATGTTCTTATCTATGTCAGCGATGTTAATAGAAACATCCCTTTTGGCTGCCAAACCGCTTAAGTCGCCTGCTATTGTTGCCAAAATCTGCGATGCGCATTCCGTTCGTGTTAAATTTTCAGGCAGATCTTGCTCAAGCGAGGCCAGATCAATCAATTGTTTGATCAGGCGTGTTGTACGATCAACGCCAGTTTGAATTTGTCGCATGGCATGGCTGCGCATATCGTCATCTTTGGCGTTAACTGCTATTTGCGCTTGTGTTTTAAGGCCTGCCAGAGGCGTTTTAAGCTCATGTGCGGCAAAAATTGCAAAATTACGCTCCCTCTCTCGCGCTTCCTCAACCCTGACAAAGAGATCATTGAGTGCTTTGACAACGGGGGCAACTTCTGTTGTTAGGCTGTTTTCCTTCAAAGGGCTTAAATCTTGGGCGGAACGGGCCGTGAGATTTTGGGTGAGCCGACTGAGCGGTGCCAAACCTCGTCTGACACTTAGCCATATCATCCCAGCCATAAGTGGTAATATGAGAAGGGCTGGAATAATAAAGCCCGCAATAACGTCTCGCACCAGACGGCTGCGAATACTCATACTATCGGCGACCATTACCCGCACGCCCAATTGCGTATTCTCAATCGTGTAAACACGCCAATCCAGTCCGGATACTTTTTCGTATGAAAAGCCGTTATGTTCTTCAGTTAATTGATCTTCAGGCGCGCTTGCAGAACGGCCAATCAATTGACCGTCGAGCGACCATATCTGGCAAAAAAGCTGCCGGTCATAATCTGGAAAATCAGGTATCGGGCGAGGGGTAAATTGCCCTATTCCCCCGTCAGCGCCGACTTCGAGACGGTTGTCTTTGAGCAGGGAATTGACCATTCTGGCCGCTTCCATCAATCGGGCATCAAGAACTTTTTGGATTTCAGTCTGCGTGCTGTAATAAATCCAGCCAACCGCTGCAAGCCAGATCAGGCAAGTGAAACCAATTAAAATGGCAATGAGGCGGTTACGGATCGAGTTCATTTATCAGCCTCGCCTAATCGGTAGCCAATCCC
>CANQXU010000346.1 GCA_947627865.1 uncultured Paenochrobactrum sp. | reverse complement strand
ATCAGAGAAAAAGCCAGCAGTAAGGTAAAGCTTGCAATCGCTATAATCGGCAGAGCAATCCCGATAAATGTGCGTGCCGATCTGTTCATTTGATATCAAGTCGTTTTAATTGCCAAACCCAGCGGTAATCATAGCGGATATCTTGTAGTTCCGGATGCTGGTCACGCGGATAGACAATCCAGAGCGGGCCTTTATCACGCGATGAAAGCGGCTGTTCATTCATGGCATAAGCAACCAGAACATCGAACCTATCAAACTCGCTGGCCTCAACCTCAATGACATAATCATTAAGCGCGGTTGCGGTAATGGATGAACCATTGGAGCCGATCAAGCGCAGTAAATCACGCATTAAAAAACCGCGAAAATGATGCGTGCCGTCGGTGACAACCGTTGATGTGGTGAGCTCGGCTATTGGTAATTCCATCAACATTGCCATGTCGAAAGCGGCTGACTTTTCCATGTTTTTGTTGGAAAAATCGCCGAATATCTCCAATATAACTTCACCTTGAGGTTGTGCAATGATTGGTTGGGCGCTCACAGGCATAATTTGAAATAAAACAAAAACCCACGCCAAAGTGAACGCATGAATAGGTGAGCCTGACATTGGGCGATTGAACACAATATTGCTCCCCTCAATTTGTTCTTATCCCCTTTATTTATCAAGTATAGACATGTCGGCGGCGTATAAACAACAGCTATCATGCAATATAAGATGGTTCCCCCTCCAAACGAACGGGGCGCTATATAGAAAAACTGGCTAATATCTCACCGGATTTTAACTTTGGTGAGGGGCCATGTGGGATTTCAGTATTGGTAATGCTTTTGGCTTGATGGCACGGACTGCGCCCTTCATCCTGCTACGAATGGTTGTGTATTTCGGCATCACGCTTGGCTATATTCTGGTCACCGGAACGGGTGCCGGCATTGGTTATGGCGTTGGCGCTTTGGGGGATGCAGGCTTTCGCGCTACTTCCGCCTTTTGGGGTGGGGCCATCGGCTTTGGTGTCTTTGGCGCATTCATGTATTGGGTGCGCGAATATATCCTTTATATCGTCAAGGCCGGCCATATCGCAGTGTTAGTCGAGCTGATTGACGGCAAGCCAATTCCGCAAGGAAAATCCCAGATCAATTATGCCAGTGAGGTCGTCAAAGAGCGCTTTGCACAAGCCAGTATCTTATTTGCGGTTGATCAGCTGATCAAAGGTGTCATCGGAGCCATCAGCGCGTTGATCCGTGGAATTTTGACCGTTTTGCCACTGCCGGGTGTTCGTCAACTGGCCGGAATTTTGCATGCTTTTTTGCGGGTTGCCGTCGGTTTTATCGACGAGGTCATTCTTGGCTATATGATCAGATCCGGCTCCACCGATCCTTGGGGCACAGCCCAGAAAGCCTTGGTTCTTTATGGCCAAAATTATAAAGTCATGCTCAAAAATGCTGCATGGCTTGCGGTGATTGTGTATTTTCTCAGCTTCCTCGTTTTTCTGGTTATGCTCGCGCCCGCCGCTCTGGTTGTTTATTTAATGCCGGGGGCGTGGACGGCAGGTGGTTTAGTCTTTGCATTATTATTTGCATGGAGCGTTAAAGCGGCATTTTTTGAGCCTTTCGCCATCACCTGCCTGATGACGGTTTATTTTAAAACCATTGAAGGCCAAGAGCCGAACCCTGAATGGGAAGCCAGACTGGAACAAATGTCGGGCAAATTCCGCACATTGAAAAACCGCGCGATGGGTAAAGGGGCGGGGAAATCGGCAGACGCTACCCCCAATGCCGGCAATTTCCCCGCCTGATGCAGGATTTGCGGAACAGGAGACTATGATGAAGCTTTGTAAAGCCGCATTGATTGCCACAACTGCACTATTCACCTCACTAAATACGGCTTCGGCTGCGGAAGATGTAGTGATTGTTTATGATGCCTCCGGCTCGATGTGGGGGCAGATTGATGGTGTCAGCAAAATTGAAATTGCCCGTGATGTGATGGCGGAGCTTGTTGACGGCTGGGCAGTCGAGACAAATCTCGGGCTTGTCGCTTACGGGCATCGCAGTGAAGGCGACTGTCAGGATATTGAAACACTTATTACGCCTTCACCATTAAACAAGGCGCATTTCATAAAAACCGTCAATGAAATTCGCCCGAAAGGCAAAACGCCGATTTCAGCGGCCATTCAGCATGCGGCGGAAGCATTGTCCTATCGGGATAATCCGGCTTCAATTGTGTTGATTTCGGATGGCTTGGAGACCTGTCAGGCAGACCCATGTGCGGTTGCGGCAGAACTTGCGAAACAAGGGGTTAATTTTACCGCCCATGTGGTCGGTTTTGATCTGGAAGATGAGGCGCATGAGCATCTGGCTTGCATTGCCAAAAATACCGGCGGTACTTTTGTCCCCGCCCAAAATGCCGATGAACTGAAAGACGCATTGGCGCAGGTTCAAAATATTATGGATTTGAAACCTCTTGAAGCAGCAAATACCGAGCCTGTAACTGAGCCGGAACCCGAGGATAATGCATCGGGCGAGATTGATTTGACTGCACCGGATATTGTTACCGCAGGATCAAGCTTTAAAGTTGCATGGTCTGTTTCAATGGACCCGCAAGACTATATCACCATCGTGCCTTCGGGCGCTGATGAGGGGAAATATCTAAGATATGTGCGGGTAAAAAATAACAATGAGGATACACTGATCGCGCCTGCTGATGCGGGTCTTTATGAACTGCGTTACATGCAGAGC
>CANQXU010000345.1 GCA_947627865.1 uncultured Paenochrobactrum sp. | reverse complement strand
CGAATCTGGTGTCCCCAACCAATATCTGTTTTAGATGCATTGACAGCATCACTGGCTTCTTCACGTTTTTTCAGCTCATTTTCATAAAGACGTGCGCGAAGCATAGACCATGCTTTGTCACGGTTTTTATGCTGCGAGCGCTCAGCCTGACACTGAACAACAATACCGGTTTCGATATGCGTAATACGAACCGCAGAGTCGGTTGTATTGACGTGCTGTCCACCAGCTCCCGATGCGCGATATGTATCGATACGCACATCAGATTCACTCACCTGAACTTCAATATTATCGTCAATAACAGGATAAACCCAGATACTGGCAAATGAGGTATGACGGCGAGCATTAGAGTCATAAGGAGAAATGCGTACAAGACGATGAACACCGGACTCGGTTTTCATCATGCCATATGAATTATGCCCCTTAATCAGCAATGTCGCAGATTTAATACCAGCCTCATCACCTGAGTGAATTTCAAGCAATTCGGTTTTACGTCCGGTTTGATCTGCCCAGCGTGTATACATACGCAAAAGCATAGATGCCCAATCCTGACTTTCAGTACCGCCAGCACCGGCATGCACTTCAACATAGGTATCATTGGCATCCGCCTCACCTGACAAAAGCATGTCAATTTGGCGTTTATACACTTCGTCTTTGAGGTTGCGGATCGTATCTTCCGCATCAGTGACAATTGACTGATCACCCTCTTCCTCACCCATCTGGATAAGCTCAATACTATCATTAAGCGATTGGGTCAGGTCTTTAATACCATTAATGCTGTCATCCAGATGCTGACGCTCTCGCATCAGTTTCTGAGCTTCCTGTGCATCATTCCACAAAGTTGGATCTTCAGCTTTCTCATTGAGATAGCCTAATCTTTTTATTGACTGATCCCAGTCAAAGATGCCTCCTCAGCAGGCTTATGGCCTGCTTGATTTCGACAACCAACGACTCGATTTCCGCGCGCATTGGACTTTATTTCCTTCAAATTAATTCTAATGATTATCATTTATATGCGTTAGCAAATATAAAAGAACCCGCGCGGAACATAATGTCAGCGCGGGTTAGTGTAAAGCGAAATTGGTTGGTGCATAAGCACTTAAACAAGCAAATATATTATATATGCTTAGTACAAACCACCCGAACCTGAATTGATCGCCTTGTTCGCTTGTGGTGACTGAGGCTGGATAGGTGATCCTTCACGATACACATCCATACCAATCACAGAATAACTGTCAGCAGGACCCGTACCAGGTTTAAAAGCCTCAATGAATGCATCTGCAGAGCCTTGGCTCGCCTGCATGCCTGTACGGCGATTAATCCCTATAAGCTTCATACCTTCAGGAACACGAAAATCTGCCTTAGGCGTATCAACCAAAGCTTCTTCCATAAAAGCTTTAAAGACTGGTGTGGCTAAAGCACCACCTGTAATACCGCGCCCCAAAGAAGCCGGGGTATCAAAGCCCATGAACACGCCAACGACCAGATCAGGTGTGTAACCGACAAACCATGCATCTTTTTCATCATTGGTTGTCCCTGTTTTACCAGCAACCGGACGCTTCAAGCTTTGCAGAATACGTGCCGTACCACGCTGAACAACGCCTTCCATCATGGAAGTGATCTGATAAGCAGTCATCGGATCGAGAACCTGATCCCGATCATCAATCAGCTCAGGTTCTTCCTGACCTTCCCATGAAGCGACATTACAAGTGCTGCACTCACGCTGATCGTGCTTATAAATCGTCTTGCCATATCGATCCTGAATACGGTCAATCATCGATGGGGAGATACTACGACCGCCGTTAGCCATCACAGAATAAGCTGTGACCATACGCATAACAGTTGTCTCGCCAGCACCGAGAGACATCGACAGCACAGGCATCATTTTATCATAAATGCCAAAGCGTTCGGCATATTCAGACACAACATTCATGCCCATATCTTGCGCCAAACGAACGGTCATAACGTTTCTTGACTGCTCGATACCATAGCGCAAAGTCGATGGACCAGAAAATTTGCCAGAATAGTTTTTCGGCGCCCAGACGCCAAGTGAACCGCCTTGATCTACTTCCAATGGCCCATCAAGAACCACAGAGGCAGGCGTGTAACCATTATCGAGTGCGGCTGCGTAAACGATCGGCTTGAATGAAGAACCGGGCTGACGATAGGCTTGGGTCGCACGGTTAAATTCAGATTCTCCAAATGAAAAACCACCAACCATCGCCAAAACGCGTCCGGTATGGGGATCCATTGCAACTAAAGCGCCTTGAATCTTAGGCGGCTGCTGCAACTTATAGGCATTGCCATCGTCTTTTACTTTTGAAACGTAAACAATATCGCCAACATTCAAAACACCTTCCGGTGTCTTGGCACTGCTACGCTTGCCACCAATATTGATAACGCGCATGGCCCATTTCATATCATCAGCTGAAATGAAGCCCTGCAATCTTTCGCCAGACAGTGCACCAGAAGCTTCACGCTTTGGCTGCAAACCAATATCAGCGCCATTCGCAGAAACATTGAGAACAACAGCTAACTGCCACTCTGGCACATCTCTGAAGGGACGCATCTCGCCAAATGACGTCCCCCAATCAGAGCCCAGATCAACATGTTTGACAGGACCGCGCCAGCCCCTTGCTTCGTCATAGCGGATAAGTCCGCTTTGCAAGGCTTCACGAGCCATGATCTGTAATTTAGGATCCAAGGTGGTGCGGACAGACAAACCACCTTCATAAAGTGTTTTATCACCATAACGGCTGATCAACTG
>CANQXU010000344.1 GCA_947627865.1 uncultured Paenochrobactrum sp. | reverse complement strand
AGCTGATTAAAGATGATTTAGGGGATATTGAACTATTCGGTGAGAACCTTTACGCAATACATTCCATTGAATATCAATATATTGAAGATTACTTCTATGTATTTGCGGTGAGGCAGGGGGAGTATTGGCTCAGTTGGGAAGAGGTGCAATTCTATGCGGCTCTATTTGATTTTCCAACCGTCCCTCAATTAGATTTATCACTCAGTAAACACATGAGCAAGCAAGAATATGCAAGTTCATTAATTACTGCAGCATCATTAGATAGCCAATTTATTGCGCGTGATACTCACACGGGTAAATCTTGTAGCATGGAAGGTATTGTGAGCCGCGATAGCCAAGGCTTTCATGTGGATGATTTTATGGCGCATGTTTTCAAATATGTGCGTAAAAACCATGTTAAAACGGATATCCACTGGAAGCGGCATTGGCAGAGAGCCAAGCTGGCCTTTGAATTACAAGGAGAACAACCATGAGTTGGCAATTAACCCAATGTCGTGATTGGACACAGCTTGAAAAACAGTTCGATTTTGTGCGTGATATGCAGTATGTGCCGCAAGACCGCTTGCACCATGCGGAAGGTAACGTGGCTATTCACACCCAAATGGTGTTAGCTGCTTTAGAAGGTTTGCCTGAATATCAACAGCTTCCTGAGCTTAAACAACAAATCGTTTGGGCTGCAGCCTTGCTGCATGACATCGAAAAACGCAGTACGACAAAAGAAGATGAAGAGGGGCGGATCCATTCACCTGGACATGCCAAAAAAGGTGAGTTATCTGTAAGAAATATATTATTTCGACAAATAGAAACTCCTTTTGCTATTCGCGAACAAATTGCGGCTTTAGTTCGATTCCATGGTTTACCGCTTTGGTTAATGGAAAAGCCAGATCCTGAACGCACGTTATTTGCCGCATCTTTACGGGTTGAAATGTCTTTATTGTGCATGTTAGCGAAAGCTGATGCGATAGGGCGTACGTGTGAAGATAAAGCAGAATTATTGGTCAGAATCGAGCTATTTGAGTTGTTCTGCCGTGAGCAGGGCTGCTGGAACAAACCTAAATCATTCGCGTCAGCGGCTGGGCGCTTCCAGTATTTTCATCATCAAAAAGGCACCACGGATTACCAGCCTTTTGAAGAGGATGGAAGCGAAGTGATTATGTTATGTGGTTTACCGGGGATGGGAAAAGACCATTTCATCAAACGGTTTTACCCACAAACGGCAGTAGTTTGTTTAGATGATATTCGCCGAGAACATAAAATCAACCCAGCAGATAAAAATGCACAAGGGTGGGTCGCTCAGCAAGCGAAAGAACAAGCGAAACAGTTATTACGCACGAAAACCCATTTTATTTGGAATGCGACGTCACTGAGTGCCTCATTACGGGGAACAATGATCAGTTTATTTGAACGCTATCAAGCAAAAATCCATTTAGTTTACTTGGAAGTACCATTTAAACAGTGGCGGCAACAAAATCAACAGCGTCAATATGCGGTACCGGAGCAAGTGATGGAAAAAATGGCCGGGAAGTTGGAATTGCCGACGCCAGATGAAGCTCATCAAGTTTCCTATTACATTGATGGCAATTTTGAACCGTTACTTGCAGAAAAATAAAATTCATCACCTGCCTCTAGATAAGAGGCAGGCTATTATTAGTTTTAAGGAACGTATACGTTGCCTTCAAACAGTTTTCTTGCCGTACGAACAATTGAAGCTTGAAGCCCTTCCGGTGAGTTGCCTTGCGGGCTTAATGATACCTCAAATTTACCACTTAAATGCTCAATGGAAATGTTGCTCATATCAACAGGCTGAATGTATTGCTGAGTAATACTGTCCGGGATCATAGTGCTTGTGGCAATGGCAATAGCACCCGTTACGGCAAGCGCACCATGGCATTTATGTGGCATAAAATAGCGGACATTAATTGTTCCACCGTGAATGGCAGGTGAAATCAATATGGGTTTAGGAATGACTTTTTTACTTACATCACCAAGCCCCATCATTGCACCCGCTTTTATACGAATAGCCTCTAGCTTTTGCATAAACTCGGTATCTGCTTCAAGTTGTTCCGCGGTTTCATAACCTGTTTTGTTAAGCTGAGGGGCATCAATTAATACCACTGGCGTCGCCATATCAATGCAGCTGACATCAATACCTTCAATAGTATCAATCGCATGGCCTGTCGGGAGCAATTTCCCTGTTTTTGTTCCACAAGCATTTAAAAATGTCAGTGCAACAGGCGCTGCATGGCCGGGTACGCTAGCAATTTCGGTATTACCATCATAAGTTACATGGCCATCAGGGGTTTGTACCCTAGAGTTGATGAAAGTATTCGTATTTACATTGCGGATCCTAACCGTGGTTGTTTCACCCGTGATGGGCACCAATCCTTTTTCAATAGCAAAAGAACCCACTGCACAAAGAATATTGCCGCAATTCGGTGCTGTATCAACAAGATGCTCAGTAATAGAAACCTGAGCAAATAGGTAATCAATATCGGCATCAGGGTGGAAGGAAGGGCTAATAATAGCGACTTTACTGGTCTGTGGGCTGCCTCCACCAATGCCATCAATTTGCAAAGCATGGCCAGAACCCATAATAGCGAGGATCAGTTCATCACGTTGTTGAATATCAGTGGGAAGGTCATCGGCTAATAGAAATACGCCTTTTGAAGTTCCGCCACGCATTAGTGTGCAAGGGATTTTTTTCATCTGTTTACCCGTCATATTTCGCGCTGTAGCTGTGTTGGCTACACTCAGCCACCCAAGTCACATACTGATGT
>CANQXU010000343.1 GCA_947627865.1 uncultured Paenochrobactrum sp. | reverse complement strand
GTCATAGGTTGGCGCATGTCACAGCATTTTATTGCGAATGAACTAGATAGCTTGGCTTCCAGTGCTGAATATGAAAATTTAACAACTGCGCGTATAGTCGATAGATTATTCACTGAGATGACAAGTGTTGCAAATATGGCCGCACGGCTGAGTAGTGTGATTGAGCTTGCCAGCCGTTATAGAGTTGACACGCCCGAGCTAACGAATATGACCCGACAAGAGCGCGCTGCTATATTGACGCGCGATCCGCTTGTCCGCAGTGTCGGCAATCTAATGGACAGACTTGCCACCGACCTCCGCTATGCACGAATTTACTTAAACAATTTGTCTCTCGATACAATTACTGCCAGTAATTGGGCTGCATCCGATAGCATTGTCGGGATGATTTACACAAAACGAGCGTATCTTATGGATGCTTTGAGCGATGGTTCAGGGCATATGTTCGGTATTGCACGCTTGAACAAATCCCTGTCATATTTCGTAGCCAGCCGCGTCGAAGACGAAGAGAAAGAGTCTGTGGGCGTCGTCACTGTGAAGCTCGATGCACCAGACATGGCACTTTATCTTACAGGCAACCACATTGCATTAATCGTAAATCGTCAAGGGCGTGTAACAACTGCATCCTCTGAAGCTTTTTTGCTCCGCAACGTTGCCGCCCTTATGCCGCCGGACAGTGTCGAAACAGGAGATAACGACGAAGATATAGGCGATCCGATGAATATCGCAGCATTCCCTGATCTAAAACATACGGATCAATGGCTTATAGATGATCATCTCTATTTGGTGCGCAGTCATAAACTGAACGAAACTGAATATCAGTTATTCACACTGGCGAGCCTTGATCATCTGGCTCCAAAACTTCAAAACTATTACTGGATAGTTGCATTTATTGCAGCATCAGGTTTACCCATACTCATACTGATAAGTCGCATCATTAGCCACGTCATGCGACGCCGTCGGGAAGATCAACATGCAGCAGATCATGATATATTGACTGGCTTAAGAAATCGCCGTGGTATTCAGGCTGATCTAAAGCGGCATTTCACCATAGCTCGCAAATTAAACCAACGTCTACTAATCGCCTTTATCGATCTAGACAGCTTCAAGCCTATCAACGACACATATGGTCACGCGTTTGGAGATAAGTTTCTTATAGAGGCAAGCAGGCGTTTAAAAGCTGGCCTTCGTCAGGGTGATATCCTAGGCCGCTGGGGTGGTGACGAGTTTGTCGTAATTGGGCTGACATCTTCACTTGGCCAAAAAGGTAAAGACAAAGTTGAAGAAAAAATGCGTTTTCGCCTGACGCCACTTCTGGTTGGAACCTATGTTTTAGCAGGATGCCGTATTGATTACCCTGGCGCAAGCATCGGTATTGTCAATATCGATCCATCCGCAACTTCAATGGAAGCAGCACTCAAAGAAGCTGATAACCTTATGTACTCGGACAAGCAAACACGACGACGAAAGCAGTAAGTTAATTCGTCCGAAATCCCATATTTGACATTATAGAAAGGAGTAATATGGAGAAAGCCCCACCACCATTCGAAGAGCGCCGTCGTTACCCACGCACCAATACGGCTCCACTTGGGCTAACAAGCCCTAATCTGGGTGTGAAAAGTCCTTTGCACTTTATAACAACCGAACTTCCGGATCATAAACAGTTTTCTAGCTGGCAAGCACATATATCTGTCTTGCAGGAATGCTATCTCCCAGAGGGGGCAACCACTCATGATGGCTTCATTGCCGAACAAACAATATGGAGTTTAAACGGCATATTGTTAGTGCAAGAAGTTCTTCCCGCTTTCAGTTACGAGCGATCCGAGAAAAAACTTCACTTCAATCCAATTGACCATTGGCAAATTACATTCCTTAAGCGTGGTCAAACATGGACTGAAGCTGGCGGGCATGTGGCACATAACGAGCCTAACATGATGGAAGTGAGATCATTAGGCCGTCCCTTTCGTGGGCGTAAACTTGCGACATCAGCAACGACACTTTTCATGCCTATTGATCTTTTTAATTATTTGGGCGGTCTGCCTGTCGCGTGCAGTAATGTGGTCTTTGGAGGACATAGGGTTAATTTAGTTTCAAACTACCTCACCAGTATAGAAGCCAATCTGCAACAGATGAACCAAGAAGATATTACCACAGTCAAAGAACGCTTACGCGATATGATATTTGACGCGGTCATACCGCTTGTAAACCATGGCACCCAGCAGGAAGAAACTTTACAGCTTGGTTTGATGACCAAAGCCCGCCGCTTTATTATGAATAACATCTCTTCCTCCAACTTAACGGTTGAAAAGCTCTGCCGAGAATTAGGTATTTCCAGAACACGGCTATACGAATTATTTGAAGCGTCCGGTGGTGTCGCAAACTACATACGTCGCCGTCGTCTATTACTCGCACATTCAATTATTGCCGATCCATCCGACAACAGGACAATTGCTGAAGTCGGCTTAGCGATAGGAATTGATAATGCCGGTAATTTTAGTCGCGCTTTTACACAGCATTTTGGTTATGCTCCCAGCAGTGTTCATAGGCGTGCATCTGCAAGCAAAGTGATACAACAAACTTCAGAAAGCCAAGACGAGCAACAACTCGAGACTTTTGAAGGGCTTCTACGAACGCTTGGCCTATATTGAAGTCTATAAATCGCCACAGCCTCACCATTCTAAAATGCTGCATATAATTTTATCATTTTACGAAACAGTCTTTTGAAACTTTCGCCCTAAAGAAACAAAAATGGATGTTTTGATAATTTTCCGGATACTGCGATATGGATTGGC
>CANQXU010000342.1 GCA_947627865.1 uncultured Paenochrobactrum sp. | reverse complement strand
TTTACATTGGCTGTTATGCGCTATATGTGAGCGCATAACAGCTATGTTAATTATCAACGACCATCAATTCATTATGAAATCTGGCTGATAAAAGCTTTGGTGCGCTCATGTTTTGGATTATCGAAGAATACATCCGGCGGCGACATTTCCAAGATTTGCCCCTGATCCATAAAGATCACACGGTCTGCCACCTGACGCGCAAAGCCCATTTCATGTGTCACACACAACATAGTCATGCCTTCTCTGGCAAGATCCATCATTGTGTCGAGCACTTCTTTTACCATTTCAGGATCAAGCGCCGATGTCGGCTCATCAAAGAGCATAATCTTCGGTGTCATGCAAAGTGCACGCGCAATTGCAACGCGTTGTTGCTGGCCACCTGATAATTGTGCTGGATATTTATCCGCTTGCTCAGGAATACGCACACGCTCCAAATATTTCCGTGCAATTTTTTCTGCTTCGGCTTTGGCAACACCGCGTACCTTCATAGGCGCCAGCATGCAATTTTCCAACACTGTCATATGCGGAAAAAGATTGAACTGCTGAAACACCATTCCGGTTTCCTGCCGGACAATATTAACATTCTTGCCACCAGCAGTCAGATCAATGCCATCTACAATGATCCGGCCTTCCTGAATGGTCTCTAATTGATTGATACAACGGATAAGGGTGGATTTTCCAGAACCAGAAGGACCGCAAATGACAATGCGCTCGCCACGCTGAACTGAAAGATTAATATCCCGAAGTGCATGATAAGGGCCATACCATTTATTGACACCTTCCATTGAAACGACTGGATCGGATAGATTTTCTTTGTCTACAGCGCCAGCAGTCATTGTATTTGTCATGCGAAGCTTCCCTTAATCGTCATAGGACCATGCCCGCACTAAACGGGCATGGGAAATGATTTTATTTTGCGTTTGCTACGAAATCAGGCAGTGGTGCATTGAGCCACTTTTCGTGAATCTTGTTCAACTCGCCATTTTCCTTAGC
Source organism: uncultured Paenochrobactrum sp. (assembly GCA_947627865.1). GTDB lineage: Bacteria > Pseudomonadota > Alphaproteobacteria > Rhizobiales > Rhizobiaceae > Paenochrobactrum. Next base: position 1,805 of record CANQXU010000342.1, on the reverse strand, counting down.
ATTGTCGATAAATGTGTTAACGAATTCAAGCATCTCTGTTGAACCCTTTTTAACGGCAATACCTTGTACCTGCTCGCTGAGCTGGACTTTCTGGTCATATTTATTTGGAGCCGCTTTTTCAATTTCAGCAGCAACCACATTGGAAAGACCGATGAAATCCACCTGACCAGACAACAGAGCCTGAACAGCACTTGCATCATCGTCAAAACGACGGATATTGGCATCTGCCGGCGCATAATTGGTCACAGCAGTATCTTGTGTGCTGGCGCGTGCAACACCAATACTTTTGCCGGATAAATCTTCAGCCTTGGTCACGACAGAATCAACAGGACCAACAATACCAACAGAGATGCCGGCATAAGGCTTGGAGAAATCAACATTCTTGGCACGTTCTTCAGTCACACCAAGCGAGGCCACCAACACATCAACCTGACCTGTCTGCAGATAAGGAATACGGTTTGGACCTGTAACAGGGATGATCTGCGCTTCAACGCCCAACTCTTTGGCAAGGAGCTTTGCCACATCGGCATCGTAACCATCCGGCTCATTATTCATGTCAATGATGCCGAAAGGCGGAAAATCTACGAGCATACCGATTTTAACGGTTCCTGCAGATTTGATGCCTTCAACTGTCTGTGCAAATGCAGCTGGCGCGAATGCCGTCGCCAAAATACCTGCACCAACAACCGCCATAGCCATTCTTCTGGTAAAGTTCATAGATTTTTCCTCCCACACCATAATGAAAAACTTTCAAGCTTATAGGCTTGATCATGCAATATTATCGGGCGGTGGCCCGCGAAAATTTTGCTTCCATGCGACGCGCTAGCATCGATAAAGGCCAGCATAACACAAAATAAATAGCAGCGACGCAACCAAACACCAAAAACGGGCTGAAAGTTGCATTATTAACAATCTGTCCTTGGCGTGTCAGCTCGGTGAAACCAATAATGGCCGCAAGGGATGTTCCTTTAATAAGCTGTACCAAAAAACCAACGGTTGGCGCCACCGAAATCCGGCTTGCTTGCGGCAAGATTATATAACGCATACGATTAAAGTAGCGTAATCCTAAAGCGGTTGCCGCCTCGGTCTGACCGGTAGGCACCGCAGCAATACAACCGCGCCAAATTTCACCCAAGAATGCGCTGGCATGTAAAGTCAACGCCAATGATGCAGCAAACCATGGATTAATACCAAGACCCAATATATTAAGGCCAAAGAAAACAAGGAACAATTGCATTAAAAGCGGTGTACCCTGAAATAAGCGAATAAAGCCTAGTGCCAGCAAGCGCAAAATTTTTGAATCAGAAACGCGCATCAACGCTATCAGCATGCCACCAATACCGCCACCTGCAAAAGCAATTGCGGATAAAGCGATCGTCCACTGCGCTGCATAAACAATGATAAGAAATTCATTCCAGCCAAAAGGTCTAATCACGAGTGCTCTCCTATCGGCTCAACGGATATTTAAATGCCATCTTTTCAATCATTGAGAAAATGGCTGAAAACCCGATAGACATGATAAGATAAAGCAATGTGATAACGATATAGACCTCGAAACTGGCAAATGTAGATGATTGGATATCATTGCCAACAGCGGCCAGCTCACTTGCTGAAATAACCGACACAACACTTGAAGTCAGCATCAAATAGATGAATTGGCTGGTCAGTGAGGGATAAACGGTACGCAATGCCGGTTTCATGACAATGTAGCGGAATGTTTGCAAGGGTGTGAGACCCAATGCAGTTCCGGCTTCAATCTGCCCTTTATGTACAGATTCTATACCAGCACGAATAATCTCAGTCCC
>CANQXU010000341.1 GCA_947627865.1 uncultured Paenochrobactrum sp. | reverse complement strand
GCGATATCAAAATCTTGTGTTTGAACCGATAGATAAATGGGGCAATGGTTTTGATCTTGCATGGATGGTCATCCCCCTGTCATGGGAGGAAAGAGTGCAACTTCATCACCATTTTTGATGTGCTCGTCATGGTCAGCATGCTCAAAATTAATAGCTGCTCTAATCATTGAGCTATGCTCTAAGGCAAAGTCATAATTATCGCCACGTTTTTTGAGCAGGCTCAGTAAGTCCTCAATGGTATGCGTTTCATCGGGCAGGTTGATCGTCTCGGTCTCAATACCAATACGTTCACGTACCCAAGCAAAGTAACGAAGTGAGATCTGCATAATTAATTCATCACATGCTTAAGTCCGGCACGGAAATAATCCCAGCCGGTGTAAAGGGTTAAAATTGCTGCGATCCACAAAAGTGTAATGCCGATTTCTGTGGTGTAAGGTAGTATTTTATCACCAGCAGGGCCAGCCAGCAAAAAGGCGAGGGCAAACATTTGTGCGGCAGTTTTCCATTTAGCCAGTTGCGACACTGGAACACTGACTTTTAGTTCAGCCAGATATTCACGAAGTCCGGCAATCAGAATTTCACGGCAGAGAATGATGATCGCTGCCCATAAAGACCAACCGGCAATGGTGCGTGCGGGATCTGCAGCCAGAAGCAACAAGCAAGTCGAGACAAGCAATTTGTCCGCGATTGGATCAAGCATGCGGCCGATAGTTGATGTCTGCTGCCACGCACGCGCAAGGTAGCCGTCTAGAAAATCGGTAATACTTGCAATTACAAATATTCCCAGCGCACTCCATCGGGCAAAATCACTTGAATGTAGCTTACCTTCTATAAAGAAGCATAGCGCAACTAAAGGTACCGCAATAATCCGCCCATAAGTCAGAATATTGGGCAATGAGAGTGCATTATTTTTCCGCATAAATCCGCCATTCAAATTTAAGCTTACAACATCAAAGAAGTGGCTTAAAATCAACTCCCGGTAAGTGTTTGTTTTCAGTTATCGCTCATATATACAATAAAAGCCATCAAAACGATGTTACTTCTCTCTAAAATGATCATAAACGACTTTTGCGACAGTTTGAGAAATGCCTTCAACCAAGCATAAATCGTCAAAGCCCGCCTGCGAGACAGCCTTTGCAGTTCCGAAATGATGGAGAAGAGCCCGCTTTCGCGCTGGTCCGATGCCTGCAATTTCATCCAATGGGTTTTTAATCATTTCCTTTTTGCGCTTGGCACGATGAGTACCTATAGCAAAACGATGCGCCTCATCTCGCATTCGCTGGATGAAATACAAAACCGGATCACGCGGTGGCAAACTAAAAGGCTGTTTTCCTTCGACAAAAAATCGCTCACGCCCTGCATCTCTGTCGATGCCCTTAGCGATGCCTATTGCCTGAATTTGTTTGTCCAATCCTGAATCTGCCAAAATTTTTCTGACCGCACCCACCTGACCTTGGCCACCATCAATCAGCAGTAAATCCGGCCAGGCAGGAATTGCCTCTTCATCTATTTCATCGCGCTCTTCAGTTTTGTTGTCTTGTTGTGGAATGGAATGTTCTTTTAACAAGCGTGAAAAACGTCGCTCGATTACTTCCCGCATCATGCCGAAATCATCTCCGGGAGTGATGTCGGGAGATCGAATGTTAAACTTGCGATACTGATTTTTCACAAAGCCTTCAGGGCCTGCGACGATCATTGCACCAACAGCATTGGTACCCATAATGTGAGAATTATCATAAACCTCAATACGGCGTGGAACATATGCCAGCCCGAAGCTCTCCGCTAATGCTTTGAGCAAGCGTTTTTGAGAGGATGTTTCCGCTAGCTTTCGTCCTACGGCTTCACGCGCATTTGTAAGAGCATGCTCTGTGAGTTCTTTTTTCTCGCCCCTTTGCGGGACAGTTACATAAACACGATGACCAGCCTTGGCTGACAAAGCTTCTTCAATCAGTTGCTGGTCTTCCACTGTTTCGGATAATAAAATATGCGAAGGGCATGGTTTATTATCATAAAACTGGGCAATGAATGCACCAAGTATAATGCTTGTTCCAAGCGAGCTATCAGCTTTGGGGAAATATGCGCGATTGCCCCAATTCTGCCCTGTGCGGAAAAAGAATACCTGAATACATGTTAATCCGCCCGCTTCATGAATTGCAAAAACATCTGCTTCTTCAATACTTTGCGGGTTAATGTTCTGATTTGACTGTATGTGGGAGAGGGCTACTAGTCTATCCCGATAAATAGCCGCATGCTCAAAATCAAGATTGTCTGAAGCAAGTTGCATTTCTGCTGCGAGATGGTCTTTTATTTTTTTGCTTTTTCCGGACAGAAACTGGTTTGCTTCCTCAACCAGCACTGCATAATCCTCATCGCTGATTTCATGCGTGCAGGGAGCAGAACAACGCTTGATTTGATAAAGCAGGCAAGGGCGGGTTCTGTTTTCAAAAAATGAATCGGTACAAGTGCGTAGCAAAAAAGCTTTCTGCAAAGCGTCAACGGTTTTCGTGACCGCGCTGCCGGAAGCGAAAGGCCCATAGAAACGGCCTTTTAATGATCTGGCGCCACGGTGTTTGAGCAATGCAGGTGCGCGACTATGGCCTGACAAAAATATATAGGGGAATGACTTATCATCGCGCATGAGAACATTGTAGCGAGGACTCAAACGCTTGATGAGGTTGGCTTCTAAAAGTAGGGCTTCTATTTCTGTTCTTGTGACAACAAATTCCATTGTCACCGTTTCGCGTATCATGCGTGTGATGCGGTTGTTGTGCCCCGTTGCTCTGGCATAATTTGAAACACGATTTTTTAAGTT
>CANQXU010000340.1 GCA_947627865.1 uncultured Paenochrobactrum sp. | reverse complement strand
TGATTTGAGTGCGCCCAAACCTGCAACACCAGTCCAGGTGTCATTGCAACCACAAAAAACTTGCGCACCCTTAAGAGGCGACAATATGTCAGGTAGTCCGTCTGCAACTGTGCCAATGATATCTTGCGGGGCATGCAGTTCAGGCAGAAACTGATCGTCAATGCCAATAGCTGAAGCAAAAGATTGCTCTTGTTGTTTGACAGCTTCTAATGACCAAAATTGTGAGATGGGATCAGAGCATATGCGATTGGTTAATTTGTAATTCAAAAAATCCTTAGGCTCAATAATGGTCTTTAACCGCTCAAAGTTCTCCGGTTCGTATTGTTTGAGCCAAAGAAGACGCGCATAAGGATGGAAGCCATTAAAATGCTTGGAATGGGGATGCTGTTTTATGCAGTCATCATTCAATAACGCACGCGCAATTGGGTGACTTCTAGCATCGCGGAATGTCATCGAAGGTCGAATGATTTCGCCTTGGGCATCCATAAAAACCTGTGTACGTGTGAAGCCGCATATGACAACAGCTTTTACTGCTTTAAGTCCATTGCTCGACTTTTGGGAAATGATTTCTGCCGCTTTTTGAAGGGCTTGCCACCAGATTTCTGGGTTTTGTTCTGCTATTCCAGTATTATCTTCAATGAAAGATAGAGGGATATTCGCCTGCGCAATCTCTGATCCATCCAAGTCATAGAGGCCTGCTTTTAAAGCAGAGCCGCCAAGATCAACGAGAAAGGCATGCGCCATAGTATTACCTCTAAGTAATTATTTTATATGTATGCGGCATAATGGGAGAAGACAGATTGAGCTGAAAAGCTCTCCGTCAGGAGGAAATCGTTTCAATGAAACCATTTGAAACATTTTGTGCCAGGGACCGGTTATCGAGAACGGCAACAATAGATTCTCTAACTTCCAGCATAACGTGCCGAACTTCGCAATTTTCTTCTTCACAATCATCGCATGGCCGATAATCGGTTTTACTGGCGCAAGGAATAGGTGCAAGTGCTCCATCAAGTGCGCGAATGATATTGCCAAGAATAATTTCGTCAGCGGGCTTAGCAAGACAAAAGCCGCCACCTTTACCCTTACGGCTATTTACAAAGCCGGCATTGCGCAATTCAGCAAGGATATTGTCAAGGAATTTACGTGGAATTTGATGTGCGGTTGCAATCTCGGCAACAGAAATGAGTTTGTCTGAGCTTGAGTTTGCTAAATGGAACATGGCCTTGAGGCCATATTTTCCTTTTTTCGTCAGCATCTATTTAGACCCCGATTTTGTCGTCTGGCAATATAGCTGCTTTACCGACTGAAACTAGAATTGTGATGGCCTTATAAACCCTGATTTTGCTTTTGTAAAAGCAGCTCTGTCAGCTTTGTTGATATGTGCTGTTAGAATAGTGCAAATTAATACTCATAAAAGTTGCTTTGGCACTGTTATAACAGGATAATTAGCAATTTTACGATGTATTTTATCGAAAACAGTAATTTGGCTTAAAGTAATTACATTGACAGAAATAGACCCCACTGTCAGAAATAAAAAGCAAAGCTTGCGTTAATAAATATACTCATGCAGATGCGGGAATATTCTCCATAAATATGCTTTTGAGTAGGTTCATTGACGTTACAAACGCTTCAGGGAACAAATTCAGAATTGATAAGGCATTTGGCATGACAGATGTAATTGTTTTGGGCGCGGGGATGGTTGGTGTCAGCACTGCATTGGCTTTGCAAGCTATCGGGCGCGATGTCGTGCTTGTTGATAAAAAAGGAGCAGGGCAGGAAACCAGCTATGGTAATGCTGGATTAATACAAGCAGAAGCCGTTGAGCCGCATGCTTTTCCGCAAAGTCTGACAGCTATTATTCAAACAGCACTCAAAAAGAATATGGACGTCAATTATCATACTCTTGCACTGCCTTCACATGCCAAATCATTATGGTCATATTTTAGGAACTCAACTCCTAAAAAGCATAAGCAAATTAGTTCAGTTTACAGCTCTTTGATTAAAGCCTCGACTAAAGACCATGCGCCATTAATTGAAGCATCCGGATCAAGCGCTCTCATCAAACGTAATGGTTTTAAGGACGTATATAGTGAGGAGGGTGCCTTTGAGCAGGCCAGAAAAAAAGCCTACAATATATGCCATGAATATGGGGTCGAAGCTGAATTTCTTGATCGTGACCAGCTGGCTTTAGCTGAACCATCATTAAAGAAAAAAATGGGGGGCGCTATTTTATGGAAAGATGCCTGGAGTTGTAGCGATCCTGGAAAGCTGACAGAAGCCTATGCTCGTCTTTTTAAGGAACGAGGAGGGCAGTTCTTGCACGGCGATGCACGGACTTTGCAACAAAATGGTGCTGGCTGGCAGATTAAAACGGATGAAGGTTTTCTGGAAGCAGAAAATGTTGTGGTGGCACTCGGACCATGGTCCGATCAGTTGCTCGCAAAATTTGGTTATAACTTTCCGATACTGCGCAAGCGTGGCTACCATCGTCATTTTAATGGAGTGGCTAATTTAAATACTCCGATGTATTTTAGTAGCGCCTCTATGGTTTTGGCGCCGATGAGTAAAGGTATAAGAGTGCTCACAGGTGCAGAGATTGCACTGCGTGATGCAGCTTTGACGCCTGTGCAGATCACAGAGGCGGAGAGGAAAGCGAAAGAGCTTATCGATCTTGGTGAGGCAATTGAGAGCCAACCATGGGCGGGGAACCGGCCTTGCATGCCGGATATGCTGCCGGTGATGGGCAAAGCTTGGAATCATAATGGCTTGTGGTTACATTTTGGACATGGCCATCAAGGATTTACATTAGGACCAACAACAGCAAGAATTCTAGCAGATGCGATGG
>CANQXU010000339.1 GCA_947627865.1 uncultured Paenochrobactrum sp. | reverse complement strand
CACCGGGAAACATCGCCGACATTAAAATGGCAATTCCATTATTAGAACTCGCTCGCCCCACCAAGCGTCTGTTAGCTGATAAGGCATATGACGCTGATAGTCTTCGAGACTGGCTCGATAATGCTCGCATCAAGGCTGTCATTCCCTCTTCGAGAGCGCGAAAGAAACCTTATCCTTTAGATTGTAGCGCATATAAGCGTAGAAATGTCATCGAACGGTTTTTTTGCAGGCTCAAAAACTGGCGACGCATTGCAACGAGATATGATCGCCTCGCAGTAAACTATCTCGCCGCCATTGTCCTGGTTTCTGCAATCATCGCATGGGTGTAATTGAGTCACCACCCTAGATTTCTCGAGAGGTGTTTAATCGCACACACAATGATTAACGGTTGAATGATGTTGCCAGCCGCCAGGCTGGCGAAAGGCGAAGCCGGATTAGGTCCTCATTGAACACTGTAGGTTCGTAGGTGCCTTTCTCTTGAAGTTACTCATTTTTCAAATTTGATTCTTTTCTTGGCATGTTTCGGCTGTGGTGCAGCCGTTCGCAGATTGCCTAGAGATTTGCTGTGATTGAGCCCCTTCCTTGTTGCAGATGTGACGGCGGCAAGCGGGTGGTATTGGACTTGTCCTATTTTATTTCCGCCTCATGATCTCTTTTCTGCGCATGTTGTAAAATCCATTGATGTATTTGAAAAGCGCATTAGTCAGCTGTTTTCGTGTTTACCATGAATGCCTCCAAATTAGCTCTGCCTTCAATGTTTTGAAGAATGTTTCTGACTCAGTATTATCCAGTAGTTTCCTTTTCTAGTCATTGAGACTTGGAATTGGAGCTGCCTCAGCCGTTTTTGAAAGTCATAAGCACAATATTGACTTCCGCGATCTGTATGATAACTGCAGTCGGGCTTTGGGTTGCGCAAAGCAATGGTTTTTTCAATACCTGTAATGCAAGATCTTGTTTCATATGATCGCTGACAGCCCAACCCACAACGCTCTGTGAATGAAAATCAATTTTGACAGCCAGATATAACAATCCTTCGCATGTCCATAAGTAACTGATATCACCGGCCCATTACTAATTGGGTTGGTTGGCTGAGAAATTCTGATCAAGCAAGCTCGGCGCTGTATTGAAAGTATGGTTGCTGTCAGTTGTCATCTGATATTTGCGGGTTCTCACTGCATAAATGTTGTTTTGGCGCATCAAACGCTCAATACGTAGATGCCCGAGAAATAATCCAATATTTTTCAGCTCTTGCGTCATAAGGGAACGCCCATAAGATTTAAGGCTAAGATGATATTGCTCTCGAATATGCGCGAGGAGCAACATAAAGGCACTTACACAAAATTTAGAACAGTCCCGGTTCGTTTAATTTGGCAGTTCTATACAGTTCCGGAAAAGCTCCGTATATCCCAGCTCTGCTGGGGGCGTTGCTACCGTTGAGGCCATGCGATAAGGATTGACAGGCTATGACCGTGGCGGTTCGCTGGAGGCGATAACAATGCCGCGTATCCCTAAGATGCCTCCTCTGAATTATGTAAATACAACCAACTCAAGCATTAATGCCCCCGTGAACATCAATATCGATGGGACAGGGGCTGATGCGGTGGGCTGGCACGTGTGCAGATGGAGCTGCAAAAAATCAAGCATGAAATCCTTTCGCGAGTTATCGAGACTATCAGGGATGCGAACAAACGTGGCGTAAAGTATTGTTTCAAACTGTTTAGCGAACGTAAAATTACGTCGGTGGGGTGTCAGTAAAACTCCTGCGGGGTGTCCCCAAAATTGGGGGCAGTGAATTTGTTGAGTTTTTCCGCTGATTTGCCATTAGAAGCGCCGAGCTTCAAAGGTGAATATTTCATCATCTGGGGATATATCGATGGGAAATACTTTTAGGTATTGATTAAACGACAATTCGCATAAATCGATCATGAACATTCGCTTAAAAATCAGCGTCTAGTGTGTTCCGATCCTCGTGCCTAATTCAACGAAAACAACCAAAGAGTAAAAATTAAAAAATGGGGATCACAGTTTATGCATAAACTCATTATCAGCTCAATATTGGCTATCTCGTGCTTAACATCAACATTGAGCGCAGCAGAAAACAAGCCTCTTACCGTCGGAATGACAACCTGGGTAGGGTATGGCCTTCTGCATCTTGCACAGCAAAAAGGCTTCTTCAAAGAGCACGGTGTCGATGTTTCACTCACGACTGTTCAGGACAAGCCGTCGACCGCTGCCGCTATCGCCACTGGCCGTCTTGATGGATGGGCGACGACAGTCGACACATTCATATTCTACAATGCTAAGAAACTCGATATCAAACAGGTTTTGGCAGTAGATTTCTCGATGGGGGGCGAAGGTATTATCGCTACCGGAGATATTAAGACTGTTGCGGATCTCAAAGGACGCACTCTGGGTGCGGAAGAGGGTTCTAGTACCTATTTCTTTATGCTCAATCTACTGGCTGACAGCGGCATGGAATTGAAAGATGTTAAATTACAGTCCATGCGTGCTGGCGATGCTGGCGCTGCATTTGCAGCTGGCCGTCTTGATGCCGCCGCAACCTGGGATCCTTGGCTTTCGAAAGCTAAAGAACGCGGCGGCCATATTCTAGCGAACTCTGAAGATAAGCCAGGGCTGATCGTTGATACTGTCGCGTTCCGCTCGGACGTTATCGCAAAACGACCCAACGATGTGAAGAACTTTATCAAGGCTTACTTCGAAGCTTATGACTTTTGGAAGGCCGCACCCGAGGAGGCTAATAGCATTATGGCAAAGGCGCTTGGGATTAAAGAAGACGAATTCAATTTGTCCTTGGCGGGTCTCGAGTTCGTCTCTCGTGAACCGCCCCGGGTTTACCGGAGGGTCTAACTCCAAATAGAGTGG
>CANQXU010000338.1 GCA_947627865.1 uncultured Paenochrobactrum sp. | reverse complement strand
GTGATAACCGCTGGTTTTGCATTTGATGTTGCGGTTCGTTTCAATACAGACCAACTTTTGGCCAGCATTACCAGCTTCCAGGCCGGAGAAATTCCTTCCATCCCGATTATTGAGGTGAAGGCATGAGAAGTATTTCTGACACTTTATCACAACATCTTGAGGGCAATGTAACCACTCACTGTTTTGTATGGATTATTGAAAGACGAGACGGTGTTGTTCTGGGCTTTACCGATCATGATCAAACCGTGATCGTTGATGGTGTGAGTTGCGAGCCGCAAACCGGTATGAATGGTAGTGAAGCGAGCTCTGTTTTGGGTTTGGCCACAAGTGGTAGCGAGATCGAAGGGGCATTAAATTCGCAACGGATATCGGAGCACGATATTGAAAAATGCTTTTACGATGATGCCGTTGTTAGAACATATCTTGTCAATTGGCAGGATAGCACTCAGAGCTTATTATTACAGCAATGGACAATGGGAAATCTGACCCGCTCTGGTGAGCATTTTGTTGCAGAGTTGAAATCAATTGCTGCAACTTATGAGAAGGTACATGGCAGGCGCTTGCTTCGGCCTTGTGATGCTCAAGTGGGGGATAAACGCTGCCAAGTTGACCTGACAAAAAAACAATATGGTTTTAATGGCAGCATTGTTGATGTTGATGTTGGTGTGGATTTTGTAATTGTTGATGAAGCAGAAGACTATCAAGATGGCTGGTTTTCTGATGGCGAATTACATTGGTTGACAGGGGACAATCAAGGCACGACGTCTAAAGTCGTCAGACATATAAAATCACGCTTATATTTACGTGAAATGCCTGTCTTCCCTATAAAAAATACCGACCAATTCAGACTGGCAGCAGGCTGCGATAAGAGCTTTCATTGCTGCAAGAAAAAATTCAGCAATAACGTGAACTTTCGTGGATTTCCACATCTGCCCGGCAGTGATGCAGCCTATGCTTATGTACGCTCTGACCAGAGCCATGACGGCAGGCCATTGGTTTTATGAGCGATTTAACCAGTGCTGTTTCTCACGGCAAAGATGATTTGTCTGAGATGGGTCAGGCGGTTTTAGCACTAGCAGAAAAATGGCTTGGTACGCCTTACAGGCATCAAGCTTCAACTTTTCAAATTGGGTGTGATTGCCTAGGGCTTGTGAGAGGAATCTGGCGGGAAATTTATGGGTATGAGCCAGAAAATGCTCCCAATTACTCAGCAGATTGGAGTGAGCTGAATAAGGATGAGTATTTGCTGAGCGGCATCAGGCGGCATTTTGTTGAAAAAGCTCTCTCTGATTTCCCATCTCCTCAAGCTGGTGATCTGTTGACTTTCCGATGGAAGGAAGGGCTAGCGGCAAAGCATCTTGGTATTATGGGACGCGAAGGACGTTTTATACATGCCTATGAGGGTTGTGGGGTCGTTTCCTCTGTTCTGGTGCCGCAATGGCGCAGAAAAATAGCGGCTATATTCACTTTTCCAGATAAAAAGGTTTGACTGATGGCTACACTGGTTTTTCAGGCTGTCGGGACCGCTTTAGGTTCTGTATTCGGCCCCGTTGGCGCGGCGATTGGCTCCGCAATCGGCGCCATGGGTGGTTATGCAGTCGATACAGCCATTATCAATTCAACGCGGCATTATGAAGGACCGCGCCTTGGCAATGCGCGTCCGATGAGTGCGGATGAGGGCGCATCATTGCCGTTTGTGTATGGTACTGTACGCCTTACGGGCAATCTGATCTGGGCGACACGTTTTATCGAGCGTAAAACTACCGAGCGACAAGGCGGGAAAGGCGGCCCTAAGGTTACGACATATAGCTATTATATTCACGCTGCATTTGCTTTGGCACAGGGCGATGTCGCCGCAGTCCGTCGTGTCTGGGCGGATGGCCAGGAGCTGGATATGAATACCGTTAATATGCGGTTTTATTCTGGTTCTGAAACGCAGATGCCAGATCCGCTTATTGAAGCCAAGCAAGGACAAGGCAATGCACCGGCATATAGGGGGACTGCATATGTTGTTTTTGAAAATCTGCCACTGGATAATTATGGTAACCGATTGCCGCAGTTGCAGTTTGAAATTATCCGGATAACGGGTGAGCTGACCAAGAATATTCAATCTGTATGTTTGTTGCCGGGTGCAACGGAGTTTGGACTAGCGCCATATTTGGTGCGTGATGAGCCAACTGCCGGCAACCGACGTTTGATCAATCGCAATAGTTTACGCGGCAGTACCGATTGGTCTGCAGCACTTGATGAATTGCAAATGCTATGTCCAAATCTTAAAAATATAGCAATCATTGTCCCTTGGTTTGGTGATGATCTACGGGCAGAGCATTGCCGCATACGACCAGGTGTAATGAACGCATCCGTGCGCAAACCGAGCCATGATTGGCGGGTGGCAGGTCTGAGCAGAGGCAATGCCCATTTAATTTCTTATGCGGGTGAAACTGTTGCTTATGGCGGTACGCCGGATGATGCAAGTGTAGTCTCGGCCATAAAGGATGCGAAAAAGCGCGGGCTTAAAGTGACACTTTATCCTTTCATCATGATGGATATCCCTGCGGATAATCAAAAAATATCTCCCTATGGTGAAGCAACACAACCACCATATCCGTGGCGCGGTCGTATCACTTGTCATCCAGCTCCTTTGCAAACTGCAAGTGTTGATAAAACGGCTGTGGCAGGACAGCAAATATCTCATTTTGTTGAACAGGAATGGGGGTATCGCCGTTTTCTAAAACATTATGCCAGTCTTGCGGTACAAGCAGGTGGTGTTGATGCATTTCTGCTTGGTTCAGAACTCATCGGTCTTACAAAGATACGTGATACGCCAACCAATTTTCCCTTTGTAAATGCATTATGTTCATTGGCGAGTGAAATCAGAACGCAGCTTGGTGC
>CANQXU010000337.1 GCA_947627865.1 uncultured Paenochrobactrum sp. | reverse complement strand
TCAGGATTATGCCCATGAAGCTTTGCAGTCTCAATGATGGTGAGGATATTGGCGATGCGCTCACCGCCCTTGTCCGAGCCAGCGAATAACCAATTTTTCCTTCCAATTCCAAGCGGCCTCATGGCACGTTCGGCTATATTATTATCGATTTCAACGCGTCCGTCATCAATGTAGACACTCAGCGCCGCCCATCGTGACAGGGCATAGCGCATTGCTTCCGCCAGTTTCTGCTTTTGCGGTAATGTCTGCTGGATATCCTCAATCCATACCTTCAGATCGGCCAGAACGGGTCTGGCATGTTGCTGGCGCAGGCTACGTCGCTCGTCAGGCAGCATGCCCCGGACACGATCCTCAATATCATAGAGCGCACCGATACGTGCCAAAACTTCTTCGGCGATTGGTGATGGCTTCAACTTGATCACATCATGGAACTTACGGCGCACATGCGCCATGCAGGCCGCCTCAATAATCTGGTTGCCGTAAAGCTTCTTATAGCCGCCATAACCATCCGCATGCATCACACCACTAAAATTGGCGAGATGACCGGCCGGATGTTCGCCTTTGCGATCAGGACTATAATAGTAAGCGACAGCTCGGGGAGAGGTATCCTGATAGCCATTCCCATCAAACACATATACCCAGACCCTGCCTGTTTTAGTCTTTCCCCGCCCGGGGTCGAGAACATCGACCGGGGTGTCATCCGTGTGTATTCGCTCGACTGCAGCAATATGTGCCCTGATCAGTAAAATAAGTGGCGTAAGCAGAACTGATACGCGGCCAACCCAATCCGCCATGACGGAGCGCGAGATGTCTATTCCTAGCCTAGTGTACATCTCCGACAGACGATAGAGCGGGATATGATCGTCGAACTTGGCGACCATGATATGTGCGAGCAATCCCGGCCCGGGTTTACCACGCTCGATGGGCAAGGACGGCATCTCGCCCGACACTGTTGTATCGCAGTCCTTGCAGACCATGCGCTTTTCAACATGGCGGACAATCTTCACAGATGCCGGCACGTGCTCCATCACCTGTACAACCTTGTCAGCGGCCTTCAGAAATGAGGTTCCGCCACAGGCCGGACAAGTGCAAGGTGCTGAGTAAATCCGTTCTTCAGTTGGAAGGCCATCCGGCAATGGTTTGCGCTTCGGCTTTTCCGATGTGTCGTCCAGCTCCGGCAAAGGAGACTTTCCAGAAAGCACATCAGCTTCCGCACGTGAAGCCTCGATTTCCTCCAGCATCAGTTCAAATTGCCCGATCTTGCGGTCAATCTTTTCAGAAGAAGCACCATGCTGTCTATGCCGGAGTAGCTCCAGTTGCGCACGCAAAAGGTCGATAATGGTGTCACGCTTTGTAACTTCGACTTGTTGTGCGCTCAGTTTTGCTGCCTGTTCAGCAACAAGCGCACGCAATGCCAATAGCTCATCCTGAGTGTCCGACGGCGTTGTTTTCATACTCAAAAACATAGCCGATTTGCACCGCAAACGCTAGAGAATTTCCAGATTTTCCTAATAAAAACAGTAGCTTTTAGCCCGTCCTCCCAGGAGCAGAAGTCCAGGCCGGTCGCCGCCAATCAATCCCTTCGACCAACATCGAAAGCTGCGCCTGCGTCAGATGCACAACGCCCTCTTTCGCCGTCGGCCAAGGGAAGTATCCGCGTTCAAGAACCTTGTAGAATAAGCAAAAACCCTGACCATCCCACCATAAAAGTTTGATCCGGTCAGCACGTCTTCCGCGAAACCCAAAAAGCGCGCCACAGCCCGGCGCTTCCTTAATAACGCCTTCGACCAGTGCTGAAAGGCCATCAATTCCACGCCGCATATCGGTCACTCCGCAGGCCAGATAGACCTGTACATTTCCTGAGGGTCCGATCATGCTGTTTCCACACATGTGATTAACGATGCCAATGTCTTGCGCTCAATATCTAAGGGAACTTTCAAACCTCGACCGTTGCGCAGAACAATCTCAATAAATACCTGCTTTGGGCCAGCCGAAAGCGGTGGCGGGGACTTTACCTCATCGAGCAGTTGCACCGGGAGAAACGATGCTGATGGATCAAGCGGGCTGAATATTTTGCGCCATAAGCGGATCTGAGCCGGATAGATATCATGGCGGCGCGCAACATCACCAATGCGCGCCCCTGGTTGATCCGCTTCAGCCAATATCTCCAGCTTCGTGGTTTTAGACCATCGCCGCCTTCGCTCAATCCCCGATATAATTTCCATGCGAGCCATGTAAACCTCTAAGTTCTGGTATTAATGCCAGCACTAATGCTGTTTCTAATGCCAAAACATCGCCTAAAAGGCTCCATTCACAAAATCGGTTCACCGGACGCTCACACTGCTTAAACGCCAGATCTTGAACAAATTGCTTGTCCGATTTCAGTGTTTTATTGTTTTTTGACGTCAAATAATGCTGATCATGGATGCTCTTTAATAAATAGCAGCCAATAGCTTTTTTGCTTGATATCAATAAGTGCGATCGAATTACCACTGTGACAAAGTCCCAAAAATATTTGTCTTAGGGGCCCTTGCCGGTCTTTGCCGGCCCTGTCATATCTTATCGTGTTCAGTAAAACTGAATAAAAAACGGCTCCGTATAGTGCTGTAACACTGAGACGGAGCCTTACCTGACAAACCTTGGTTGAAAGGAATACAGGCTATGGCAAGCTATATCCAAACGACTTCATAAGTGAAAGTGTTGCCGGATGTTTTATGCATCTGGTTTATGAGACGGATTGTCATATCCGTTTAATAAAAGTTCGTTGCATCATTCAGCGCACGAGCTTCTGATCACTTATTTTTAAAATTCATCGGATTTTTGGCTGCACGTGTCGTCGTGGTCAGCAAAGATCCCCTGTATCCAAGATTCTGTTTTTTAAACAGAACTTTAATCTGGTTTGCCACGCTTACC
>CANQXU010000336.1 GCA_947627865.1 uncultured Paenochrobactrum sp. | reverse complement strand
CAATAAAAAACGCTGCAACTGATGACAGGTGCAGCGTTAATTATCAAAGTCCTTATCGCATAAGCGAAGAGGTCTTATATAGATTAGTCCTTCGGTGTCAGAACCTGACGACCACGATACATGCCGCTTTTAAGGTCGACATGGTGTGGGCGGCGTAGTTCACCGGAGTTCTTATCTTCGACATAAGTCGGTGTCTTCAAGGCATCTGCCGAGCGACGCATACCGCGGCGCGACGGGGATACTTTTCGTTTAGGTACAGCCATGGATTCTGCTCCAATGATCAAATAAAAGTCGTCCGGTCTGGCTCAGAATCGAGCCCGTCACATCGGACGAAATTCCGGAAAGTGAAGCAGCCTATACACGTTTCAGGAGCATTTGACCAGACTGTCTCTGGTGTTTTTTGCCAGACGGGGCGAACTAAATGCGATTATTTCACACAAGATACGTATGGTCCGGCTTTTTGAGCACGTGTCTGGACGATTTTTGCGACTCGCTGCATCGCACGGTCAGGCTTGGTTGGATTGCGAATTCGAGGGTTTGGAAGTGTGACTGCAAGCAGTGCTGCTTGTTGCGGAGTGAGTTGGCGCGCGGACTTGTTAAAATAGTGTTGGGCAGCAGCTTCTGCGCCATAAATACCGTCTCCCCATTCTGCGATGTTGAGATAAATCTCCATGATGCGTTTCTTGGAGAGAATCATATCAGCGCCTAAGGCGAGGGGCATTTCCAAGCCTTTGCGGAAATAAGAGCGTCCTTGCCAGAGGAAAAGATTTTTCACCAATTGCATAGGAATTGTTGAAGCACCGCGTGAGGGAGCACCTGATGAAGCGCTGTTTAAGACAAGGGTCAATTGATGCCAATCGATGCCTTGATGTGAGCAAAACTGACCATCTTCCGACATCATAACCGCATTAATGAGGTTTGACGACATTTCATCTATGGGGAGCCATTGGCGTTTTACTGTCTGGAAGGTGACATAATCTTTCACCATCAATGTCGAGATGGGATGTATCTGAGGCACCTTATATAAAAGCAGTAGAGTGTAGGGTAGAATAATCAGCAGGCATAAAATTTTGACAATGCGTCCAAGCCAGCTGCCAGAGCTTTTCTGGCGCTTTTTCGGTTTCGTGTCTTGTGATGTTGATTCTATTTCGTTCACATAATTAGCCCAGATTAGCCTAGTCGTTGGTGGCACTCTTTAGGGGGTTTTATCATTAAGTGAAACAGATTGATATCATTTGTACTTCAAACCAATGACTGTTCAAGGGTAGAAAAGATTATAGTATCAAATTTCATGACAATATAATGATATAAAAAACAAAGAGTATGAAAAACCATGGGGCAAGCTTTTTGTAGAGTTGACCACTTGGATAACATGAGCCATGTCTTTAATTATGGAGCAGCAAAATATAAATTCTAATTTTACCACAGTGCTGGCTATACGTGCGGCGCAGGTTGAAGACATGCTTGAGCAGTTGTTGGATCAACGCTTGCGCAGCGGCGAGATTGCCCGTCCAGAGCGCCTTATGGCGGCAATACGCCATGGTGTTTTAAATGGTGGTAAAAGACTGCGCCCATTTCTGGTGATGGAAGCAGCAGCACTTTTTAATGCAGATGAGCAGGCCGCGTGCCGTGTTGCTGCAGCGTTAGAATGCATTCATTGTTATTCGCTGGTGCATGATGACTTGCCAGCTATGGATGATGATGATTTGCGGCGTGGTCAGCCGACGGTTCACAAGGCATTTGATGAAGCGGCAGCTATTCTTGCCGGTGATGGTTTGCTCACTTATGCATTCGATATTATCGCAAGTGACGAGACCGAGCTGGATGTGTCTGCACGCTTGCAGCTTGTTCGTGCATTGGCTCGTGCTGCTGGTATTGGCGGTATGGTTGGTGGACAGGCACTTGATCTGATGGCTGAAACAAAGAAGCCTGACGAGAGTGGTATCATCACATTACAGGCAATGAAAACTGGCGCGCTTATGCGTTTTGCGTGTGAAGCGGGGGCAATTATCGGCAAAGCTTCCGATGAAGACCGCGAGCGACTGGCAGAGTTTGGCTCGGCTATTGGGCTAGCTTTCCAGCTTGCGGATGATTTGCTCGATATTACTTCCGATGCCGCAACAATGGGTAAAGCTACCGGTAAAGATGATAAAGCCGGTAAGGCTACATTGGTGTCCATGCATGGTGTGGAATGGACACGCAAGCAGCTTTCGGGTTTGGTCGAGCAGGCGCAATCATTGCTGGCGCCTTTTGAAGAGCGAGCGCTGATCTTACAAGAAGCTGCGCTTTTTATCGCTGAACGTAAGAGCTGAGGAACAAGCTCTTACGCATCCTCATGTTGTTGCTGGCCAAAGCGGTTTTCAATGTATTTTGAAACCATATCCTGAAAATCCGCGGCAATATTTGTGCCGCGTAGTGTGGCTACTTTTTTACCGTCAACGAAAACAGGCGCTGATGGTGCTTCGCCAGTGCCTGGCAATGAAATACCAATATTGGCGTGCTTTGATTCGCCCGGCCCGTTCACAATGCAGCCCATGACAGCAACAGTAAGAGCCTCGACGCCAGGGTATTTATCTTTCCAAACAGGCATGTTGCGGCGGATATCTTCCTGAATTGTCTGTGCCAGTTCCTGAAAGACCGTGGAAGTTGTCCGGCCACAGCCTGGGCATGCAGCTACAATTGGTACAAATTGACGGAAGCCCATTGTTTGCAAAAGTTCTTGTGAGACTTGTACTTCACGTGTTCTGTCTCCGCCTGGCTCCGGTGTTAAAGATATACGGATTGTATCACCGATGCCTTGCTGCAATAAAATTCCCATAGAGGCTGATGAGGCAACAATGCCCTTAGACCCCATACCAGCCTCAGTTAGCCCCAGATGCAATGCGTGATCGGAGCGACTGGCCAACATGGTGTAAACCGCT
>CANQXU010000335.1 GCA_947627865.1 uncultured Paenochrobactrum sp. | reverse complement strand
AGCGCAAGGGGAATTTGGACGCCACGCAAAATCTGTATTTTTGTGGCACCAAATGAACGCGCAGCTTCGACAACCTCAGCATTTACATGACGAATGCCTAAATCCGTGAGACGGATCAACGGCGGTGCTGCATAAATGACTGTAGCCAACACTGCAGGGACTTTTCCCAAGCCGAATAGCATGGCGGCAGGGATCAGATAAACAAAGCTTGGGATCGTTTGCATCAAATCCAATATGGGGCTCAAAACTGCCCGAAAACGGGAAGAATTGGCGCAAATAATACCAAGTGGTAATCCTATAATGATAGAAATAAACAATGAAACCAGCATGATAGCCAATGTTTGCATTGCCGGTTCCCAAAGGCCAAAGCAGCCGATGAGCCAAGTGAGAAAAGTGAGCAGGATTGAAAGCCAGATATTTCGGGTGCTGAATAAAGAAGCAAAAAGAACAACTGCCAGTATAACAACAGGCGGACTTGAACGTAAAACACCTTCAATAAACAGCAATGGTTTGAGAATAGAATTTGTGACGGCTTCAAAAGCATCGCCATAGTTGATGACAAGATATTCTACAAATTCATTGGTGCCGCGCGCGATTGGTTTTCCAAAATCAAAAAACATAATGGGATCTACTCCGCAGATTATGGGCCATTACAAAGATTTTTAATCGGGGTAACGGCCCTCTATATGCACTGCTGGTTGACCTGTTCAGGTCATTGAGCAGTGCAAGCTCATAGTCTGATTACAGAGCAGCATCTATGCGTGATGCGACATCTTCAGGGACCCAGCCGTGCCATTGCTTTTTTTCATTTTTAAGAAAATGAAGTGCTGCTTCTTCGGCTGTACCGTCATTGTCCTGCATCCACGCAAGCAATTCAGAAACTTGTTGTCCCGTTGTTTCATAGGCTTTTAGAAACTCAGTGATTTTTGGTGCGTCTTTGACGATTTCTGGCTTGACGCTGATTGTGACCTCAATCACAGGAAAAGCCGTGGCTTCAGTGACAGCTTCGGGCCTCGTCTCTTTTTGGAGTGTATCCCATATTTTTTGATCAAAAGGTGGTTCATCAAGCATCGTCACCTGATCTCCGACTTTACCTAAGAACCATGTCGGTCCCCAATAATAAAACAGGATTGGACGCTTGCGTAATAGGGCCGCTTCAGCGGCACCCACAAGAGCAGAACCAGAACCAGCCCGGAAATTTATAAAATCATCATTTAAATTATAAGCGTGAAGCTTTTTGGTGGAAACTTCCTCAGCGCTCCAACCAGCCACACCATTATAAAATCGGCCTTTACCAGGCTCTTCCGGATCCGCAAACAGGTCTTTATATTTCGGCAGATCAAAAACTGATTTCAGATCAGGTGCGGGTGCATCATCACCAGTGATCAAATAATTGGGAACAAACCAACCTTGAATGGCATCAGCATAATTCACGCCAAGATCAATAACTTTACCCGCTTCCACGGCCGGATCATAAACTTCGCGTACATTCTCACGCCAGATTTCCATGGTAATATCAATATCACCACGAATTTGACCATTTAACAGTGGGATTGTTGTGCCCGGAATGATATCTGTTTGGCAATTATAGCCTTTTTCCAGCATGAAACGTGCAATTTCAGTATGAATGGCATTGGAATCCCAATCAAGGCCGGCAAAGATAATGGGTCTGTCTATTTCACAGACTTCATCGGCTTGTGCACTGAAAGAACTAATGAAAGAGGTCGTCGCACATAAGGTTGCGAAGGCGCTCACTTTAAAAAAGTTACGCATATACTATCTCCGTTTGCCCCGCTGTTAACGAAGCTCAAGAGCCGGCCCGAGAACCGACACTCATTGAGTGATGACCAGTAGACGGAATGCTATTGGCCGAGCGAATAGCCGCTGCTTAAGTGCAGCAGACCAAATGTAGAATGCCCGCATTTGAAAAACGAGCTTTCAATCAGTCACAATCTTTGGTTTTTATTGACTGACCTTTAAACTTAGCGGTTGATAAGTGAGTTGTCAAAGATGCTTTAAGATCTGTATGGCTTAGCTCTAGACGGATAGGCCGTTTTGCGTGATCACGGCGTTCTCGTTGCCTTCACTGAATATAACCGCAATGTCATCCGCTTGGAGCCGCCATTGATTTGTGAAAAACAGCATGTCGATGAATTTATCAACGCTCTTGATGAAGTGCTTGGGCGCGGCATTGTAAAAATCGTCAAAGATTTCATTAAAGCTCAAATTAAATAGATTTGATTTAAAGATGCAAAAAAGCCGGTTTCAACCGGCTTTTTTTAACTGGCTATTTCGAACGTGGATAATATTTCAATAGTTCTGTCCGCCATAATATCGAGAGCAGGGCGCTTAAGCGAAGCTAAATAGGCGTCACGCTCAATATTCAGACGAATGATCTCGTCGCTATAGCGAGACAAAACCGCAGTCAGCCATCGATTAACCAAAAAATCGGGATCGGCTAATTCAACATTAAATCGTTCAAGATATTGGTTTGTCGTCTCTGCATCGTACCATTTGCCGCCGACCACCCATTGATTGACGGTAAAAAGACGTTTCAAACGGCCATGCGCATCCACGCCGACGGCAATCAGATGACAGGGCTCACTGTCTTTGCCGTCAGGCCGGACAAAACAATGAAAATGCCCGTGTTCTGCGTCTAATTCAGCATTATCATGGCAATGATAATACCACTGGGCACCACTGACAGGGTCATAGACATCTTTTTCTGGATAGTGCTTCCATGTCACAAGCCCGTGAGCCGGCAGAATTTTATGCAAAATACCTGAATTGGATTTTGCCAATATGGCGTTGCAATAGGCCATTTCCTGCGCGGCTCGTTCTTTCGCCTCATTCATCGACATTACAATATACCTGCGGAACAAGGGTTGTCGCCCGAAGGCGGTGCTACCGGCTCGGGCAGGGGGGCAACGC
>CANQXU010000334.1 GCA_947627865.1 uncultured Paenochrobactrum sp. | reverse complement strand
AACGGTGCTGTCGCCAATATCGGTATGAACCGCATAGGCAAAATCAATTGGTGTCGCACCACGCGGCAATGCAATCAAGCGACCTTTCGGCGTAAAGCAGAAAACTTGATCGTGAAATAGTTCAAGCTTGGTATGCTCAAGAAACTCTTCCGGATTATCGCCTTCAGCAAGGGATTCGATTGTTTGGCGCAACCAAGCATAAGCATTGGTTTCTGCTGAAATGGCGTGTTGGTTTTCACCGCTGCCACGATCTTTATAAATTGTATGTGCTGCGACACCATATTCAGCTATCTCATCCATCGCTTTTGTACGGATTTGCAGCTCAACACGTTGGCGCGACGGCCCAACAATCGTTGTATGGATAGAGCGGTAATCATTTTGCTTTGGCGTGGATATATAATCTTTGAAGCGGCCTGGAACCATCGGCCATGTCGTATGAATAATACCCAGTGCACGATAACAATCGTCCAACGACCCTACAACAACACGGAAACCAAAAATATCGGAAAGCTGCTCGAATGACAGCGCTTTCGTTTCCATTTTGCGGAATACAGACCATGGCTTTTTTTGACGGCTGGTAACCTCAGCCTTTATTCCATGCTCTGCAAAAAGATCACTCAGATCAGCTTCAATCTTTTGCAGGAGCCCCTGATTTTTCTCCAAAAGCTCGGCAAGACGATCCGTGACCGCACGCCAACCTTCAGGATTAATATAGCGAAAAGCCAGCTCTTCAAGCTCTTCCCGCATATCATGCATACCCATGCGGCCTGCTAAAGGTGCATAAATATCCATGGTTTCTTCTGCGATACGCAAGCGCTTGTCTTCACGCATCACACCAAGTGTTCGCATATTGTGCAGACGATCAGCCAATTTGACCAGCAACACACGCACATCATCAGAAATAGCCAGCAATAATTTACGAAGATTTTCCGCCTGAACCGCTTTTTTTGAAACCAGGTCAAGCTTTTTAAGCTTCGTTAAGCCTTCAACCAACCGTCCGATTTCCGGACCGAAAAGCTCATCGATTTCTTGCCGTGTTGCTGTTGTATCTTCGATAGTGTCATGCAGAAGTGCGATTGCAATGGTTGACTCATCCAGCCGCATATTGGTCAAGATGGCGGCAACTTCCAAAGGATGCGAGAAATACGGATCTCCGGAAGCGCGCTTCTGACTGCCATGCTTCTGCATCGCATAGACATATGCTTTATTTAAGAGCGCTTCATTGGCATCCGGCTTATAGCGCTGCACCCGTTCTACAAGTTCATACTGGCGCATCATAAGCTTGCACTCCTGGCTACTACTTACACGGCAGACACTTTAGAATGCCAGCCCTACTCTATAAAGGCTAATAAAAAAAACTGCGCAGCAGCTGGAGAGCTGTTGCGCAGATATTTTCGTTTCATGCAGACACCTGAAAGCGTCAGAATATTAACTTCTTAGAAGTCGTCATTCTTTTCAGGGGCAACAAGGCCTTCAATACCAGCAAGCAGCTCTTCTTCTGACATGCTGTCAAAAGTAATAACTTCTTCTTCTGTGCCTTCTACAAGCGATTCCATCAACTCATCACCAGCCTCGATAAGGCCAGCTATAGGTGCTGCAACTTCAGGTTCGTCAATTTCAACATGACGCTGCAATGAGTGAATCAAATCTTCTTTCAGATCATCAGGAGACAGAGTTTCGTCTGCAATTTCGCGAAGAGCAACGACCGGATTTTTATCATTGTCACGATCAACGGTAATCTGTCCGCCCTGAGAAATCTGGCGTGCACGATGACTGGCAAGCAGAACCAGCTCAAAGCGGTTCTCGACCTTGTCTACGCAATCCTCAACTGTGACGCGGGCCATATTTGGTCCCTTTCATATCTCTGGTCTTAAAACGGGAGTCTTCCTGCACATAATACTTGTCGCAAAAAAATACAAGCGAAAGCATCATTCTTAACGAATTCACTACACAAAAAGAGCTTAAAGCGTGATTAGGGATAATATTTTGGATAAATCTCCTTCTTATGGGCTGAATTTTACTCATAAAAAAGAGCACAAGTAAAATTATAAAACATGCCCAAGCAAAACATTCAGATAAATATAAAATCTTAGCTTATCATTTATAGTTTAGTTTTGAACTAAAAAAGAAATTCTATGTTAGAAAATTGGTTTATAAAGAAATATTGCCTCTCAGCTCAACCTATGGTTGCTTGTTTTTCTACTTAAGAGTCGTAAAAACATAATGACGCCATAAGTTCTACAAGTCCTTTTGTCGTTTAAACAATTCATATACTCCCGCGATCACGGATTATTTCAAGATCGCATGCCTGCAGAGTGGATAATCATAAAATGTTTGATTCTCGTGAAAAGATCGCCCTTTTCATCGATGGTGCCAATCTCTATGCCGCGTCGAAAACTCTCGGTTTCGACATTGATTACCGCAAACTTCTGAAAGCCTTTCAGAAACGCGGTTACCTCCTACGCGCATATTATTATACTGCACTTGTTGAAGATCAGGAATATTCTTCAATCCGTCCGCTAATCGACTGGCTGGACTATAACGGCTACAAAGTGGTTACTAAAGCCGCCAAAGAATTTACAGACACCCTTGGCCGCCGTAAAGTTAAGGGCAATATGGATATCGAGCTTACAGTTGATGCGATGCAGCTGGTTGATACCATAGACCATTTTGTCATCTTCTCAGGTGATGGTGATTTCAGATGCTTGGTTGAAGCGCTTCAACGGCGTGGCCGCAAAGTTTCTGTTGTATCAACGCTCACAACACAACCAGCAATGATATCAGATGAGCTTCGCCGTCAGGCTGATAACTTCATTGACCTCATGTCCTTGAAACCGGAAATTGGCCGTGAAGGTACTGACCGTCTCCCAATGCCCCGCGTTTCCGATATTCATGACGATGACTATTGATTATTAAAGGTTGTTGCTTCATG
>CANQXU010000333.1 GCA_947627865.1 uncultured Paenochrobactrum sp. | reverse complement strand
GTCGGATAAGATGTATATCTGGGCACTGCCAATGCAGCATATTGCCTCAAAGCAGTGTCTTGCATGAACCACTCCACTCATTCCTCAATGCAACAAAGGAGAGTCCCATCGGGCGTTGCGCAGCGACGCAAAACATCATCGCTGTCAGCACAAGAAGTGAAACGTAAAAATATGAAAACATCATTTGCACTCCCTGCTTTTCTCATTCATTTCACTCAAGAGTTCGGTACTGCATGATCGCTAATACCGACTGTAGTTATGAATTAATGCAGAGAAAGAAGAAGGGCATTGATTTCAATCAATGGAAACGGAGTTTTTTGATAAAATTATTTAGCTTATCAACTGAAATACAAAATTTTACCCGTGGGGAGATAACAAATCCCGTTAAAGCACATAGTTAGATTTTATTGAATATATCCAAACCGGCAACAGCAGCTAAAGAACGCATGGATTGGATCTCAACTGTATTCGTATCAATGAGCTGAATCAGCCCCTGTGTACGAAGTTTGGTAAAGCTCCGGCTCACCGTCTCAATTGTTAGCCCTAAGTAATCAGCAATATCTGTGCGGCTCATATCTAAATGCACCGGATTATCCGGCTCGCCGCGCTTTTTAGCATTATGAGACAAAAGCAGCAAAAAGCTTGCAAGCTTTTCTACAGGAGCCAAACGTCCCAATACCATTTGATTTTCACGAGACTGGCGTAAAGCATGCCGTGTCATTTCATGTAATCGCAATATCAATGATGGAAAGCGCTCCATTGCATCTTCCATATCAGCCACAGAAAATGCACACAGAACTGACGGGATCACCGCCTCTGCACTTTGTGAATATGTATCATCATCGGCAAGCCCGAGATAATCACCGGGAAAAAGAAAGCCAGAAATTTGCCGCCTGCCATCTGGCAACATGCTAAAAAGCCGAAGCATTCCCGAAGTAAGGGTAAAAACCTTTTTCTTCTCGTCACCCTCCTCAACCAGCAACTCGTTAGCCCGCAAGGATTGCGAAGACATAATCCTCTCAAACTCACCAATTTCTGCATCGGGCAAAGCAGCACATACGGCCATGCTCCGTACAGCGCAATCAGAACACGCACCGCAGGATTTGGTGCGTTTAGTCATTATCGAGTGAGTGGAAGACGTAGTGGCGATCACGCGGCCCTTTCTCCTTTTTATGAGAGGTAACAAAATATAGTATCTGTTTATATAATTTTATATAGTGAAATACTATAATAATAAGCCTGCCAGATAAAATTCTGGCAGGACAAAAACCATTCAATATCGATATTCAGAGAATAGAGCTACCACATTAGCTAACACTAATATTAGTAGCGCCTAACTATTAATGATCAAATATTCCGGCTACCGGGTTTGACAGCCGGAATATTCGCTAATTCAGGTGGCAATTGATCAGCAGGATAAGCAGGCACAGCATATTCAGCCAATGATATCAACTTTGTGCCCACATCTGCCTTACCGGCAGAACGATCAACAATACACGCTGCTGCAACAACTTCGATGCCTAAGTCTTCCATGCAGGCAATGGTTTCCCGAATTGACAAGCCTGTTGTGACAATATCCTCAACGATCACAACACGCGAGCCTTTGGGTATATCAAAACGACGCAGCTTGAATACGCCATTTTCTCTCTCGACCCAAACTGATGGCACAGCAAGGTGACGCGATGTTTCATAGGAAGGAATCAACCCGCCAATTGCCGGCCCGACGACGTAATCAATCGGCTCGGTCAAAGTTGCGCGTATTTTATCAGCCAGTGCTTTACACAGTTTTTCGGTTTTGTCAGCGTGCATGAATACACGCGCCTTTTGCAAGAATACCGGACTGCGAAGACCTGATGTCAAAATGAAATGACCTTCAAGAATACCACCCGCCTCGCGAAAGACGTTCAAAACATCTTCAGTGTTCATGATTATACCTTATCCGTTCACGCGCTTCGCATCTGAAACACATGAGCTTTCTTTGAGTTGCGAAACAATCCGGCTGAGATGTTTGAGGTCCCAAACTTCAACATCCATGATCATTTCGGTAAAATCCGGTGCAGTTCGCACCATTGACAAATTATGAATATTGGCATCATTCGCCGATATTATCTGTGAAATTTCTGCCAGTGATCCAGGAGAGTTAATCGCCGATACTGTCACACGCGCGGGAAAACGCTCATGCATCTCTGCATCAATATCCCACCGCACATCAATCCAGCGTTCCGGCTGATCATCATAGGCAGTGAGCGCTGGGGACTGGATCGGATAAATTGTAATTCCCGAGCCTGGCTGCAATATACCCACGATACGGTCACCCGGTACCGCACCTTCAGGTGCAAAGCGGACAGGTAAATCAGAATTCGCGCCACGAATAGGAAGTGCTCGTTTAACTGACTTTGCCCCGGCTTCACCACTCGTTTTTTCCGTGCCATCTTCTGGTACTTTAAATAACATACCGGCTGCATTGTGAATATTAAACCAGCCTTTTTCACCGCTTTTAGCTGGGTTCTGTGTTGTCACTCTTTCATCCTGATAGTCTGGATAAACAGCTTTCATAACGTCAGAAGATGGAAGCTCGCCGCGTCCGACAGCTGCCAGTACATCAGCAATATCTGTACGACCCAAGCGTGACAAAACAGGTTTTAAAGCATCTTTATTAAAGGCTTTACCCGCGCGCTCAAATGCTCGCTCAAGGATGCGTGTACCAAGCCCTGAATATTGCTTGCGCACTGCTGATCGTGTTGCCCGTCTTATGGCAGCACGCGCCTTACCTGTGACAACCAAAGACTCCCATGCAGCAGGCGGCACCTGAGCCTTAGAGCGGATGATATCCACTTCATCACCATTTTTAAGTTCGGTCATCAAGGGCATGATACGTCCATTGACCTTAACACCAACGGTGCTGTCGCCAATATCGGTATGAACCGCATAGGCAAAATCAATTGGTGTCGCACCACGCGGCAATGCAATCA
>CANQXU010000332.1 GCA_947627865.1 uncultured Paenochrobactrum sp. | reverse complement strand
TTATCCGTTGCCGCTCTTAAACGCGCCAGCGATGCTGTTTCTGCAACATCTCATGGCTATCAAGGTATTTATCAAGCAGCACCACTTCTCACTAATCGTAAACTTTATACAGATGAAAATCCGATTGGCTCACCTTCCTTTGATGAAAAGGTGAAGCTGCTTCAAGAAATCGATGCTTATTTGCGCGCCAAAGATCCAAAAGTCAGACAAGTATCCGCCTCTCTTGCAGGTTCGTGGCAACAAATAGAAATATTGCGTGCAGACGGCCACTTTGTAAGAGATATCCGGCCCATGGTTCGCGTGAATATTTCTGTTGTTGCAGGCGATGGCGACAAGCAAGAAACTGGCTCTTACAGCATGGGAGGCCGTAAAGGATTTGGCGAATTCATCGCTACAGAATCATGAAGCTCTGCGGCAAGCACTTGTCAATTTAGAGGCAGTCGCTGCCCCAGCGGGCACCATGGATATTGTTCTTGGTGCTGGTTGGCCGGGCGTAATGCTCCATGAAGCTGTAGGCCATGGCCTTGAAGGTGACTTTAACCGTAAAAGGACCTCAGCTTTTTCCGAGCTGATGGGACAGCAAGTTGCTGCTAAAGGTGTTACTGTTGTGGATGATGGCACGATACCCGACAGGCGCGGTTCATTGACCATTGACGATGAAGGTACGCCCACCAATCGAACCGTTTTGATTGAGGATGGCAAACTCGTCAACTTCATGCAGGATCGACAAAATGCGCGACTGATGGGCATGCAGCCTACCGGCAATGGCAGACGCGAATCCTATGCCCATACTCCCATGCCACGCATGACCAACACCATTATGCTATCGGGTGATAAAACCCCTGAAGAGATCATTGCATCGGTTAAAAATGGTATTTATGCCGTCTCATTTGGCGGCGGACAGGTTGATATCACATCCGGAAAGTTTGTTTTCGGTTGTACCGAAGCATATCTCATCGAAAACGGTAAGTTGGGCGCACCGGTTAAAGGCGCAATGCTGATTGGCAATGGTCCTGATGCCATGCACCGCATTTCTATGATCGGCAATGATTCAAAGCTGGATAACGGCACAGGAAATTGTGGTAAAGGCGGCCAATGGGTGCCTGTCGGCGTTGGCCAGCCTCATCTACGTATGGATCAAATGACAGTTGGAGGAACAGCGGTTTAACCGCTGTTCTTTATTTCTTGGATAAGAGCACCACTGTTTCAACGTGTGATGTCCATAAGAACTGATCAATCGGCACGATCTTGTTGATCTTGTAACCACCCTTGAGCAGAATGGACACATCGCGCGCAAGGGTGACAGGATTACAAGAAACTGCGGCGATTTTTGCCACTGATGATTTAGCCAATTCACGCGCCTGCTCTTCAGCGCCAGCGCGTGGCGGATCAAAAACCACACCTTGATAAGGTGCCAGCTCTTTAACCATTAATGGGCGACGAAACAGATCACGCTTTTCGACTGTGACGGGTTTGAGCCCTTGCACATGACGAATGCCACGATCCAAGGCAGCAAGAGCTGGCGCGTTATTCTCGACACAATGAACCGCGCTCTTTTCCGCGATACGCAGGCCAAATGTTCCAACTCCACTGAACAGATCAGCTGTGCGCTTGCATTTTGCTAAATGTGACTCAACCAAAGCCGTCATTGCATCTTCTGCCGCTTCCGTGGCCTGAAGAAAAGTACCTGCCGGAATATGCACCGGAACTTTTCCAAAATGCAGCAATGGCTTTTTCGGCTCGACAATAATTTCATCTTCCGATGAATAACGGGCGAAGCCCTTTTCAATCACATAGCGGGTGACGGCAAGCCGTGTCGCATCATCAGGCGAGCCGCAACCGCTTGATGCAATATCAAGCCCTGATTCCGTAACTGTTACTGATAATTTAAAAACCTTTGAACCAGGCGCGACAAGAGAAGCCAAGCCGCGGACATCCTCCAGGCGTGATGTAATTTCAGGGACAGTAACCGGACATTCCCGAATATCAATAATTTCATGGCTTTGATGACGATTGTAACCAAGCAACTGTTTTGCTTCAGTTTTGCGCGCAGCAAAGACAGCGCGTCTACGACTTTGCGGAGCGCATGGAACCAAAGGTTCTATTTTTGCATCAATGCCATAGCCATCAAGTGCGGACTGAACGAGCCCTTGCTTCCAATTTTGATAAGGCTCATCCGCCCAATGTTGCAAAGCACAACCGCCGCATGCTTCATAATGCTGGCAGATTGGCTCAATACGCTCAGGTGAGCTTTTCAGCATTGCAATAATGGTGCCACGGTTTTTTTCAACCGCAATATTAAGTTCTTCATGCGGAAGGCTGAAAGGAACAAATACTTGCCCCTTTTCCAGCTGTGCAACGCCATCGCCGCCTGCCCCGATTGAACTGATTGTCACGCGTGTGGTCATTGGTCTTTTATTCCTGCCAGTAAATATTCAATATTGCCGTCGCTGCCCTCAATCGGAGAGGGACATATGCCTAAAGCCCGCCATCCGGCCTGACTATTAAGCCATTCAACAAAGCCTTCAGCGATCAATTTTCCCAGTAATGGGTCTTTCAACAAACCGCCCTTGCCTATTGCCTCACGTCCCGCTTCAAACTGTGGCTTAACAAGCAATATACAAAGGCTATTGCGTGAAGCCAGTGAGAGCGCTGGCGGCAAGGCCAATTTGAGGGAGATAAAACTTACATCCGAGACAACGCAATCAACAAGATGATTACCAAGGTGTTCATGGTTTAAATAACGCGCATTTACCCCTTCAAAATTGGTAATGCGGGTATCATTTTTCAGTGTATCATGCAGCTGGTCGTGACCGACATCGATTGCGATGATATGCGCTGCTCCGTGTTCTAATAAAACCTGCGTAAAGCCGCCAGTTGATGCACCAATATCCAAAGCAGTGCGATCTTTCATATCCAATTCAAAATGCTCGATGGCAGTTTTAAGCTTTAAAGCAGCACGCGAGACATAGTTTTGAGCCGGATCGCTGACGGTTATATCCACACCAAATGGAACCA
>CANQXU010000331.1 GCA_947627865.1 uncultured Paenochrobactrum sp. | reverse complement strand
GCTTTTTGCAAGCTTTCCTGAAAAGTACGGCCAATCGCCATGACTTCGCCAACGGACTTCATTGCTGTCGTCAGAATTGGTGAAGCGCCAGGGAATTTTTCAAATGCAAAGCGTGGAATTTTAGTAACGACATAGTCGATTGATGGTTCAAAAGACGCAGGTGTTGCGCCGCCCGTGATGTCGTTATCCAGTTCGTCTAGTGTGTATCCAACTGCAAGCTTTGCTGCAACTTTGGCGATCGGGAAGCCTGTTGCCTTGGAAGCAAGTGCGGATGAGCGAGAAACACGAGGGTTCATCTCGATAACAATCATACGGCCATTGGCCGGATTGATCGCGAATTGAACGTTGGAGCCGCCTGTTTCAACGCCGATTTCACGCAAAACCGCAACGGAAGCATTGCGCATGATCTGATATTCTTTATCAGTCAGTGTCACAGCAGGCGCGACAGTGATGGAATCGCCAGTATGCACACCCATCGGGTCGAGATTCTCAATGGAGCAGATGATAATGCAGTTGTCTGCCTTATCGCGCACCACTTCCATTTCATATTCTTTCCAACCAAGCACTGATTCTTCAATCAGAACTTCTGTTGTTGGTGATGCGTCGAGCCCGCGTTCAATAATCTCGTAGAATTCCTGACGGTTATAAGCAATACCGCCACCTGTTCCGCCAAGCGTAAAGCTCGGGCGGATAATAGCCGGAAGGCCAACGACATCCAGTGCTGTTGCAGCCTTGGCCAAAGCATGGCTCATATAGCGCTGCTTGCGATCGGATTCGCCAAGCTGCCATTCTGTTTCCAGTTTATCGAGCGCTTCATCGAGCGCTGTACCGCTAAGCTCGGCTTTCAGCTCATTGCGCTTGGCATCGTGCTTCTGGCGGTCTTCTTCTTTAACTTCTGTGGCATTTGCCAAAACTGATGTTGGTGTATCAAGGCCGATCTTGTGCATTGCTTCACGGAACAATGCGCGGTCTTCTGCCTTGTCAATTGCCTCGGCATTTGCACCAATCATTTCAACATTGTAGCGATCAAGCACACCCATACGGCGCAGTGAGAGCGCGGTGTTCAGGGCTGTTTGGCCACCCATGGTCGGCAAGAGTGCGTCCGGGCGCTCTTTGGCGATGATTTTAGCGACTACTTCAGGAGTGATCGGCTCAACATAAGTCGCATCAGCCAAATCCGGATCTGTCATGATCGTCGCCGGATTGGAGTTGACGAGGATGACCCGGTAGCCTTCTTCCTTCAGAGCTTTACAAGCCTGTGTTCCTGAATAGTCGAATTCGCAAGCCTGACCAATGACAATGGGGCCGGCACCGATAATCAGGATCGATTTGATATCTGTACGTTTTGGCATGGTCTCATCCTGTCTTTGTGTTTAGCCTGCCAGAAAAACCCGCACGGATTACCGGCAGGGTGGCAGCTTTTATGTTCTGTGGGCTAAGCGTGCCTTATAGGCAATTCTTCCTGAAAGTGAAACCTATAAAATGACTTTATATAAAGAAAATAGCCAATACAGGCATAGTAATTGTGCATAGCGACATTATCAAGCGACATATTAGAATTTGAATACGTATTATGCTGGTTTCGTGTATGATGCGTTATCGATATTTTACTCGTAATTTTTTGCATGGAAAATTATTATATATTTGCATTTAATTTTATTGGAATAGCTGGAAGTCTTATGCAGAAGGAGCCACTCAATGCGCTGGCAGGGTCGAAGACAAAGCGATAATGTAGAGGACAGACGCACACAAAGCGGCGGGAGCCGTGGAGGGTTTCGCGGCATGGGCGGCATAGGTGGTGGCCCGGGCTTTAGGCTCATACGCGGTGGTGGCTTCTCAGGCATAATCATATTGGTCGTTATGTTTTTCGTGCTGAAAGCTGTGGGTGTTGATCCGTGGCAGGTTTTATTTAGCGATGGCAATATGGGGCAATTGCAAACACAGAGTTCGGGGCGCACCGTTGCACAAGGTGGCGGTGTGCAAAGTGATGAGAGTACACAATTTGCCCGTACAGTGCTTGCCGAGACAGAGGATGTGTGGAGCGGTATTTTCCAATCAAATGGGGCGAATTATCCTTCACCTACTATGGTTCTGTTTACAGGGCAGGTTCAGTCTGCATGTGGCTTCGCGTCTTCTGCTTCCGGTCCATTCTACTGTCCGGGAGATCGCAAGGTTTACATTGATCTCGCATTTTTTAACGAATTGTCGAGCAAGTTTGGCGCATCAGGTGATTTTGCGCAGGCCTATGTGATCGCACATGAAGTTGGCCACCATGTCCAGAACTTGCTGGGTGTTTTGCCAAAATTCAATCAGGCACGTCAAACTATGAGCGCAGCTGATGCCAATCGTATGTCGGTGCGTGTTGAGTTGCAGGCGGATTGCTATGCTGGTGTTTGGGGCTATTACACTGACCAGAAAGGCATATTGGAAGCGGGAGATTTTGAAGAAGCGCTGAATGCTGCTCATCAGATTGGTGATGATACTTTGCAACGCCGCAGTCAGGGTTATGTCGTTCCCGAGAGCTTCAACCATGGTACTTCTGCTCAAAGAGCGGAGTGGTTTAAACGTGGATTTGATAGTGGTCGCTTAGAAATGTGCGATACATTTAGTGCGAATATATAATATTCAAAATATCAATTGAAATTTGATGCTAAAAAAAGCCGGCTTAAAGCCGGCTTTTTAGATTTCTCGTCTAATTATTCTGCGTTGCCAAGGGCGCGTTCCTGTAAGAGCGGCATACCGCGCTTTTCACGGATCAGGTTGATAAAGCGACGGAAGAGGTAATGTGAGTCCTCTGGTCCGGCCGATGCTTCCGGATGATGCTGAACAGAGAATACCGGTTTGTCCAGTATTCTCAGGCCGCTATTGCTGCCGTCAAAGAGGGAGACGTGGGTTTCCTCAATATTGTCGGGCAGAGAGTCTGAATCGACGGCAAAGCCATGATTCATAGAGACAATTTCAACTTTACCGGTTGTATAGTCTTTGACCGGATGATTGGCTCCATGATGACCCTGATGCATTTTCT
>CANQXU010000330.1 GCA_947627865.1 uncultured Paenochrobactrum sp. | reverse complement strand
TACGATACATTTTGATCATCGTTTGAAAGATCATTTGTAAAAGAAGCGGCAACTTACACAAAATAATAAACAGTCTCCCAGAATTGATACCAATAGTAGTCTGCGACATAATTACCGATTAAAACTATCAAAAAACTTTTGATAATTTTGTCGCGATAACCTTGCCATTTTTTAAACAAGCTTGCACGCAGTAGCATCGCCATTGCGTGCAAAAGAACAATAACCCACTAAAGCCTTAACTATATACGGCTGAATACATCCAAACGTAATTAATCCGAGCTATTTCGATGTTGATATGCGCGAGCCGCATCACAAAATGCCTCAATCAGCCTCACATCACCATCCATCAGCTTATATTCAGGATGCCACTGCACCCCAATTGCAAAAGTTTTATTCGTGAGTTCAATTGCTTCGATCACACCGTCTTCTGCAACAGCACTAATCTCCATTGGCGCTTTAACTTGACGTACTGATTGATGATGTGAACTGTTTACATGCTGTTTCGTCGCATCAACAATTTTCGCCAGTCGGCTCCCTGAATGAATAGATATCGGGTGGCTCGCCCATGGCTTTCCGCCTGCGTTTTCAGTATTCTTAGAGACGGAGTGCTCAAGTGCTTCCTCAACCTCATCCGGAATGTGCTGGACTAATGTACCACCTGCAATAACCGCCAATAGCTGATGACCACCACAAATTCCGAGCACCGGCATATCTCTGTCCAATGCACCACGAAGAACTGCCGCCTCAAAAAGAGTTCTTGCCGGCTTCAGGCGGATTGTATCCGTGCGCTCTTCTTCACCAAACATGGATGGCGGTACATCAAAGGCACCGCCGGTCACAACCAACCCATTACACATATCCAAATAAGGCTCAGCAAGCTCCACCAAATGTGGCAACGCAACAGGCAAAGCCCCTGCTTCTGCAAGACAAGACATATAGTTTTGGCGGATCGCGTACCATGGAGAGTCGGAAAAGCCGCCGCCTTCTTCACTGTCGAGTGTCACACCAATGATCGGTTTTATTGATTTAATCTGTGTCATCTTGCTTTGTTTCTTCAATAAAAATTCAATGAAACTATATATTGATTCAACACAATAAAACGTCAAGCAAAGTCGTGACACAACATATTTTTCAATTACACTGTATGTGTTTTCAAGGGTATTTTTTAAAAAACCAACATTACAAATGTTTAATTGCGCATTCATGTTCGGTACATATTTGTTATGCGATTTTCAGGTCAAGCCATACAGGTGGTTTTATAGACACAAGTAACGGAGACCGAGTTACCATGAAAGCGAATTTATTTATTTCAGCACTTATAGCTTCTGCCGTCTTTGCTAGCCCAGCTCTGGCACAGGACACCGCTAATAAGGCATCTGACAGCAAAGCCGTTGAAACCACACAATCAGCATCACACAAACGCGGCCCTATTGATGAAGCAAAATTTACAAATATAGATGCCTTGAAAGCTGCGGATACAGACAAGGACGGCTTTTTATCGCGTGCTGAACTTGAAGCCTATGCCCTTCAAAAGATGGTAAAACGTAGTGCTGATCGCATGGAGCGCCGCCTTGATATCAATAATGACGGCAAAATTTCATTAGATGCAATTCAGAAAAATCGTGCTGAAAAATTTGCCAAACTCGATACGAACAAAGACGGTCAGCTGGATCGCAGTGAATTCAAAGCTGCCAAGCATGACAAGCAGGGCAAACGTGATGGGAAGCATGGTGGTAAACGTCACCAAATGAAGCACAATCATCATGACGGTCAAAAGAAAAGCGAACAGCCAAAAGCCAATTAATTGGAATAATTAAAATCATTGCCGCCATGGCAATACCTAAAAATTTAAGCCGCCCTGATGATCAATCATGGGCGGCTTTTTATTCAATTATATAGTTTTACAACAGGACGAGCAGAACCGATTATGATCAGACACTCTTGTGTCAACAAGCCCTCTCAGACGTCTAAAATAAATAGTATAATTGAGGGGTTGACGCATTATTCCTACACTGTAGAATTACTCTCAATATAAAAATATTTGGGAGTCACCACAATGAGCAACCTGGCAACCGCTCCGATTGTCGCCGTTAAAAAAAGTCTCGCCCCCGAGACACCACCTGCCTTCTACGCGGCGATATGTGACTTAAACGGTATTTTTCGTGGTAAACGTCTCCCTGGTTCAAAATTATCCAGCACACTGAAAGATGGCACACGCATGCCTATGTCTTCTGTTGGTGTAGATATTTGGGGCACTGATGTTGCGGGTACTTGCCTCACCATGGAACAAGGTGATCTCGACGGTGTATGTCAGCCAACCGGAAGAATATTGTCGGATCTAGGCTGGGCCAAAAACGGCGACCAGCCTTTCCTACATCTGTGGATGAGCAAGGAAGACGGAACTCCCTATTTTGCCGATGCACGCCAACTTCTTGCAGAAGTTTTAAACCGGTTTTCCGAAATTGGCTTGCGTCCAGTCGTTGCCACTGAAGTCGAATTTTATTTGCTTGATGCAGATGCCAGCACAGAAACTCCGTCAATAAACGGTCAATTGAGTAACTTTGACAGTATTTATTCAATCGCTGAACTGGCTGAAGTGTCAGATTTTCTTGATGAGATTTATGCTGCCGCTGCCGCTTGTGACATACAAATTGAAGCCGCCACAGCTGAAGGCGCACCACGCCAGTTTGAATTTAACCTTTTGCACCAAGCCGATGCATTA
The DNA here is from genome assembly GCA_947627865.1 of uncultured Paenochrobactrum sp. Lineage (GTDB taxonomy): Bacteria > Pseudomonadota > Alphaproteobacteria > Rhizobiales > Rhizobiaceae > Paenochrobactrum. Next base: position 320 of record CANQXU010000330.1, on the reverse strand, counting down.
AAAGCCGCTGATGATACTGTGCTTTTCAAGCAGATCATCCGCAATGCAGCACGAAGAAACGGCTATCGTGCCTGCTTCATGGCTAAACCATTTCCTCAGCACGCCGGCAGCGGTATGCATGTTCATTTTTCTATTATTGATAATGAGGGACGCAATATTTTTGACGATGGTAGTGAGGTTGGTTCGGACGCACTTCGCCATGCAGTCGGCGGTCTTCTTGATAGTATGGCCGAATTAACACTCGCTTTCGCACCGCATCTGAACTCATACCGACGTCTGTCCCCTGGTGGTTTGGCACCGACAACCGTTGCCTGGGGCTA
>CANQXU010000329.1 GCA_947627865.1 uncultured Paenochrobactrum sp. | reverse complement strand
ATTGCTCTCGCTGCGGGCATAACTACCAGCGTTGAGACTGCGCTATGATCATTTTTCAAGGTTCGTGATGGTGCGCAGCTCTGCTTCTTGTCTTACGTTGACTAGGTACCAACTGGTTGGTATTTTAGAATTGTAGATGAGCTTATCGTTGCCGCTGGAGAGCACTGGATGAAGGTGTGAAACGCGCTTTTGCAGCCGTGACCGCCCATTCGCTGGCAATATGTACATTCAAGTCTTGCTGCAGAGAGCGTTTATTCTGGTAAAGCCAAAGGCAGTGCGTCAGTAGTGACCCACTGTATCGATTATTTCCGCCGTTATATAGAACTGCTGTTTCGAACCGAAGGCCGTAATTTTCCAATCTAAAATTTAGCTGAAAGGAATTGATTATGCCGAGTAATGTCAAACTGCACCGTGTTATCGCGGCCCCACCTGAAAAGCTCTATCGCGCTTTTGTGGAATCCGACGCTATTGCCAGCTGGCTCCCACCCTATGGTTTTCTCTGTAGCGTTCATGAATTGAATGCTACTGTCGGGGGCAAGCATAGAATGTCGTTCCGTAATTTCACGACCGGCAATAGCCAAAGTTTTGGCGGTACCTATCTTAAGCTCGTGCCTGGCGAGATGCTCGTCTATACGGATAGTTTTGACGATCCCAATATGCCGGGGGAAATGACGGTCACCGTTGCCTTGAGGGCAGTGTCGGTTGGCACAGAACTTATCATTGAGCAGAGCGGAATCCCTGACGTGATTCCTGTCGAGAGCTGTTATCTGGGTTGGCAGGAATCGCTAAGTAAGCTGGCGAAACTCGTTGAGCCTGAGATTAACATGTAAACCCAGTCCGGAGTGATAAGAGTTAGGAGGTTGGACAACTACATGCCGTTGGCCTTCTCGATGTAAATCAACAGATATATGGGGTCCTGTGATGATTGACAGCCGGAAAGCGTTTTCAATCGCGATTATGTTAAACGTAATGAGCACTCTGGCGATTGCTGAGCCGGTCTTCGAGGAAAATGGCCCATTTCGCATTGCGGAAGGATTAGGGACGCCTGTAACCTGCGAGACGATTGGTGAGTGGATTGATCGTGTAGCGGATTATGATGGCCGTATCACCATGACTACAAAAGGCTCGGTTGAAGAAAGCCACTGGGACGGCGCGCTAGCCTATCTGGTTATGTGCAAGCCGGAAGACATTCAAATTATGTGCGTAACCTATGCAAAGCGGGATGTGTCAGAGGAGATCATTTTGTTTGCCGGCGGCTATAAGCGTGTTGGCGAACGTAAGATCATGCTAGATCCGTGCCTTGTCTATCCCGTCGATTAAGCCAGTATGAACAACAGACTAAGCAGCTCGTGAGCAGCTTCACAATAATCCAATTTTGATATCTGGATAGAAAACAGGCCGTCCGCTATCTAGCCAATTAGGATCAAAATTCGTCTGGGCGCAAAACAATAGAACAGCTAATCGTCTTGTAGAGATTGTAGCTTGCGCTGCATTTCGGTTCATCCTGGTTGGTATCGCTAATTATCGTAACCTTGCCTATGATAAACCAGCCAATGAGATGCAGGCTCGGTTTTCAATGCAATATTGTGTTGCCAGAATATTACGGCAGGGATATTTGGCCTTAGCAGACTTTACGCCAGCAGCTGTTGAAAAACATGCAAATGATCCCTTGATAGAAAAGGTTCTCATGCGGAGCCGCACTGTACAGGAAGAGCGAGAAGCAAAATCACGCTTACCGCATATTGTGACTGTCGAGCTTAATGACGGACGTCAATTTAAAAGCGAGCGCGTTTTTGCTGTTGGTGTTAATAGTGAGCCGTTTAGTGATATTGATCGCGCCCAGAAATTTGCAGATTGTTGCCAGCATTTAAGTAAGCACCAACAGGTTTATGGCGAGCTTTGTGCATTGGACAAGCTACAAGATCTAAGCGTTCTTGATCATCTGTTCAGCGGCTATCATTGACAGTACCGGTCTTCTGGCCGGCGAGATAAGATGCTCGCCGCCAGAATTTCTCGGCATGATGGTTTCGGAAATTAAGTGTCCGGTAGATACGAATTTCAACGATTAGATCATCTTCTGGTTTGCCTGCTGGCACCAGCAGCCCGCGGCGTAACTCATCCTCTGCAAGGCTACGCGGAATCCATGTCACGCCATGTCCGGAAAGAGCCATAGCTTTTAAAGCAATGGACATGCCGTTTTCGTAGACTGTGTGAAGGTTATACTTACGCTTCTCGAAGAGTTGCATTAAAGCTAATGAGAAGAAAGAATTTCCTCGATAGCTTAGGCAATCTGTCGGCCGATAGGATTTGTTGAGGCTGTGCAATGGGGTGCCATCAGAGTTCGGCGCTGTAACCGGGACTACACGCTCTATACCGACCGATAGATATGGAAATTTTTTTAAATCCCCCATTTGCGGTATTGTATCAAGTGCATAGGTTAGAAAAAAGTCGCATTGACCATGCACCAAAGTTGATATGTTGCCAAGAAATGAAGCATGCGGATCTGTGAACCGTACTCGAAATTCGTCACCCAATGCCTCCATCTGAGCCATCCATAATGGGAAGAAACTCAGCGAAAGACTATTTAATGTGGCAAAGGAAAGAACTTCCCATGTCGGGTTATATTGCTCATAAATTGCATTTCGAGCATTGTTAAGTAAATCAATTGCATCTTGTGCACGCGGTAAAAAGCCACCACCTGCATCGGTCAGCTTTACCGGATTGCTACTACGATCAATTAAAGGCATGCCAGCCCAATTTTCAAGCTGTTTGATACGTCGACTGAGCGCAGATTGGGTTATATTACGATCTTGGGCGGCACGTGAGAAACTGGAATGCTCGGCAAGTGAAACAAAATCTTTTAGCCACTTTAATTCCATTTCACCCACTCATTATTTGATGTTTTTGCTAAAGTTGATTGGTTTTTAACAAGCATAAGTTTGTCGTATATTTAAATTAAATAAAAGCATAGCTTACACGCATTATGTACATTGGAATCTCCAGCCATTCACGGAATTTACTCAAAGGTTCTTACGAAAGGCTTGAAA
>CANQXU010000328.1 GCA_947627865.1 uncultured Paenochrobactrum sp. | reverse complement strand
GATCTTGCCGGAAAGCTGGCAATGGCCAAGCGTCTGACGCGTGAATCAACACAGGAGCAAGCTTCTGCCGGTTTGGACATGCTCACGGATGAAGAGCGTCAGGCCTTTACAGATTACAATCAGGCTTATGTTGAAAAATTCGGCTTTCCGTTCATTATAGCGGTTAAAGACCACTCTAAAGAGCAGATACTGGCCGCATTTCAGCAACGTCTCAATCATGAACGCGATCAGGAATTTCAAACTGCTTGTGATCAGGTTGAGCGCATTGCACAGCTACGCCTGCGCGATGTTTTACCCAATTAACAATATGAAAGGCAGCTATTGAGAGCTGCCTTTTGTCACCCAACATCTTTCACAATAACGTGCTGTGCTTTTGTAATAAGGGTTTTATTCCATGTCTGATCGTTCAAACAGCAATTATTTCTCGCCGCATGGCGGCTTGCCCCCGCAAACACAAATTATGACCGATCGGGCCATGTTTACGGAAGCCTATGCGGTTATACCTAAGGGTACGTTCAGCGATATTGTGACCAGCTATCTTCCATTTTGGGACAAAACACGCCTATGGGTTTTAGCGCGTCCTCTGTCCGGTTTTGCAGAAACATTCTCGCAATATATCATGGAAGTGCAGCCCGGCGGCGGCAGCGACAAACCGGAAGAAGATATTTACGCAGAAGCTAGCCTCTTCGTTGTTGAAGGCGAAGTCACTGTTACTTATGAAGGCAAAGAGCATCTTTTGACAGAAGGTGGCTTTGCTTATCTGCCGCCCAATTCTGGCTGGAAAATTCGCAACAATGGTTCGAAACTCACTCGTTTTCACTGGATACGTAAAGCATTTCAGTTTGTTGACGGGCTTGAATTGCCTGATGCGCTTTTCCTCAATGAAAAGGAAATTTCGCCTATATCTATGCCAGATACCAATGGTGCATGGGCAACCACGCGCTTCATAGATCCGGAAGATATACGTTATGACATGCATGTTAATGTTGTCACATTTGAACCAGGTGGTGTCATTCCATTTGCTGAAACACATGTCATGGAGCACGGGCTCTATGTGCTTGAAGGCAAGGCAGTTTATCGTCTGAATAAAGACTGGGTGGAAGTAGAAGCGGGAGACTTTATGTGGTTGCGCGCCTTTTGTCCGCAAGCATGTTATGCCGGCGGCCCTGGCAAGTTCCGCTATCTTCTCTATAAGGATGTTAACCGCCACATGAAGCTTGGCTCACCATTCTCAGCGCTAAGGTAAACTCCATGCAGAAAATTTCCATTCAGCCATTGACCAAAGAAGCTTTCGCGCCTTTTGGTGATATTCTGGAAATTGAAAATGCATCCAGTTCATTCTGGATCAATAATGATAAATGCCAGCGCCATCATGATCTTGCCAAGGTTGAAACAACAGGCGAAAATCCAAGAACGCTGATCAATATCTTTGCTGGTCAGCCCTATGCGTTGCCTTTGCAACTCGACATGGTGGAGCGCCATCCATTTGGAAGTCAGGCATTTATGCCTTTGTCTGACCGGCCTTTTCTAGTGGTTGTTGCGCCAGATACAGAAAATGGCCCTGGAGCACCATTGGCATTTATGACAAGGCCCGGACAAGGCGTCAATTATCACCGCAATGTCTGGCATGGCGTTTTGACACCATTGCAGGAACCAGCCAATTTCTTAGTGGTTGACCGCGGTGGTGATGGCAATAATCTGGAAGAGTTCTTCTATAAAACGCCCTATATTATTGCCTGATTACTAACCAAGTTATCAATATTTAAAAGCGGGGCGAGACAATCTCGCTCCGCTTTTCTTTTTTAAATCATCCTTTGATGATATTATATTTCGCTGCAAATATATTTCATTTCAAGATATTCATCGATACCGAATTTAGAACCTTCACGTCCAAGGCCCGACTGTTTCACACCACCAAAAGGTGCAACTTCTGTTGATATCAAACCAGTATTATGGCCAACCATGCCATATTCCAAGGCTTCAGAGACGCGAACGGAGCGGGCAAAATCACGTGTGTAGAAATAAGCGGCCAGACCGAAAATCGTATCATTGGCCAGTTCAACTGCTTCTTCTTCAGTGTCAAAAATAAAGACCGGAGCCAGAGGACCAAATGTTTCTTCAGTAAAGAACTTCATATCGCGTGTAGCGCCTGTGACCACCGCTGGTTCTATATACAAGCCGCCGAGTCTTTTTCCGCCATGCACAAGCTTGGCGCCTTTAGATACGGCATCCTGAATATGATCTTCAACCTTGTCCAATGCCTTTTGTTCAATTAACGGGCCGATAACCACATCAGGCTCGGTGCCTTCGCCAACTTTAAGCGCCTTAACCCGCTCAACAAGTTTCTCAACAAATGCATCATGAATATTACGCTGAACCAGAAAACGGTTTGTACAAACACAGGTTTGTCCGGCATTGCGGTATTTAGATGCGATTGCACCATTAACGGCTTTATCAATATCTGCATCATCAAAAACGATGAATGGTGCATTGCCGCCCAGCTCCAGCGACATTTTCTTAATGGTCGGCGCACATTGCGCCATCAAAAGGCGGCCAACTTCTGTTGAGCCAGTAAAGGATAGTTTTGTAACAATTTCGCTGTCAGTGAGAACTTTACCTATTTTTTGCGCGGAGCCTGTTACAACCTGCAAAACACCCGCAGGTACACCTGCGCGTTGCGCCAGCTCCCCAAGTGCCAATGCGCTTAACGGTGTCAGGTCAGCGGGGCGAACAATCATAGAGCAGCCAGCAGCAAGTGCTGGCGCTGCTTTGCGTGTGATCATGGCTGCCGGAAAATTCCAAGGGGTAATCGCAGCAGTAACACCAATTGGCTGGCGCAAAACAGTAATGCGCTGATCTGCACGCGGTGCAGGAATTGTGTCGCCATAAACGCGCTTTGCCTCTTCAGCAAACCATTCGATAAAAGAAGCTGCATAGATAATTTCACCACGCGCTTCTGGTAATGGCTTACCTTGTTCTGCCGTCATAATTGCCGCCAGATCATCGGCATTTTCAACCATCAACTCAAACCATTTACGCAAAATGGCTGATCTGTCTTTCGC
>CANQXU010000327.1 GCA_947627865.1 uncultured Paenochrobactrum sp. | reverse complement strand
GAAATAAATTACGGCTGCCTCTCCTTATCGGAAAAGTAGCCGTAATTTTAATCAGTTTCTTAACTTAATACTTAGCTCTTCTTATCATCAGGAACAATAAGATGCGTTGAGCGTGCTCTCGGATGCATGAAAAAATGACCTTCAGGCGCATTATGCGTCTTGATAGGGATCATTTTCATACCTGTTGTTTTTCCACGCTTATCATGGAATGCATATATAATGAATGGTATAGAAACCACAATTATAAAGCACACAACCAGCAGTGTTACATATGTTTCGTCGGGACTTTCACCGCCAATTGAAGTAGGCGGATAGAAAGAAACGAAGAATGCCATCAGTGACACGAGGAACCCAACAACTGCCACACCAATTTTGAAACCATTACTACCGGGGATCCGGAAAGTGCGGTTCAACTCAGGCTGTTTCCTGATTAGATGAATATATCCAAGGAAAAGCAGGAAATAAGTGCAGAGATAGATAACAACAGTCAGACCAAGAGCAATCAAGAACGACATATTGCTACCACCGCCTGTATTGGTCAGAACGATAATTGCAACAGTCGTGAGCAATAGCTGCGAGATAACCAAAGTCACTGGCACGCCATTTTTGTTCACCTTAGAAAAGGCTTTTGGCAAAATCCCTTTTTGAGCAGTTACATACATGCCGCGCGAAGGGCCGACAATCCATGAGGCAATTTCAGCCAAAACCCCAAGGATCAACAGAACAGCAATAATACGCACTGTCCACTCAAAGCCTGGACCAAACTGCCCGATCAAGACGTTAAAGGTTTGAACAACACCTGAGGACAAATTGATCTGATCGGATGGTATTGTCGCTGCTACCGACAGACCACCAATTGAGCTTAGAACAATTGCTGCTACCATCAACAAAAACATGGCGAGAGGATAATCTCTACCGGGATTTTTCATCTCGTTCACATGGGTGGCTGATGCCTCAACCCCCATATAACTCAGGATAAAAGCTACAAAAACAACCAAAGTCCCGATCTGGGTGAAATCCGGAAAGAATGTTTTTGCACTCATTTCGATCTGCAGTTCAGCACCGCTTGACAGATAGGTAATAGCTAGAGCTACAAGTATGAGTGCAGGCAAAAGAATACCAGAGAAGAAGCCGACTTTTGCAATAATGGCAGTATATTTGGTGCCACCAAGCTGGGTGAAGGCCAATGCCCACAATATAATCAAAGCGGCTATAGTCTTGGTCACCGGATCATTATTAAGTGCAGGCCAGTTTAAAATATATGACAAAGCGCCTAGCACAAAGTAAAGCATTGGAATAAAGCCGACTGCAATTTCAAGATAGCAGAAAGAAATCGCTGCAAAACCCCACCGCTCGCCAAGCGTGTTGGAAACCCAGGCGAAAACACCGCCCTCCTCCCAACCTTCAACAGTCGCCATTTCTGCCGCGCATAAGCCAACAGGAATAAACCACAAAATACCGCCTAGCAGTAAGAAAAAAACCAGACTAAATCCAGAAGTCGCGAATGTAGGATATTCATAAACTGCCATCACCATAGAGGCAGTAATTGCAAAAAAACCTAACAAAGTTAATTGCTTGGCTGGACTTGCTATTGGTGCATTAGCCATAGCGGACATCCTTCAATATCAAACCAGTTCAATTCGCCGTTTTAAGAACGGATCATCGCAGGTTCCTATTGGGTGAAACACAAAGGAAGCGTATGAGAAATGCAAATAATAGCCTTATTATTGGCTATCATGCAGCCAAATCCATCTTCCCGTTAAGATATTCGCAGGGCAACGCTCAGGAAAGACCAAGCGTTGCTCTCATTTCATCTTTCACTCAATGGAAATATCCAGAGGCAAACTTAGCCGTGATTAAAGCCTGAAGCTTCTTTTTCCGTTAGCGGTACAGCGACAGGATGCGCCTTAAAGTGCTCAAGAGCGCGCTTCATATCTTCAATCAGTAATTCTCCCAAGTCACGGCTGACGCCATGACGCACAAGAATACGCTGAATAACCAGATCCTCACGGTTTGCTGGCATAGAATAAGCAGGCACCTGCCAGCCACGGCTACGCAATCTGTCAGCAAAGTCATAAAGGGTGTAGCCAAGAGTATCAAAGCCATCCTTGACTTTCCAAGCAACTGCCGGAATTCCCTTCTGACTATCACCGTTAAAGAAGACTTCAAACGGCCCAAGTTTCTCTATCTCACTCGCAATATATTGTGCTGTTGCATAGCAGGCATTTTGCACTTTTGCATAACCTTCACGGCCAAGGCGGATAAAATTATAATATTGCGCAATAATCTGTCCGCCAGGTCGAGAAAAGTTCAATGCAAAAGTTGGCATATTACCGCCCAGATAGTTTACATTGAAAATCAATTCTTCTGGCAAATCAGATGCTTCACGCCAGACAACCCAGCCTGCGCCAAGTGGTGCAAGACCAAATTTATGGCCAGAAGCATTGATGGACTTCACACGTGGTAAGCGGAAATCCCATTCTATCTCCGGCGCGCAAAATGGTGCCAAAAATCCACCACTTGCACCGTCAACATGGATAGGAATATCCAAACCAGTCTCGGCTTGAAGTTTATCCAATGCGTCATGAACTTCTTTAACCGGCTCATACTGGCAAGTAAAAGTAACGCCCATTGTTGGGACAACGCCAATTGTGTTCTCATCAACGCGTTTGAGCACTTCTTCCGCGTTCATGATCAAACGATCGCCTTCAAGCGGAATTTCACGCAGCTCAACATCAAAATATCGTGCAAATTTATGCCAGCAGATCTGCACAGGGCCACAAATAAGATTGGGCTTATCTGTTGGTTTACCGGCAGCTTCTTGTTTCTTACGCCAAGCCCACTTCAGCGCCAAGCCACCAAGCATGGCGGCTTCTGATGAACCTGTTGTGGAACAACCCATAGTATTTTCAGCGTCTGGCGAATTCCATAAATCTGCAATCATGCGAACACAGCGTGCTTCGATCTCAGCCGTCTGCGGATACTCATCCTTGTCAATCATGTTCTTATCGATAGACATATCCATAATTTGACGGATTTCATCATCGACCCATGTCTGGCAGAATGTAGCAAGATTTTG
>CANQXU010000326.1 GCA_947627865.1 uncultured Paenochrobactrum sp. | reverse complement strand
TTGAAGTCATCATTTCAGGGTCTCAAATGATGCGACCTGAACCTTCGAAAAAGTTTGGTTTAGCCTCGCCCGCGATAAGGCGGGACACCCTGATCAGGAATCCAGACATCCTGAGGCATAGCGCCGGTTTGCCAGAAGACATCAATCGGAATGCCGCCACGCGGATACCAATAGCCACCAATTCGCAGCCATTGCGGTTCCAGCAATTTCACCAAGCGGCGCCCTATCGATACGGTGCAATCCTCATGAAACGCGCCATGATTACGAAATGAACCCAAAAATAGCTTGAGCGATTTCGATTCCACCAGCCATTTTTCCGGCACATAATCAATGACCAGATGGGCAAAGTCAGGCTGCCCCGTCATCGGACAAAGCGAGGTAAATTCCGGTGCAGTAAAGCGGACGCAATAAGAAATATCGGCCTGCGGATTTTCAACGCGCTCTAATAGGGCTTGTTCCGGAGAGGCAGGCAGTTCTGTCTTGCCGCCCAATTGTGTCAGGCCGCTATAAATCGTTTCCATAATAAACTCCGTAATCGCGCTAAACGCCGCGCTTATTGCCCCAAAGCAGGACATGTAGTTGCGGCAGCACCCTTGGTGCAAACCAACCATCTGACATTGTTTTTTCAACCAGCCACAGCAAGCGATCTGCAACATGCTGCGGATCGACCGGCAATTGCGGCTCAACCTCCGGATTGCCCGGCTGCAAATAGAGCGGAAGTGCCGCATATTTATCGGCAGCGGCACGCGCCCATTGGTAATCCCTGTCATCAAAAATGACGATTTTCATGACGACTTTTTTGGCGGTTTGAGCGGCTGACAGGCAGGCGTCAAAACCTGCCCAATCAAAATTTTCGCCACTGGAGGGTGGTTTCGGGCTTAAAACAAGTGTGTCCAATGCCGAAAACCATGGTTTCGCTATCGAGCCTTGAGTTTCACAGGCAAAGTGATAGCCCTCTGCCTGTCCGCGTGCAATCAATGCGGAAAAATCCTGAATAGCGGGATTGCCGCCTGAAAGGGAAACGGTGAGTGGTTTTCCTCCGGACAGGCGGTGGATTTCAGACCAGACTTCATCTGTCGACATGGCAAGCCATGTGTGCCGATAGGCGGTATCAACAGCATGGAGACTGTCACACCAGGAGCAGCGAAAATCACAGCCGCCGGTGCGCACAAAAACAGTCGGCTCGCCGATCAGTGCGCCTTCACCCTGAATCGTCGGCCCGAATATTTCAGCAATACGCAGCTTACTCATGGGCGATATTCCGCCCAGGTTTTCGGGGTTTCACTGACACGCACAGCTGTCGTTTCAGGCCAGCGTGCGACACAGTAATCATAAAAATGGCGCGCCATATTTTCGGATGTTGAGATACAATCCAGAACATCATTGAGATGGCGGTGATCAAAATTCTCATCAATATAGGTTTTGAGAGCTTTGAGTTCGCCAAAATCGCGGACAAAACTATCGGCATTGAGCTCTGCTGAAGCAAGCTCTACCACCACGATATAGTTATGCCCATGCAAACGGGCGCATTGGTGACCATCGGGAAGATGGGACAATTGATGTGAGGCCGAGAAGTGAAATTCCTTGGTGATCCGATACATCAGCGCGGTTCCTTGCTCTGAATGGCTTCAGCCCAGAAATCCGGATCCTGATAAATGGTCGGGTCAGTGACACCGGCCAGATGAAAGGCTTCACGACGTTCAACACAGGTGCTGCAACGGCCGCAATGATGGTCTCCGCCTTTATAGCAAGACCATGTCTGCGCAAATGGTGCCTGATGACGGACACCTTCTGTGACGATATCAGCTTTGGTGCGATGCACGAATGGGGTATAAAGCGAGACATTCGCATAGCCGTCTAAGGCCACTTTTTGCATCGCATTGAAAGCTTGCGTAAAGGCTGGACGACAATCCGGATAGATGAAGTGATCGCCACCATGGACTGCGGTGGCCACCGCATCATCACCATGTACAGCAGCAACACCATAGGCGACTGCAAGCATAATCGCATTGCGGTTCGGCACGACTGTGACACGCATATTGTCTTCAGCATAGTGCCCGTCAGGCACGTCAATATCATCGGTAAGTGCCGAGCCTGTCAGCACTGCACCGATTGCGCGCAGGTCGAGTAAATCATAAGGAACATTCAGGCGTTTGGCGCAGGCTTCAGCATAATCTAATTCTTTACGATGCCGCTGGCCGTAATCAAAAGCAACAATGCGCGTGAGTTGGTGTTCACTTGCAACCATATGTGCAAGCGTGACAGAATCTAATCCGCCGGAGCAGATGACGATAGTCTTCATTTTTTGAACCCTTGTTTTGATACCCGGGTAGGCTGCGACCGGGAAGTTCGGACCTTAAAGCATAGTTTTAGAAATAACGAAAGTAGATTATGTAGAAAATTTGCAACCGAGCTCAGGCTAAGCGGCGTTAATATATGAAGCGCTAAAAATCCTTGAGACGTGGGGCTTTCATGTATCTTCTCCTTCGTGGCTATTAACCTCACAAGGAAAGACAAAATCCATGAAAGCCCAGTTTTATCAGCCTTTTTTCATAGCGCCGTTTTCCCAACCTTCAAATTTGCCGGTGAAGAAATCAACGTCCTTGAAGCCAAGCAGCGAAAGCACAGTATAGCTGTGGGTCAGCTGTACGCCGCCTCGCGTAAACAGAATAATCTTCTTATCCGGTGTCACGCCCACTTCGGCATAAATCTTCTTCAACTCTTCCGGCTGTTTAAGAACACGGTTTTCGTCTAGCGTCTCATCCCAGAAAACATTTACAGAACCCGGAATTTGCCCTGCACTGTAATCTGATGGCGAGCGAACATCGACAACAACCACATCCACATTGTCGGATAATTCTTTAACCTGTGCCTCAGTCAGGAAGTTTGGTCCGGTTTCATTGGCAGCAGTTATTTCCGTATCATTGGGAAACGCATAATTTCCAAGTGCCAAAGACTGGCCGGCTTTGGGATCGCGGCTCCATTCGTCCCAGCTTTCATCATAAATACGAACATTGGTGTAGCCGAGATTGCGCAGTGCCACATAATTGTTGGCCGCTGCCACACCGCTACCGCAATAGGACAGAAT
>CANQXU010000325.1 GCA_947627865.1 uncultured Paenochrobactrum sp. | reverse complement strand
TATCAGTATTTATCAATATAAATGTTCAGATAATAAGACTAAATTGCTGAATTAAATTTCAGCAGCATAAATATTGAATGAGAAAAAATGACAACACATAAAGGTATTATTTTAGCGGGTGGTTCTGGAACACGTTTATATCCATTGACAATGGCAATCAGTAAGCAATTACTGCCTGTCTATGATAAACCAATGATTTATTATCCGCTTTCGGTTCTGATGCTGGCGGGTATCCGTGAAATTTTAATTATCACCACACCTGAAGATAAAGTTAACTTTGAACGTTTGCTGGGGGATGGTAGCCAGTTTGGTATTAAACTTGAGTATGCCGTGCAACCTAAACCTGAAGGGCTGGCTCAGGCATTTTTGATTGGTGAAGAATTTATCGGTGATAGCAGTGTCTGTTTAGTGCTGGGTGATAATATTTTCTACGGTCAGTCTTTCTCACCTAAGCTAAAAGAAGCGGTAGAACGTGCTCAGGGAGCAACGGTATTTGGTTATCAAGTCAAAGACCCAGAGCGTTTTGGTGTGGTTGAGTTTGATAAAAATAGAAAAGTATTATCCATCGAAGAAAAGCCGCAGCAACCCAAATCAAATTATGCGGTAACAGGTTTATATTTCTATGATAACCATGTTGTTGAACTGGCAAAACAAGTTAAGCCTTCTGCAAGAGGTGAGTTAGAAATAACCACACTCAATGAGCTATACCTGAATAAAGGTGAGTTACATGTGGAAATGCTCGGGCGCGGTTTTGCCTGGCTGGATACGGGTACCTATGAAAGCTTACTTGAAGCGGCACAGTTTGTTGAAACTATCGAAAAAAGACAAGGATTTAAAATTGCCTGCCTGGAAGAGATTGCCTACAACAATGGCTGGATGAGCGAGCAAGATCTTAAAGACAGAGCGGCCACCATGAGTAAAAATAGTTATGGCGAATATCTGTTGGGTTTAATTAAGTAATATGACAACGCTTAGAAGTAAAACAACCCATAGTCTTAAGTGGAGCGCCATAGAACGTATAACAACCCAGGCGATTCAGCTTATTGTTATGCTTATTCTGGGCCGAATCATTGGCCCGGAGGCATTCGGTTTGATAGGCATGCTAGCGATCTTTATTGCGCTGGCACAAACCTTTATCGATAGTGGTTTTAGCAATGCACTGATCCGTAAACAAGATGTCAATGAAGCCGATTATGCAACAACGTTTTACTTCTCGGTTGCTGTTGCTGTTGTTTGTTATCTCTTATTGTTTATTAGTGCTCCTTATATTGCTGATTTTTATCAACAACCGGCATTAACGGCACTGACCCAGGTCCTGGCATTGACCATTGTGGCGAACGCATTTTCAACAGTGCAACGTACCCAGTTGATAACCAGGATGGATTTTAAAACTCAGGCTAAAGCTTCTTTGCTTAGTGTGGTATTAAGTACCCTGTTAGCCATTGCAGCGGCGGTAATGGGCTTAGGCGTCTGGGCGTTAGTAATACAAACATTAAGCTTCGCTATATCAAACACCTTACTGTTAAATTTATATTTACGCTGGTATCCGAAAACAGGTTTTTCAAAAGAGTCGTTTAGTTATCTGTTTGGTTTTGGTTCAAAACTGTTATTGTCCGGGCTTATTGATACTGTCTATAATAATGTTTATCAGATAATTATAGGTAAAATATTCTCGGCGGGGCAGTTAGGGTTCTTTACCCAGGCCAAAAACTTAACCTATATGCCTTCGCTAACACTGACTGCAATTATTCAAAGGGTAACCTACCCGATGATGAGCCAGATACAGCATGATAAAGAAGCTCTTGAAGCTGCTTATTTACTGACATTACGTCTGGCCGCTGTGGTTATTTTTCCACTACTTATTGGTCTGGCTATTATTGCGGAACCTTTTTTAGGTTTAGTGTTGGGAGCCGAATGGCAGCCAGCGGCTATTTTTATGAGTATCTTAGCGCTGGGTTATATGCTCTATCCGATTCATTCAATTAATCTTAATTTACTTCAGGTTAAAGGACGTAGTGATCTTTTTTTAAAAATTGAGCTCATTAAAAAGGTAATTATTACAATAGTCTTAGTGATTACAGTTCCTCTCGGTATCAAAGCAATCTGTATCGGCATCGCTGTTCAGTCTTATTTAGCACTAGTGGTTAATACCTACTATACCGGTAAATTAACAAGTTTAAGTATAAAAACACAGCTCACGAAGTTAATGCCAGTCTGGATTATCAGCATCGTCAGTGGTGTACTGGCATGGTTAATATCCAGATATACTAATAACCAAATAGTTGAACTTATATCAATGTTGATTGTTATGCCGCTAATCTATATCGCAGCAATACGCTTAATGTTACCTGATTTATTTCAACATATTTATTCAACAATTTTAAAGAAGAAAAAATAGCATGGACAAAATCACCGTTACTACACCGCTACTACCACCATTAGAAGAACTGACCCCTTACTTAGAAGATATCTGGCAACGTAAATGGCTGACAAATAATGGCCATTACCATCAGCAGTTAGAAAAAGAACTCTGCGAATATTTAGGTGTAAAATATATTTCACTGTTTTCTAATGGTACTTTGGCACTGGTTACAGCACTGCAGGCATTAGAAATTGAAGGTGAGGTGATTACCACACCTTATAGCTTCGTAGCAACCAGTCATGCAATTATGCTTAATGGTTCAGTGCCGGTATTTGTTGATGTTGAACCAGAGACTTATAATCTGGACCCAACCAAAATAGAAGCAGCTATTACAGATAAAACCACCGCTATTATGCCTGTTCACGTGTATGGCAATCCTTGTGCACATGAAGAAATCAAAAAAATTGCCGATAAGCACAATTTAAAAATCATTTATGATGCTGCTCACGCTTTCGGTGTTAAAAAGAACGGTGAGTCAGTATTAAACTGGGGTGATTTATCAATTCTAAGCTTTCATGCCACTAAAGCGTATTCCACCATTGAAGGTGGGGCTGTTATCTGTCATAGCGCAGAGATGAAGCAGAAACTGGATAAGCTGAAAAATTTTGGCTATGACTCTGAAGTGGAAATTTCCATGTTAGGGACGAATGCTAAAATGAACGAAGTTCAGGC
>CANQXU010000324.1 GCA_947627865.1 uncultured Paenochrobactrum sp. | reverse complement strand
ACGCATTTGCCGGATCTGACCGTTTGCACGCCGGTCTTTGATGATGAGCAAAAGGACATTCGCTTCTGGGTGGCCAGTCGTGGTCACCATGCCGATATTGGCGGGATTGCTCCGGGTTCTATGTCGCCGCTGGCAGTGAATATCGAGCAGGAAGGTGTCTATATCGACAACTTCAAGCTGGTCGATCAGGGACAATTCCGTGAGGAAGCGCTGGGCGAATTGCTCAATGGTGCGAAATATCCGGTGCGCAACCTCACGCAAAACGTCAATGATTTGAAAGCACAGATCGCTGCCAATGAAAAAGGCGTGGCGGAATTGCGTAAAATGATTGCCCATTTCGGCGAGGATGTTGTCAAAGCCTATATGGGCCATGTGCAGGACAATGCAGCTGAAAGCGTGCGCCGTGTGCTGGATCAATTACCGGATGGTGCATTTTCTTACGAGCTTGATCAGGGCAGCAAGATTGTGGTGCGGGTCACGATTGATCGTGAGAAACGTGAGGCAACAGTTGATTTCACCGGCACATCAGAGCAGCGCGCGGATAATTTCAATGCACCGCAGCCGGTAACCCGTGCGGCAGTGCTTTATGTCTTCCGTGTGCTGGTGGATGGCGATATTCCGATGAATGCGGGCTGTCTGCGTCCGATTAAAATCATTGTGCCGGAAGGCTCGATGTTGTCGCCGCTTTATCCGGCTGCGGTTGTTGCCGGAAATGTGGAAGTAAGTCAGGCCGTGACCAATTGTCTGTTTGGCGCCACCAAAGCCATGGCGGCGGCGCAAGGCACGATGAATAATCTGACCTTCGGTAATGATGAATATCAAT
This sequence comes from uncultured Paenochrobactrum sp., assembly GCA_947627865.1. Taxonomy (GTDB): domain Bacteria; phylum Pseudomonadota; class Alphaproteobacteria; order Rhizobiales; family Rhizobiaceae; genus Paenochrobactrum. The sequence goes on along the minus strand of CANQXU010000324.1, from coordinate 2,272 downwards.
ATTATGAAACCATCTGTTCCGGTGCACCGGCTGGGCCGGGTTTTAATGGTGCGCATGGTGTGCATACGCATATGACCAATTCCCGCCTGACCGATCCGGAAATTCTGGAAAGCCGTTTTCCGGTGATGCTGGAAGATTTCCATATTCGTGAAGGCTCGGGCGGTCGCGGTCAGTGGACTGCGGGTGATGGCACGCATCGGACCATCCGTGCTCTGGAGGAATTGGAATTCGCTATTCTCTCCGGTCATCGTCGCGTGCGGCCATTTGGCCTTGAAGGCGGCGAAGACGGTCAAATCGGCCGGAATGAAATCCGTCGTCAGGATGGATCTGTGGAAGTGCTGAAAGGCTGTGATCAGGTCGTGCTGAAAGCCGGTGAGGCCTTTACGATCATAACACCGACGGGCGGCGGTTATGGGAAAGAGTGATCGGTGTTTTCTCTAATGAAATAGAGCCTTAAAAAAATACATGATCCCCTTTATAAGCTTATGAGAGGGGATCGTATTCAGTATCGACGTATATTACCTCAATAAACGTCAATGTTTTTTCAGTCGTCAAATTTTTCTGTGGTGTCCGCCTTACCTTTGACCCAGTAGCCTGATGCTCTCAGCCAAGTAAGTGGGTGTTTGCGCTCTTCAACGAGATATCTTCGAATTTCTCTGGTAACGGAGCCTTCGGCTGCGATCCAGATAAATGTGTCGGGTTCAATGCTAATGTCCTGCAGTTGCTGTATGATGGTTGATGCATCCGTTGCATCGCTTCTATGAACCCATTGCATGGACAGTGATGCCGCAGTTTCAAATTTTTGTTCATCATCAGCACCTGCGACAGCAACAAGGCTTGTAACAGGTGTACCTGACGGCATTTCTTCAATGCGGCGGCCGATGGAAGGCAGAGCTGTTTCGTCACCAATAAGTAGCCAATGTTTGATTGGACCATTTATAATTTGTGAACCACGTGGTCCGCCAATTTCAAGTCTGTCACCAATTTTAGCGTTCATAGCCCATTGTGTAACTGGGCCTGCTTGGTGAACGGCAAAATCAAGTGTCAGAGTTTGGTTTATAGGGTCGTAATAGCGTGGTGTGTAATCACGCATCGCGATACCCTCAGAAGAGTCTTTGACAAAAATCTTGACATGATCACCAGCTGACAATGATTTGAAGCCAGCAAGCTCTTCACCGCCAAGTATAATGCGTATCATATTCGGGGTTAGATATTCCGTAGAGCGGACAATAAGATTACGCCGTTTCGTCTCGTGGCGAACGCGTTCGATAACGGGTGAGTTGATTGGGTTATTAGTGTCTTCTGTATCTAATGATGTCATTATATATAACTCTTCAAGGAGGACTGCCCATCAATCTAATGGTAGGCTGATTTATAAACGCCGCATTCTAAATTAAGCTTCATCTTCAATTCGTCTCGCGGCCTCTTCTATGAGAGTAGCAATATGATCTACTCCTGCCTCATCAATATCCGGATGGCGTAGTTTCATACGTAATGCTGATTTTAAACTGTCCATAGCCTGAGTGATTGCTGCAGGTGCATTGCGGCGTCCGCTTATAGTGCCGGAGGCGCCGCGAGCTAGTAGATCATCGATGGTTTTGCGATTTGCCGTGAGAAATGCTTCCCCCTCTTGGGTGATTGTGTGCACTTTGCGGTTACCATCACGGATCTCAGTGCGAGTGTAGCCAATATCCTCTAGCCAGGCGAGGGTAGGGTAGAGAACGCCTGGGCTAGGTGTGTAACTACCACCAAAACGATCTTCAACCAATTTGATTAATTCATAGCCATGACTTGGATTGTCAGAAATAATGGCAAGAAGGAGCAAGCGAAGCTCACCATAATCTAATATCCGTCTGCGGTGATTATGATCGCCACGATAAGATGAGTGATCGCTCTCTGTTTTACGGCCTCTTTTGAAAAGTATGCCAGTGTTGGTATCTTTGTGTGAATGTCTCATAGTCTTTATATATATTTCGTTATAACTAAATTCAAGATATATCGAAATTTAATGATTGCCAGCTATTATCTATTTTCTCATTCGCTCCAAGCATTGTCTTGCTCGTCACTGGAACTGCTCATTTGAGTGTTTAGCCTCACTGCTATGGGGGGGTGGGCTTGGGGAGTGTGTCGGCGATTTAAGTGATTCCGTGTTGTTTGTGGTTTTGCTGTTGGGTTTGGGATGAATTTTGATGTTTCAAGGCTTTGTTATCCCCATTTTGGGGGTTGGGTCAGTGGATAAGGGGCGGGATTTACAGAAAATCTGATAAAGTTA
>CANQXU010000323.1 GCA_947627865.1 uncultured Paenochrobactrum sp. | reverse complement strand
CCATAATAACAACTACAATTACGACACCAGCTATAAACAGAACACGTATGGGGTCCTCGCGGGTATTGATTTCGGTAATGAGGATATCTTTACTAGTGGTGATGCTGTCATATTCGGTGTTATGGCTGGATACCTCAGCTCAGACCTGGACTTCAAAGCTTCCAATACATCAGCTGATTATTCAGGTGGTACAGTTGGCCTCTATGGAACTTATTTGAATAATGGTTTCTTTGCCGATGCTCTGTTCAAAGCTGACTTTCTAAAAATGGACTATAGTGCGTCCTCAATGGGAGTGAGTGAAAAGTCTGATGTTAACACTTATGGCTTTACGCTTGATACCGGTTATCGCTTTGATCTGAAAAACAAATTGTTCCTTGAGCCAGTAGCAACCTTATCTTATGCGAAAACCTCAATGGATGATCTGACTAGCATTCCAGGTGCGTATGTAGCGTTTCCGAAAAATGATAGTTTGCGCGGTAGCTTAGGTATGCGCTTTGGCGGAGAAGTTGCCAAGAATGAAAACTACCGTATGGAAGCCTCTATGACGGGTCGTGTTTGGAACGAGTTCAATGCCAATAACCGTGCTGATATTCATAGCGGTGGTTCTATATTGAAGGTCTCAGATGACTTTAAAGGGGCCTTTGGTGAAATTGGTGGAATAATTAACATACATGCTACTTCTGATAAATGGTCAGGTTTTGTGAGCGGTAGTTATAAGTTCAACGGCGACTTCAAATCGGGCAGTGTTCGTGGAGGTGTACGCCTGCAATGGTAATCTGACTAACAAGATAACTACATAGTTATCATGCATTAACTTGTAACGGGACGTATTGGTCAGGACAATTAAGACCATTCGCCCCGTTACTTTTATGATGGGTGCTGATGTTATTTATCTTTGTTTGGAAATATCGGGCGTATTTAATGAGCAGGTATTTGAAATATGCAGAAAAATAAGTTTATGCGTGGTGTAGCTCTGTTTTCCTTCATTTTAATTGTTGCTGGTCTGAGTGTCGGAGGTTTGCTTTTTATCAACAAAGTTGATGCACAACAGGGGGCTATGGTCCCTGCGACGGCAACAAAAACTGCAGCTGCGAATTCTGCAACAGAAAACAATGCAGCTACTACATCTGTGAATACGGTTGTTATCGATAATTGGTCATTAAGCTGCCGCGAAATAGCAGATGAAACTAATAGAAAACAATGTTCAGCCGTTAACCGGATCGTTGACCAAAAAACAGGGCAAACTCTGTTCGTATGGTTGATAGGAAAAAACGCAGAGCAAAAATTGGTCAGCTCATTTCAAACGCCAACAGGCGTGTTAATTGCGCCGGGTCTTGATTTAGAATTGAACAATCAAAAGACGCGAAAGATCAGTTTCGAAGCTTGTGATAATCGTCGCTGCGATGCCAGCAGCTTAATGGATGAGACCTTCATTGATGATTTAAAAATGACAAGCGAAGCGTCGGCAAAAATTATATCTGTTACGGGTCATCATATAGTGTTTAAAATTAATACGGCAGGGGTTCAGCAAGTTTTGACAGCCATTATCCAGTGAGTAAATCGGTATCTATTGGCAATAACCTCAAAGATATAAAGTAAAGATGGTCCAGATTTGGTTTTAGGGTTATTGTTATCTGAATAGATGGAGTGGTTGCCGCCCTACCCAAGCGACAATTTTTGTTTGAAGATTGTTGCGTTCAATCTACTCGATGGGAAGGATGGCAGACATGACCACAGATACAATGATCGGGATCGATCTGGCCAAAAGCGTTTTCCAAGTGCACGGAGCCTCGATGACGGGGCAGGTAAAATTCCGCAAAAAGCTATCGAGACAACAATTTCGCAAGTTCATGGCGGAGCACCCTGCGTCGATCGTTGTTATGGAAGCTTGCGGCAGTGCGCATTATTGGGCACGAGAGATGGCCAAATACGGCCATGAGGTAAAGCTGATTGCTCCCCAGTATGTCCGCCCGTTTGTAAAGCGCCAGAAAAATGATGCAGCGGATGCCGAAGCTATTGTTATCGCCGCACAACGGCCGGAGATGCGCTTCATCATTCCGAAGGTGGAGGAGCAGCAAGCTAAGGCACTTCTTTTCCGCGGAAGAGAACGGCTTGTCCGTCAACGCACGGAGCTGGTCAACGCGTTACGGTCAGTCCTCTACGAGTTTGGCCACCCAATTCCGGCTGGGATTGGGCATCTGAAGCGGCTAGAAACGATCATCGAGGGTGACAACAGCGATCTGCCAGAACTGGTTCGCGAGGAGTGCCGCGACCTTTCGCGTCAAATTGCCGAGAAAACGCAACGAATTGAAGCAAAGGCCAAACAGATCACCTCTTTGGCGACGCAGACAGATATGGCACGACGCATGCAAACAATGCCGGGCGTGGGGCCGATGAGCGCATTGGCGGTTGAAGCTTTCGCACCACCAATGGATAGCTTTAGACATGGCAGAGATTTTGCAGCATGGTTGGGCCTGGTTCCGAAACAGCATTCTTCCGGAGGAAAGGAACGGCTTGGGCGCATATCGAAGGCCGGGCAGGCCGATATCAGGAGACTGCTGATCATGGGTGCTATGTCTCGCTTGAATTGGCTAGGGCGTAAGACGATATCGGAAAGCACATGGCTGTTCAGGATGCTCATGAGGAAGCCAAGAATGCTAGTGGCCATTGCGTTGGCAAACAAGATGGCGCGTGCGATCTGGGCCATGCTGACGAAGGGAGAGGATTATCAGAATCCGACGCAAACTGCTGCTGCATGACAGAGGTGCAGCGCAAAACAGTTTAGCGCCGGTGATGGAGGTGTGAGAACGTCGACGACCCATATGGGCAAAATGATCGAACAGATCTGGATTAGGAAAACCAGTTAGGGGCTTGGAGCCATTCAGCTCGCTGAATAGATTTGGACCTAATCCGCTGATCACCATATCGGCCAGCGGCTTCAGAAGTGCCGCAGTTGTAGGCCTGACAGAAGACCGCACTCGATCACATCTCATACGGGGAAGAAACTTCTTGCATTTCGGGCGGCAACCACAGAAGCCCCTAGATTTGTAGACACCTTGTGACTTAAAAAAGAGGCAAGGAGCTTACGATGGGTAAAGCTAATTTCACCGA
>CANQXU010000322.1 GCA_947627865.1 uncultured Paenochrobactrum sp. | reverse complement strand
TATAGCACCACTGTTTTTGTAGCCGGATTGCTCATTGCATTATTTATGGCAATACCATTGCTTAATCTGCTGACGCCACTTTTTGCTGCCACCATGATGGTTCATCTACACCAAAGCATATCTCAGAAAAATCACAAGGCTTTAGAAAAAGCCCTATGAAGTTTTGATAAGCGCGGGATTATAAGGGGCCGTTCTCGCTGACTTCTACTAAAGGCGCCGGAATTTCGCTGGTTTTTACGGCAGCTTTACAAATGTCTGCAATGACACATTTGCTGCATTCAGGCTTACGTGCCTTACAAACATAGCGCCCATGCAATATCAGCCAGTGATGCGCATGCATCATAAATTCTGGAGGGATAATTCGCACGAGTATAGCTTCAACTTGCTCAGGCGTTTTGCCCGGTGCAAGGCCAATACGGTTTCCGATACGTATAATATGCGTATCAACCGCCATTGTCGGTTGCCCAAAGGCCATATTCAGCACGACATTGGCTGTCTTGCGCCCGACGCCCGCAAGCTTTACCAACTCGTCACGACTATCGGGAACCTCTCCACCATAATCATCCAGCAGGGCTTTCGACAGCAAGATCACATTTTTGGCTTTACTGCGCCAAAGGCCAATTGTCCTGATATATTCACCGACCGTCTCTTCACCAAGATCATACATTTTTTGCGGTGTATCAGCGATCTTGAAAAGTGCACGTGTTGCTTTATTTACTCCCGCATCTGTGGCCTGGGCAGATAAGACTACCGCAACCAAAAGCGTGAAAACATTCACATGTTCAAGCTCTCCTTTTGGTTCGGGTCTTTGCACAGAGAAGCGGCGAAAAATCTCATGGATTTCATCGCGGGTATAAAGAGTGCCAGCAACGCGACGTTGCTTTTTAACGGCAGTTGCGACTTGCATATCGGAATTTAACTTGGTCTTACTCATAACTCCTCTATAATATGATCTGTGAAAAGAAACAGGCGTAAGCTTGCCGCAGTAAGGACAGGTGGTAAGGAGGCGAATATGGATTTTCATCCGGCAGGTGCTTCACCTGACCGACATGAGAATATAATATTTCAGGCGCGTCTCGAGCCATATCGCTCATTAAGCCCGAAAGGGTTTTCTGTGCTGAATATATTGCTGCTATTTTTGGGTTTATCCGTAACATTCATCTTCATAAGCACTGGTGCCTGGCTGATTACAGCTTTTTTTTGGGCAGCAATTGCACTGCTCTATTTAGCGTTTCTGGCCAATTACAGATCCGCTAAAGAATATGAAATCATATTGCTATCACGCAACAGCCTGAATATTCAGCAAGTAACCTCATCGGGAAAATGCAAAGAATATAAACTCAATCCTTTTTGGTCAAAGTTTTCGATACAAAAAGATGTTGGTGAAACTGAAGCAGACATGACTGTAAGCCATATTTATATAAGGCACCGTAAACTTCAGATCGAAATTGGGCGCTTTCTCAATCCGGATGAGAAGGAAAGATTCTCAGTTCACTTCCAACACGCATTGAATATTGTCAAATTTGGCAGATGAGAGGGACTGATTGCGACTAGAGCAAGCAGTTCCAAACCTCCCCTTGAAGTCTGCACCACCAGCAGCCATATCTATGTAAAAGAACGCCGATAGGGTTCTTGCAAAACGGTCGCTTTTATTAAGGACTGAAGCAGATGACACGTATAACACCTTTTTCAAGCCCGCTATTGTTGGGCTTTGACACAATGGAAAAAACTCTGGAACGTCTTACCAAATCCGGTGACGGCTACCCGCCTTATAATATTGAACGGCTCCAGATAGAAAACGGAGCGGAAAAGCTTCGTATAACACTTGCAGTCGCTGGTTTTTCCAATGATGATCTGGATGTGACCACTGAAGATAACCAACTGGTTATTCGTGGTCGGCAGACGGATGAGACTGAACGGGAATTTTTGCACCGAGGTATCGCAGCCCGACAATTTCAGCGCGTATTTGTGCTGGCTGATGGTATGCGTGTCAGCGGCTGCACTTTACGAAACGGTCTGTTATCGATTGATCTTGACCGACCTGAGCCGGAGCGCCTTATTAAAAAGATAAAAATATCAGTCAGTGACTGAAAAAACAAATGCATGAGTTCATCATCTGTTTAGCTCCAATAGCGTATGATGTAGATGATTCGCTCTGACTTTCGTGTTTTGCATGTCTGTGGCAGCCCAAATCGGGAGATATTTCCCAGTAATGGTCACACCTACTTTTCTCAGACATGCTGTTGTATAGTGTTAGTATCGGGTGTCTATCGATACTGAATATGCCTGCATTTATGCACCGACCAAAAGACCAAAAAGGTGCATATTTTATAAAGGAGGCCGAAAATGACAAATACCAAAGCCATTTTTACCGATCATGAGTTTGCTCATCTTGGTGAAGGCGAGATCGGCTATCTGCGTCGTATGCGCTCACAAGATTTAGCAGACAGCTTTCCATCACTGCCGCCAATGGCGCCTAACTTGGATCTGTGGGCCCTGTTTGGAGCAACAGGTGAGCCTATTGTGTTATCGGATCTGCGTGCCAATGCATTGGCCAGCGCACGCGATCATGAATTGCACACCGTTATGTTACATTAAATTATTGTCTAAAAATAGAATTTTAAAAGGTTGCTGAATTGTTTCAGCAACCTTTTTTATTCTTATTTAAATCAGGCAGCATTGAGCTGATGAGACGTCAACACAGCATAAATTGCCTGCGCGTCATGGGTACCGCGCAATTTGCTGACGACCTCGGGATCACGCAATAGACGCGCGATGCGTGACAAAGCCTTCAAATGGTCTGCTCCGGCATTTTCAGGTGCGAGCAGAAGAAAAACGAGATCAATAGGCTGATCGTCTAATGCTTCGAAATCGACTGGCGTTTCCAAACGGGCAAACACACCAGAGATTTTTGTGATGCTAGGCAATTTGCCGTGCGGGATAGCAACACCATTTCCAACACCGGTTGAACCCAGACGTTCACGCTGCAAAATAGTTTCAAAAACTTCCCGCTCAGGAAGACCGGTCACTTCAGCAGCCTTTTCAGACAGAACCTGTAAAAGCTGCTTTTTGGAGCTGGCTTTCAGCGCTGGTATAATCGCTTCTGGCTGGAT
>CANQXU010000321.1 GCA_947627865.1 uncultured Paenochrobactrum sp. | reverse complement strand
AATATCGCCGCTGTATGACCAGAACTTGGTATTGTTTACATCGGAACACATTATTACTAGCGGTAACAATTCTGTTTGCTTCATAAAGTTACGACCTAAAGCATTTCTGCATATCAAATTGTAAAGAAATCTCACATTGTTAATATTTCTCTCGTTTAACTCGTGATATGACGATGAATGTAATTGATACTTACGTACCATTTTCTTAGTATCGAAATTAAATGTTATGTAGTATCCGTAATTATTGACAAATTCTTTTACATTCAAACTATTTCCATCAATATTATAATAGTCGGAATATTCAGTAATTTCCTTATCTATCCAATTTGCATATTCATTAATTAATTCTTTTTTGTTCAAATTATATCTCTTTAGTTAATAGTAATTTAAAGCCCATTCATCGGAGATGAAATGGGAGTGATAATTGGTATAATCTTGGGCCCATATGCGAAGGTATTTACACGACGGATAAACCTGCTGATATTGTTGTGCGATATATTTAGTCTAAATGAATAGTGCTTATCCTAGTATTTTAGTTTTTCTTTTATGGTATCAAAGAATAGTGTCGTGATGCTCGGTAAAGTCTGGGCTCATGACAGGTCTAAGATAGTAGCTTTACAGAAACCTAGTTTTTTAATTTATGCTGTAATTGTAAGATAATGCATTGCCCGAAAAGTAATTATGTATAACTTCCAATACTAATGCCGAGTTTAGGAGGGGAAGTTGAATGTTGAAGTTACTGAGGCGGGCATTGGGCGCAATGTCGCTGGTATTTGTCGGACTGGGAAGCGCCGCGGCAGAGAACAGAATGCCAATAGAAGACGGTGTTTATCTGACTAAGGAACATTGCGACTTATTCAATAAACAAGAGCTTGAATTGGTTCAATTTTCAGTATCAAAGAACGGCTCAGAGATTTCTTTTGGAGAAGGGTATTGCGTTCCTGCTGTTGTTAAAAAGGTTCGTGAAGGTCGCTTCCACATAACAGCAGATTGCGATGAGATGGGTGAGCTATACACGCATTCATTTTTCTTGGATGTGAAGCCGGGCCCTGTTGTTATTCTTGATGGTGAGGAAAAACCTATTTGTCGACCACAGAAGAGTGTCGAGAAGACAGTCACGCCAGTAGCGGTTCCGCGAACCAAGCCTTTTCCTAAAAAAGTATTTTCTAAGAAAGAAGCCCAGGTACTTATTAGGCAGTGGCTTAAAGAATATGAAGGCTGCCAAGGGTCAGGTGATGATCCTAAGACTTTGAAAGCCTGCCAACGCAGAGGCGAAGTTATAACAAAGCTTGAGGCTGGAGGTTGGTGCTATGGGAAAGAGACTGACTCGTCTCGGTCAGAATATGACTGGCATTTGTGTGGACACAACTCTCTGCGTCATAACTTAAATTAGTGTTGTGTGATGGAGCGTAAATTTTATCTTGTGCTCTCCCGTACTTATTGCCAAATTCAAGGGGGCATCTTAGCTTAGCGAAAACTTTTTCAGAAATACAGCACAACTTCATTGTTCTTCTTTTGACATAACCTCCATATCTAAAGCTCGTTCATCAAGTTTTTGAATAGACGCTGACCCGTCAAGAGATTTAAGCGCTTAGACAATAACCAGCATCATGCCGGTAATTTTGGTAAGCCGGCCGGCTCAATGATAAACTTGCACAATATCAATCCCTAATACTAACAGCCTAATAGCTGCGTCAAACGATAACTTGTGCAGTAGTTGATAAGCGCTGACAGTTCGGCCATAGATTGATGAAACACTTGGATAGATGATGTCATGATGAACCCTACCGAAATTGCTGATGCGCTTGATGAAATCGCCCGTGCACCGTTTGATGCGATAGAATTTGGATTTAGCTTTGCGGAAGCAACGGACAATGCCCGCGCCACAGTTTCCAAATTACGCTCAACCACCAATAAATCAGATATGGAAGGGGGCGTTCTTCTCAATCGCAAATTTCATTATGCGCCTGCGCCAATAGGTAAAGTCAGCGAAACATTGGATGCATTGCGTGCCAGCAAAAAGACATCCAGTGCCAAGCCAGCAATTTTGATTGCAACAGATGGTGAAACAGTTTCGGCAGAACACCCAAAAAGCGGCGAAACACGCCATTTTCTGTTTTCCGAGCTAGGTTTAAACTTCGGCTTTCTCCTTCCAGCCGCTGGTAAAGACCGTTACAAACCTGCTGAAGAAAATCCGGTTGATGTCAAAGCAGCTGGTAAGCTCGCAAAGCTTTACGACACGCTGATGCGCGTTAATCCGGAATGGGCAACGGATGAACGCCGTCATGACATGAACCTTTTCATGACAAGACTGATTTTCTGCCTATTTTCCGAAGATGTAGGCATATTCAAAGAAAACCAGTTTTCACATGCCGTTTTCACCTATGGCGGCAATAAAGGCGAATACGCACAAGAAACGATTATCAGCGCTTTTAGCGCAATGGACCTAGCCAAAAACCAGCGCCAAACACTCCCTTCTTGGACGACAGAATTTGAATATGTGAACGGTGGTTTATTTGCTGGCAAAATTGATGCGCCACAATTTGATCAACTGGCATTCCGCTATTTGCGTGATGCCTGTGATATGGATTGGAAGCTCATCAATCCGGATATTTTCGGCTCGATGATCCAGTCGATTGCTGACCCAAATGCGCGCTCTGAACTGGGCATGCATTATACGTCTGTGCCCAATATCATGAAGGTATTAGGCCCGCTCTTTCTGGATGAATTGGATGAGGCGATTGAAAAAGCCAGTGGCAAACTGGCTGCCTTGCGCAGCTTATTAAAACGGCTCTCGTATATCAAAGTCTTCGATCCTGCCTGTGGTTCCGGCAACTTTCTGGTAGTTGCTTATCGCCAATTGCGTGAGCGTGAAATTCTCATTTTGCAAAAAATAGAACAGCTCACTGGTAATAAACAAAATGAGTTTTGGTCTTCAATTCCGCTATCTAACTTCTACGGTATTGAAATCACTGATTTTGCTGCTGAAACAGCCAAACTCGCACTGTTTATTGCAGAATATCAGGCCAACGCACGTTTCAAAGATGTCTTTGGCTTGATGCCAGCATTACTGCCATTGCGTGATGGCGGTAATATCTGGCATGACAATGCCTTG
>CANQXU010000320.1 GCA_947627865.1 uncultured Paenochrobactrum sp. | reverse complement strand
GTCACTTCACTTGGCATGATTGGAACAACATGGGCGGCGGGCTTTGTCGCTGGCTGTTATTTCGCCCCGCGCCTTGTGCGGCGTGTTGGCCATGTCCGCGCCTTTGGCTGTTTTGCAGCTTCTGCCGCGATAATCGCACTTTTAACAGGGGTTTTTGTTGATCCTGTTGTATGGATTATCTTACGCACATTCACAGGCTTTGTGATGGCGGGTGCTTTCATGGTAATTGAAAGCTGGTTGAATGAGCGCGCAACAAATGAGAGCCGTGGTAAAATTTTTGGCCTCTATATGATGGTCAATTATGGTGCCACAGTGAGTGGCCAGATGATGGTCGCAGCCGGTGATATCAAATCTGACCATTTGTTTATGTATGTCGGGATCCTTTTTTGTCTGGCTTTGATGCCAACGGCTATTTCAACCGCTAACAGTCCTAAGCCACTTACAGAAGTTCAGCTCGACCTAAAAGCACTTTACAAAAATTCTCCAGCTGCTTTTGTCGGCTGTATTTTGGTTGGTATTGCCAATGGTGCGTGGGGTACATTGGGTGCCGTTTTTGGAGCAAAAACCGGCATTACAACAACGGAAATTGCTCTTATGGTTTCTGTCACCATTGCGGCGGGCGCTATTATGCAGGTGCCGATTGGCCGTATTTCCGACATGGTTGATCGTCGCTATGTGATGGCTGGTGTTTCAGCTCTGGCGGCGCTGGTCGGGCTTGTTGCATTCGTGACCAATCCGACAAGCCCTTGGGTTATTATCACTATGACCGGACTTTATGGTGCATTGGCTTACGCTATTTATCCGGTGGCGGTTGCGCATGCAAATGACTATGCAACGGCTGAAACATTTGTGAAAGTTTCAGGTGGGTTACTGCTGCTATATGGCTTTGGCACAATGATAGGGCCTTTGGTTGCCGCTGCTGCCATGGAGGAATTATGGCCTTCTGCATTGTTTGCTGTGACTGCTTTGTCTCATATATGCATCGCAATCTATGTGCTGTTTCGCTCGCGTCGGCGTGCTTCAGTACCGCATGATGAGAAAGATCAGTTTACAGCAATTGTTCCAGAGCGTGGGGCAACGCAAGAAACATTTAACCTCACACCGCGCCCTGATGGTGAGTGAATAAGAGACGCACTCAAAAAACGAGAATTACCAATTGTTGTAGCTTCAACAACGAGCCGGCTCTCTTTATAGAAAGAGAGCCGGTCTTTTTTGATCTTAAAACAAGCAAAGTTAGATTGTTATAAAACTCGACCTTATCTGGCTGCACTCATTGGTGAGTGCAGCAATATAGGGGAGTAAATTTGGAGAGCGCCTGAATTATCAGTGCTGCGTTACTTGGTGACGCACTTTCTCAATTTGCTCTTTGAGTTGCAATTTTTGGCGTTTAAGTCGGCTAATAAGGATATTATCGAGAGAGGGTGAGGCCATTGCCTCGGAAATTTCCTGATCGAGAGCGCCGTGTTTCTTTTCGAGTGTGGCGAGATGCGACTCAATTGCCATATCTGACTCCTATAGTTGTTTCCGGTATTCTGTCCCTGTGTTTTTAAAAGCGAAATGCATTGGTGTTTAGTGTATGCAATGCGCTTCATATCCCAGTAGTTCGCAAATGATCATAGCCAAAAACGCTCGGTCTTTTTGTAATATGATGGACTTGCAAAGACTACACATATGACAAAACAATGACAGTTTGGCACGACTATGGCAGCTTGTCGATTTGATTGTGTCAGGATTTTATCAAATTGAAAAATATGCTACACACAGGCCGGTAAAAATTGAGAAAATTGCTTTAATATCAGTGATAATTTGAGAGCTGCGCAAGTTAACTCACAGACGGGCTAATATTCGGGCATGAGAAAGAATTTGCAAAATGGGTGAGGTGGGGATGAAATGAACAGAATTGCGGGCGTTATGGATCAAGATCAAGCTGAATTGCGGCTCAAAATAGCCAAGCTCAGGCAAGAGCATGCTGACTACGATATCGCTATTGATGCGATGACTGCATATGGTAGTGATCGTTTGTGTATCCAGCGTATGAAAAAGAAAAAGCTAACAATTAAAGATATGCTGGAAGAGATTGAAAGCCAGATTATCCCGGATATCATCGCTTAAATGTTATTTATCAGGCCTCTTAAGAATTTGAGACTATTCAAATTTGTTTTAGATGCGTAAGCAACATATGCCTAAATCGCAACGAACTGACAGGAACTCTAAATGACCAGAAAAAGCGCGGATGTCGCAGTTATCATGGGTAGCCAATCGGATTGGGAAACCATGCAGCATGCGGCTCTTACACTGGAACAGCTTGGCGTTTCATATGATGCCCGTATTGTTTCTGCGCATCGCACGCCGGATCGTCTGGTTGAATTTGCCAAAAATGCAAAATCAGAAGGATTTAAGGTTGTCATTGCAGGGGCTGGTGGCGCTGCACATTTGCCGGGTATGGCTGCATCAATGACACCATTGCCGGTTTTTGGGGTGCCTGTGCAATCAAGGGCGCTATCGGGTCAAGATTCATTGCTTTCAATCGTACAGATGCCAGCAGGTATACCTGTTGGTACAATGGCAATCGGGAAAGCAGGAGCAATCAATGCAGCGCTTTTAGCTGCTGCTGTTCTTGCTCTGGGGGATGAAGCTCTCGCCGACAGATTGGATCAATGGCGTGCTGCGCAGACAGAACGGGTTGCCCTGCGCCCTGTTGATGAGGCTTGATATGCTGGATATAGGCTCTACAATCGGCATTATAGGTGGCGGGCAACTGGGCCGTATGCTGGCTATGGCTGCTGCCCGCTTAGGTTATAAAACAATTATTTTAGAACCGCAGCATGATTGTCCTGCAGCACAAGTGGCTAGCAGCCAGATTGTGGCTTCTTATGACGATGAAGCGGCGCTCGGTGAACTGGCTAAGCTTTGTTCTGTTGTTACTTATGAGTTTGAAAATGTTCCGGTCGCTGCTGCACAAAAACTAGCTGAAGCGGTGCTGGTATTTCCCCCGCCTCTGGCATTGGAAATTTCACAGGACAGGTTTGTAGAAAAGCAGTTTCTTAACGAAAGCGGGATTGCTACAGCCCCATGGCATTTGGTCAATGACCGTGACAGCCTCATTGCTGGTCTGGCAGCACTAAAT
>CANQXU010000319.1 GCA_947627865.1 uncultured Paenochrobactrum sp. | reverse complement strand
TGTTTCGGCGCTGGAGATCATGCAAAAAATCACCAATGCCGGGAAATCTTATTTCCTGTTGAGTGATGGCCTTGCCTCTGTGGGTAGGGAGGGGATTAAGCCCTGGACGGGCGTCATTACACCGCACGAAATGACTGAGGAGTTACAAACCGCGTTCAGTGCGCCGTCCGATGATGATTATGACGGCGTCGATGTGACCTATATCAACGGTACCACCTGGGCAGAGGAAACCATTCAGTGCCGGACCAGTGACAATCCGACCCCGGTAAAAATCGAGGACTACACACTGGACGGTGTTCTCGATGAGGCTCAGGCGTATCAGATAGGCATGCGCAGGCTGATGAAGTATTTGCGCCAGCGACTGAGCTTTACCGCCAGCACTGAGCTGGATGCGCTTTGCTACAACGTGGGCGACCGGGTTGTGCTGACGGATGATATCCCAGGCAATAAAACCGTCTCATGCCTAGTTGAGGAGATGGAAATCATCGGGGATAACGTGATATTTACCGTCACCGAGCCGTTGGACTGGAGCTTTGACAATCCTCGAGCATTAATTCGCTATCAGGACGGCAGCGCGTCAGCTCTGATGATGGTCACTGAGGCAGGTCATTATCAATTGTCGGTACCTTATATTGCGGCATTTGATGATATCGATCTTTCTACAGCGTCAATTGAACCCATCAGACTGGTATTCTGCGAATCAACCAGCGTCGGATATGACGCTATTATTTCTGAAATCTCCCCACATTCTGACGGCACCTGCCAACTGACAGCAAAAGAATATAAAGAGATATTTTACAGCCACGACAACAGCCATTATCCGGGCGATATCTCGTTTAGTTAACATCACCTGATTGTTACAGGTAAATAATTCGCCAACAGGCCAGCCATCGCGCCGGCCTTTTTATTGGAAAAAATAAAATGGCAACTACTCCAAACAAAGACAAAGTGCCTTCAAACTCAGTGCGGAACCTACTTTTCAATTCAGAGAAATTGGACGAGGTAGTCAACTCAGAATCGCTGACATATATCGATCGACTTGATAGCGAACGCCTCACCTTAAAAGGACTGGAAGAATCGGCAGTATCTGCTGGCCCTACCGTTGAAGCTGCAGTCAGAGCTAACGAGCAAGCGACCGCCATACGCCAACAAGCAGAGTATATAGTTGACTCAACAGAGGTGTTTATACAGGGCGCGAAAAACTCAGCAATAGAGTCAGCAGGATTCGCGGCCGAAAGTGAGGCTGCTGCACAACAAGCTAAGGCATCGGCAGCGGCAGCAGAGGCTGTCAGTGATGTGGAGGGAACTTATCCCAATATCGCTGCTGGCCTTGCCGCGACAGCAGAGGGGAAGTATTTCAGAGTTCCCCAAGGAGTGGGCTCAAGTGTCAGCTTTTTGTACTACAGAAAAATCAGCGGTGCTGCGGTAGCTGTAGCGGATGCGCCCGGTCTATTAGTAGTATCTGAGCTTGCTTCTGCGATTGCTGAATATGCGGCTCCGCATGAGTTCCATAACGATGAAAATACAGACCAGTATGCGTTTGCAGCATGCGACCGTACCGGATTGGTGGGGTTTGGTACCTATATCAATGGAGAGTTAATTTACAAAAAAGAAGCGGAGAATTCAGCATCGCTGATACAAGAATTTCATAGCGACAACAGCTCCGTTGTGTATGCAATTTGCGACGTATGGGGGGCGCTTGCTTCATGGATTGATGTAGACGGTGGGACGTATCCATCAGGAGGTGCGCAGGGGTTACGGAGTGAGTTCCACAACGATGGCAGCTCTGTCGTGTATGCGGCAATCACATCGGCTGGCGCGATAATGCTGGGATTCGATAGTGCCGGAGTATTAATTAATGGCGTCGATAAATCAGACGTGGAAGCTCTATCGCAGGATGTACTATCCCTAAAAGGAAGTAATGCCGTTCTACAAAGTGATGTTAGAGACCTCTCGGCACGAACCTCAGCAACGGAATCTACCCTGGCGTCGCTTGTTACCTCCGGTCTCACTGGGTATCAGATTTATGGTTCCACCGTGCAGGGCCTCGCGTCCGGCGACGCCTACTTCGGTGTCCCCGATGGTGCGGCTATTGCGCTATATCGTAATGATGCAGGAGCAGCGGTTTTCGTATTTAGACAAGCAGATTTGCAGAACCTGCCAACATTACAGGAGGGCCTGCCTGCCGGTAGTCTTTATCGGGATAACGGCGTAGTTAAAGTGCGGAGAGAGTTTGATTACTTGTATACGGACTCCCCAGACCGCACGATTCCTAACTATGCATCCCTGATTGGTCTTTATGATGCTTTGATGGCTGAGTTTCCAGAGGCCATTACAAAGAAAGAAATTGGTCCCTCTAGCGTGCCGGGGGTTTCACTGTACGCATACACAATTGCGCCTCCTATGATGCTGGGTGACGTAAATGTTTGGTACGCAAAGCCGCCTCGTATAATTATCAATGGCTGTATTCACGGTCATGAAAAAGCGGCAGCAAAATCAGCGTTTATGTTTGCACGAGAGCTATGCAAGCAGTGGATGGATGACGAAACTCTTGCATTATTGCGAAATTCAGTGGAATTCATTTTTATTCCAGCAATAAACCCCTATGGGTTGAGTTTCTCAGGCCCTGCGGGAGAGCAAAGACGAAATGCGAATAAGGTTGATTTGAATCGTAACTTCCCGTTTGAATGGAGTACTGGGGGAGTGACGGATATAAATAGCGATAACTATCGTGGGCCTAGTCCGGCATCAGAAATAGAAACGCAGACATATATGGAATTTATTAGTAATAATGATGCCATAGCGACATTCGAGATGCACAACGGAAATCGATACCCTCAGCAAGAGATAAAGCAAATTGGGTGGATAGGAACGGAAGGAAGAAATAATGCATTTATGGCGTCAATGTCTGGTCGCAAGTGGAATGCGTTTGCGCATAAAGAATTTAGGCTGACTTTAAATAGAAATAACAGCACTACGTCACTCACAACAGTAGCAAGTGGTGGGTGTAGTAAATATATATTAAATACACTTAACAGGTCGTCATTTCTTGTGGAGCTGCCGTTTAGCATTAACTCAAATTGGTGGCAGACATTCACATTTAGCGTTAATGCCCTGAAAGTAATTAGC
>CANQXU010000318.1 GCA_947627865.1 uncultured Paenochrobactrum sp. | reverse complement strand
GGCCCGATCTGAAATCCACCACCACTACCACCAAAGGCATGGTACAATCCCTTAGTCGTGGCAGAAGCGCCAACCACAGGCAACATATCTGGCAGATATCCCTCAACACCAGACCAAACACGAATGCTAGTCAATAAAACACATATCGAGCATAAATCTCAGCACCATTATTTTCTCTGGCCTTAGTTTAATTCAATAGCGCCCATTTTGCTTTCCATTTAGGTCAACAAGATGGGTGCTTATTGATATATGTCGTTTGTTTCTACGAACAATACCACTCCATGGATGCCATGAGTTGGGCACTATACATAAAAATAATTATTCCGGATTTTATATCTATAGCTAATATATTAAAATATAAATGATTTTATATATAACAGTTTCGATTTAATCTTCCTTGTGAATGCAAAATTAATAACTATAACGCACGTCGAAACTGCCCAGTATCAGCCAATCTGAATGGTCAATTATTCAAGAGAGCCATATATAAATGATTGAAACAGCCCAGTTAATTGAGACCTTCACGCATGTCCGCATAGTGCTCGCGATGATCGTCAGTCTTGGGATTGCCCGTATCCTGTCTGGTGTAGCCAATTTTATACAGCACCCAAAGCGAAACCGGGTCTCATTGCTACACTTGCTCTGGGTCGCATCCATGCTGCTTGAGCTGATTTTATTTTGGTGGTGGGACGTTAGAACCGCTCGTGAAACTGACTGGACTTTTGGAGCTTTTATATTCCAGATCAGTTATGCAATTATACTGTTTTTGATGGCAGCGCTTCTATTTCCTGATAATATAGCAGAATATAAAGGCTATCAGGACTTTTTTATTCAGCGCCGATATTGGTTTTTCGGGCTATTAGCTTCAACTTGGATATTGGATTTCAGCAAAACCATTATTGAAGGAAGCAAAGTGTCAACAGCTCTTATGCTACACGCATCAACGGCAATCATGGTCTGTATCATTGCCATATCCTTTAGATCACCCAAAATGCAGATTTTAGTCGTGCTTCTTTACATCTCAAGGCAAATTTATTCTATGTAATCGGATAGTTCATGTTCATCAGCCGTCTGAAGCAGACAAAAACGCTTCCCATAGCTGGAGCCATAACTTCAGCCATCGGGGCACATATTTGCAAATTTATAAATTTTACTTAAAGTCAATAGGTTATCACTAATATTTCACTGGTGACTTCATCAAATCCCAGCCTGCTTTTATAGTGCAACTATCCGGCCTAAAGATCAAAGCAGTTATGTTATTCATATGAGTTTAATAAAATGGATTTTGCTGATCAGCAAATTTTCACAAGAAACTATTAGCATCAAGAGCTATATATTTTAGCAATGAGACCAACCTCAAAGCATTTTAGAAAGAAATGTATCGGTCCATAACGGACAGCAGCAGTATAAAGCGCATTTATTTCACATATCTTGCACTTTACCACGTTCTGACTGTTAGTTAGACTTGGGATCGGCTATGACTGCCTTTGCTGCATCCATCTGGAGATACCAATATCGATGACAGATAATCGCCCTGAAATAAGCTCAACCGGAGAGCTTCTCATTTCAACTGATTTTATCGACGCGGATCTTAGAAACGATTACTGGCGCGAAGCAACAAAACCATTTTATGAAACCACGCCATTGAGAGGCTGTACAAATCAGCAATTAGAAGGCAGCATAAAATCACAAGAAATAGCAGAGCTGATTTTAGCATCCATCAAATTCAACGCACAACGATACCGCCGCGATCAACGCATTATTGCTTTGAGTGATCTTGACCAATATCTTCTTGCTGTGATGACCAACGGCAATATGTTCGGTGACTTTGCCAATAATAATATTACTGCCCAATCCGGTGATGTATGTATCTTGGATTTAACGCAAACTCTTCAAATTGATGTGACTGCAGGCGGAACATTATCGGTTCTTATTCCACGCCAAATTTTGGCACGAGCAACAAATCATATGAATCTTCACGGCGTTGTGCTCAAAGCCAACCAACCTATGACTCAATTACTTATTGCCTATCTTGAGGGCTTAAACAGCCTATCAGTAGACCTGAAGGATGATGATTTCATCTCTGTGCAAGAAGCATTGGTAACTATACTCGTGGCAGCACTGAGAGGAACTCAGCCAGCCGACGAAGAAAAAACACGGCCATTGGGCATTGCTTTACGACAACGCGTTCTGGATTTCATTGATCAAAACATTGAAAATCCTTACCTTTCACCAGACTTTATAATCCAGCGCTTCAATGTCTCTCGTGCTCATCTTTATCGAGCATTCATAAAAGATGGTGGCATATCAAATGCAATTCGTGACAAGCGGCTGGATGCTGCTTTTCAAGCTATAGTGCACCCCAAATTTAACGGTCAATCTATTACTCATATCGCTTTCGCACATGGGTTTTCAAACGTCACTCATTTCTCACGTATTTTCCGTAACCGTTTTGGATTGACGCCCAATGAAGCACGATATGAAAGAACCAGCGCCCAGTTAACTCCGGAGCTCCAAGCACATTTACTCAAATTCAGTAGAAAATCGTCATTGTAGCAAACCATAATTGTGAGACATCTGTGAAGTGAAAATGAGACAGATGGATATTGCACAAAAAACCTATGATTTTAAAATAACACCAATATTGATGAGTTGAGATGGCGGGGCAACACTCATTGTTCTTGCGATACGATAAGCGAATATCTCTGGCTTGAGTTGCACTGGCTCACATATTTGGAGTTGATCAAGTGTATCAAATTCGCGCTGATAAAATTATCGTCGGCTGGATGACTTTTACCCAGATCATAAATCTAATTCAGCTTAGGCAAGCCTCTTTATGAAACTGCTTTGATAGCAGTGAATTATTCATGAAAGTTAAGCCTTAGCTCCCTCCCAAAACAAGCAAGACAAGCATTTACTCCACAGCAATATATGGATTTGAACTATTAAGGTTATGAAGTTTTTAAAGCATAAAAGCAGTCAGGTTCTATAGAGATGCCGAATGTTGCACGTCATATATTATGGAGTGTAATGATCCTATGGCTGGCATTAGTGACGGTCATAGGTTGGCGCATGTCACAGCATTTTATTGCGAATGAACTAGATAGCTTGGCTTCCAGTGCTGAATATGAAAA
>CANQXU010000317.1 GCA_947627865.1 uncultured Paenochrobactrum sp. | reverse complement strand
TGTTCTTCTTGCTTCACATAGTCCCAAGGGAGCGTGAGCGATGATTGAAGAGCTGCAATCCCCGAAACAATTTGATTCTATTGAAGGTATCCCCGAGCCTTCTGCCAACCCTTCTTTATTCGGTCATGAAGTAATTGAAACTGTCTTAACAGATACTTTAAACAAGGGGCGGATGCATCATGCGCTATTGATGGAGGGACCGCTTGGTATAGGGAAGGCGACTTTTGCTTTTCATCTTGCAGGGCATATTCTTGCTTCAAGCGAGATGAGCGAAACATCTTCCCGTTTTTATAAGCCTGATTATAAAAAGCCTTTATGGCGACAGATTGCTACGGGTACACATCCCGCAGTTTTACATATAGGCCGACCTTTCGACCAAAAAAGCGGTAAGTTCAAAACGGCCATTACCGTGGAAGAAATAAGAAAAATCACCCATTTTATGAGCCGTACAGCTCATGATAGTGGATGGCGTATCGTTATCATCGATCCGGCTGACGATATGAACCGTAATGCTGCTAATGCTTTGCTGAAAACGCTGGAAGAGCCTCCTGCAAAGGCTTTGTTTCTGCTTATTTCACATGCGGCTGGCCGTTTGCTGCCAACAATTCGATCTCGTTGTCAAACCATTCAGTTTCAGCCATTAGATACTGATGATGTATCGAAGGCATTGAGCGCGCTGTCGGAACAAAGCGGCATGTCTTTTGATGGTCAATATGACCGCGGGGTTCTTTTGGAAAAGGCTGAAGGAAGTGTGCGAAAAGCATTGATGATGACTGTGTTTGGTGGTTTGGAAATTGCACAAACTGCTGAGGAGATCATTTATTCAGAGCGATTTGATTTAACAAAGGCACAAATGCTTGCACAGAGTATTTCAGCACGCGAGGCCGAGACGCAATATGATCTTTTCACTGATCATATTTTGAATATAATTGCCGGGACAGCACAGAGCAGAGCCATTGCGGGTGACCTCGCAGACGCTCTGGCTTGGTCTCAGCTTTATGAAAAAACAAACACGGATATCGTGAATACTGATTCATATAATCTTGATCGTAGACAAGCGGCTATTTTACTGCTTGATAAAATACACAAAGCAAATCGACATGGGATCAACAGCATAGCGTGACATACGCCTTATAATGCGTTATCTCCACCTGAAGACTAATAGAACTGGTAGCGTGAGAAAATGAGCCGCGAAAAATATTACATCACCACTGCGATCGCCTATCCAAACGGGAAACCGCATATCGGACATGCTTACGAATTGATCGCAACCGATGCTATGGCACGTTTTCAGCGCTTGAATGATAAGCAAGTTTATTTTCTGACTGGTGCGGACGAGCATGGCATTAAAATGCTCCAAAGTGCGCGTAAAGAAGGTATCACCCCTCGCGAACTGGCTGACCGCAACACGGCTGAATTCCAAAAAATGGCTGAATATCTGAATTCATCCCATGATCAGTATATCCGGACATCTGAAAAACGCCATTATGATGCTTGTCAGGCAATTTGGAAAGCAATGTTTGACAATGGTGATATTTACAAAGGCGGCTATGCGGGGTGGTATTCTGTCCGAGATGAAGCCTATTATGGCGAAGAAGAAACAGAAGTTCGCGCTGACAATGTTCGCTATGGCCCGCAAGGGACACCTGTTGAGTGGGTGGAAGAGGAAAGCTATTTCTTCCGCCTATCCGACTATCAAGATAAGTTAATTGCACTTTATGAAAGCCAGCCGGATTTCATTATGCCTGCTGACCGCCGCAATGAAATAGTTTCATTCGTCAAGTCGGGATTGAAAGATCTTTCTATATCGCGCACAACCTTCGACTGGGGCATTCCGGTACCTGGTGATGAAAAACATGTGATGTATGTTTGGGTTGATGCTCTTACCAATTATATCACAGCACTTGGATATCCTGATAAAACAGCGGATCTGTGGGATTTTTGGCCTGCAGATGCCCATATTATCGGGAAAGATATTTCACGCTTTCATGCTGTATACTGGCCGGCATTTTTAATGTCTGCAGGTATTCCTTTGCCAAAGCGCGTTTTTGCACACGGTTTCTTATTTAACCGCGGTGAAAAAATGTCGAAGTCACTTGGTAATGTGATCGATCCGGAGGGTCTGGTTAATCGTTATGGTCTAGACCAGCTACGCTACTTCCTCTTGCGCGAAGTGCCCTTTGGTCAAGATGGCAGTTATAGCCATGAGGCCATTGTCAACCGGACAAATGCGGATCTTGCCAATGATCTCGGTAATCTTGCGCAGCGTTCATTGTCTATGATTGCAAAAAATTGCGAAGGCAAAGTGCCTGTGCATGATGATTTCAGCGATGAAGATCAAGCTATTTTGAAACAGGCAACGGATGCGCTGGATATAGCAAGAGATGCCATGGCTAATCAGGCAACACATCATGCATTGGGTGCGATATTTGCTGTTGTTGCAGATGCCAACCGTTATTTTGCGTCACAAGAGCCATGGGCATTACGCAAAAACGATCCGGCACGTATGGGAACTGTTTTATATGTTACGGCTGAAATTTTGCGTCGCGTTGGCATTATGGTACAGCCATTTATGCCTTTATCGGCGCAAAAGCTCTTGGATACTTTAGCGATACCTGCTGAACAGCGTAATTTTGCCGACATTGAAAGCAGTCCTTTGATCGCTGGTACGGAATTGCCTGCACCGCAGCCTGTTTTCCCACGCTTTATCGAGACTGAAGACGAGAAGGCTTGATTGATGTTAGTCGACAGCCACTGTCACCTCGACTTTGCTGACTTTGCAGAAGAGCGCGACGCTGTGATACAGCGTGCGCTTGATGTCGGTGTAAAACGCATGGTTACAATTTGTACCCGTGTGCGGAAATTTGATCAAATTTTGAGCATTGCTGAGCAATATGAGGAAGTCTATTGCTCGGTCGGTACGCACCCAAATAATGCGCATGAAGAGCTTGATATTACAGCGGATGACCTGATCAGGCTTAGTAAGCATGGAAAAGTCGTAGCTATCGGAGAAGCCGGGCTTGATTATCACTATGATTACTCAACACCTGAAGCTCAAAATCAGGGATTGCGTGTTCATATTGAAGCCGCTCGGCAAACACAGCTGCCATTGATCATTCATGCACGTTCTGCCGATG
>CANQXU010000316.1 GCA_947627865.1 uncultured Paenochrobactrum sp. | reverse complement strand
AAAACAGTGTGTGTCACACATGGCGGTTGTATTCGCACTTTATTTTATACAATTGGCAAAATGTCTGGGCATGAGGCCGCAATGCTGGCTATCCCGCAAGATCGCATTTTGCGATTAGAGAATAATAAGCTTGAATGGTTTTAAAACCTTGCCGGGTAGGCTGAGACCACTGGCTCGTTCAAACATCATGCGGATATAAAAAAGGCTTGTAGCACCACACATGTAGCCAAGCCTTTCGTTAAAATATTCCGGTTTTTGTTATTCTGGCAGCTCTTCAATATCCATGACATATCTGACTTTGTCAGCTTCATCATAGATAATCTGCACTCGTGTTCCAGGTTCAAAGGCTGTGAAGTCAAACTCGCTCGATAGGACATATTTTTTGCCATTGTCGAGTGTGATAGTTTCCGCTTCTTCGTCTATAGCAGTAATTTTCCCTACAGCATTTTCAGCCAAAGCCGTGCTGGAGATGATGCTGATCAGGGCAAAGAAAAAAACTCTCATATATGTCATATCAGTCTCCAATGGCAGCAGCGTGATCTTCAAAGTGATGTGGGAAGTTCAAATATGACTGCGCCACCGTAATGATTAGTCTTTTGATTAAATACAACAGAACTATGATTCGCATTACTTTAAGTCACTCATGAGGCAAAAAGTGAAAAACTTAAATGTAGCTGCTGAATTCGTCTAGCACGAATGATTAAAGCCCGCCAAAAATAACTACCGGAATTCATAATGGCATTTTTAAAAGCGCTATGGCTTATATAATCGAATGCAGAAGCCACTTCGCAGGCTAATTAACGTGATAAAGGAATTTATTTGCCTGTTCCTTTAACGCCATGGTTTGACCCGCTGTCAAAAGCCGCATAAAACATGTCTGCACCGCATATGCGGCATCAATTTATCATCGGGCTTATTGCATATGTCTCATAATAGTTTTGGTCACTTGTTTCGCGTAACAACTTGGGGTGAAAGCCACGGATTGGCGCTTGGTTGCGTTATTGATGGTTGCCCTCCCGGCATTGTCTTTACGGAAGCAGAAATTCAGTCTTATCTTGATAAGCGTAAGCCCGGTCAGTCCAAATATACGACACAGCGCCGTGAAGCTGATCAGGTGCGTGTTTTATCCGGTGTTCTATTGGGAGAGGATGGTGTCACAATGACATCAACCGGTACACCGATTTCCATGATGATTGAGAATACCGATCAGCGCTCAAAGGATTATAGTGAGATTGCGCGCCAATATCGTCCTGGCCATGCCGATTTTGCTTATGATGTAAAATATGGCTTGCGTGATTATCGTGGTGGCGGGCGCTCCTCGGCGCGTGAAACGGCTGCGCGTGTCGCAGCGGGCGCTATTGCGCGCAAGGTTGTGCCGGGACTTAAAGTGCGCGGGGCCCTTGTTGCGATGGGCGAGCATGATATTGATCGCAATGGTTGGGATTGGAATGAAGTGGATAATAATCCATTCTTTTCCCCTGATGCTGCGTCGGTTGAAATCTTTGCGGAATATCTGGATGGTATCCGCAAAAATGGATCTTCTGTTGGTGCAATCATTGAAATCGTTGCTGAAGGTGTGCCCGCAGGTATTGGTGCGCCCATTTATGCAAAACTTGATCAGGATATCGCCAGCAATTTAATGTCGGTTAATGCCGTTAAAGGTGTTGAAATCGGTAACGGTTTTGAAGCCGCACGCCTCACAGGCGAACAAAATGCCGATGAAATGCGTATTGATGCTGATGGAAATCCAATATTCCTATCCAATCATGCAGGTGGTGTGTTGGGCGGCATTGCCACTGGTGCACCGGTGGTGGCGCGGTTTGCAGTCAAGCCAACCTCGTCCATTCTGACGCCACGCCGCTCTATTGATAATGAAGGGCGTGAGGTTGATGTTATGACCAAAGGCCGCCACGATCCATGTGTAGGGATTCGTGCAGTGCCGATTGGTGAAGCTATGGTTGCATGCGCCATCGCAGACCATTATTTGCGCCATCGCGGACAAACCGGCAGAGTTTAATCTGTCGGTAGTTCCGTTTGGTAGGCTGAAAATTTGTTGGAAGGATAAATAATGGCAAATGAGGCCGTTAACGCAGATATAGCAAAAATGACTTTTGAGCAGGCACTTGAGCAGCTTGAGCAGATTGTTGATAATCTGGAACGCGGTGATGTTCCCTTGGAAGAATCAATCCGCATTTATGAGCGCGGTGAGGCTTTGAAAAAGCATTGTGATACATTGCTAAAATCTGCTGAAGATAAAGTTGAAAAAATCCGTCTTGGCCGTGATGGCAAGCCAAATGGAACAGAACCACTGGATGCCGAGTAAGATTTAATCGCCAAACAGGCGACGCACTGTTCTATATTGCGGTCATTTACATTGCTCGGCACGTCCTTATATTTCGGATGATAAATGGTTGTCTGGCTGTTGCTCAGTCATAACCGTTCATTTTAAGGAGAGGTTCATGAGCTTTTTTCCCGGTAATGACCCTGATCCGCAGGATCTGGCAGCAATTGATGCACTCGAAACATTTGTCATTCCGCGTAGCAGCGATGTGGGCGGGTTGGAAGTGCGCCGCGCTATCCCGACAGTCAAACGCCGATTGGTCGGTCCATTTATATTTTTTGACCAGATGGGGCCCGCTTTGCTTAAGGCAGGGGACGCCTTGGATGTTAAGCCTCATCCGCATATTGGTTTGTCAACGGTTACATATTTATTCGACGGTCAGATAAAGCACCGTGACAGTCTTGGCACTGAAATGGTTATTGCGCCGGGCGATGTTAATTTGATGACGGCAGGCAAAGGGATTGTTCATTCCGAGCGCTCTCCCGAAGATCTGCGTGGTTCGCCTATGTCTATTTCGGGCATCCAAACCTGGTTGGCTTTGCCTGATCACTTGGAAGAAATGGCACCGGCTTTTGAGCATACAACCTCTAACGAACTGCCTGTTTTTGCTGATAAGGATATTTCAGGTCGCTTGATTATGGGCTCGCTTTACGGCCTTGAAGCGCCTGTTGTTCAATATAGTGATACGCTCTATGCAGATATCCACATCAAAGGTGGCGGGCGTCTGCAAATTCCGGCTGTCGCAGAAGAGCGCGCGGTTTACATTCTATCTGGGCATGTGCGTGTGTCAGGTGTGATTTTTCCACCTAACAG
>CANQXU010000315.1 GCA_947627865.1 uncultured Paenochrobactrum sp. | reverse complement strand
GCAATCCCGGTGACAGGCTGGGTGTTGCGCACATCAAAAGTAACCGTTAGACCGTCTTTCAAACCAGCCTTTTCGAGCAGTTCTTTCGCTTTTGCCGGATCTAGCTTATATGGCTGCTCATCGAGTGCACCAAGGACAGCTTTAGGCTGATAAGTCTGGTGAATTTCGCCAATGCCTTTGATGAGGGTTTGGCCGATCGCATCATAATCGACAAGATATTTAAAGGCTTCGCGCACTTCTGGCTTGGCCAGATTTTCATTTTTTTGGTTGAGGCTGATATAATAAACTGTGCCTTTAGGCGCACTGTCAGTCTGTAGATTTTTGTTGGCCAGAATTGCTTCATAGTCGCCTGGTTCAAGATTGCGTGCAACGTCGATATCACCAGTTTCGAGCATCAGGCGCTGGGTGGCACTTTCCTTGACATGGCGATACATAACGCGTGCGAGTTTGGCTGGGTCATCATAGTAATTGTCATTACGCTCAAGTACGACAATTTCATTGGCGCGCCAATCGCGGATTTTAAAAGGACCGGAGCCAGCATAGTTGGTTTTTAACCACGCATTGCCGTAGTCCGTGTCATATTTATAATCATCTGTAGGGGTGACTTTTTCAGAATGCTGCTCAAGTAGTTCTTTATCAACGATTTTACCAACAGTCGCTGTGAGACAATTCAGAACAAAGCTTGGCGCATAAGGCTTATCAATAGTCAGCACAAAAGTTGTGTCATCGACAGCCTTGGCATTTTCAATGACATTTTCGCCCGTAAGGCCAAATTGCGTCAGTATAAAAGCAGGAGATTTATCAAGGCGGACACCGCGCTCGAAACTATAGGCGACATCTTTGGCAGTGAGTGGGTTTCCGGAGGCAAATTTCAAGCCATCACGGATTTTAAAAGTATAGGTCAGACCATCATCAGAGACAGTCCAGCTTTCTGCTATACCTGGAATAACTTCTGCAGGGTCATCAATATTGAGACGCACAAGGCTGTCATAAGCATTACCCAGAATTTCAGCAGGGCTGATTTCAAATGATTCAGCCGGATCAAGCGAAATAATATCGTCAATCGCCCATGCTTCAACAAGTGTGTCGGCAGGCGTTGCTGCATGAGCAATGCCCGAAACCGCAAAGATTGTTGCTAAGGCGGCACTGGCTCCCAGCGCTTTTAGATATCCAAAGTTCTTCATTCTAATCTCCCGTTTTTATATTTATTATGCTTAGGCGTTACGCCAGACATCGCGTAAAACACGCTGCCAGTTTGCACGGCATATTTTATTAATATCCTCATGATTATAGCCAGCTTGCCGCAGCGCTCCAACAAGAGCCTGACTGCCGGCAGCGTCAGTGATATCTTGCGGAATTAATGCACCATCATAGTCCGAACCAAGCGCAACACAGTCTATACCCATATGTTCGACCATATAATCAATGTGTCGGATCATATCAGATAGAGGCGTATCTTTGTTTTCCTGCCCATCAGCGCGCAGCATTGTGGTGGCAAAATTCAGGCCGACAACACCGTTACTCTCTTTCACAGCATCCATTTGTTTGTCAGTGAGATTGCGGGCTACTGGTGTGAGGCTATGGGAATTGGAATGACTTACAACCAACGGGTTGCTGGTGAGTTTTGCGACATCCCAGAAACCTTGTTCGGTGATATGTGCCAGATCAATCATAATACCCATATTGTCACAGGCTTTGATCAGTTCACGTCCGGCATCGGTCAAGCCCGGACCTGTATCAGGATGGGCAGGGTAAGCAAAGGGGACACCATGACCAAAAATATTGTTGCGGCTCCATACAGGCCCAAGCGAGCGCAAGCCGGCCGCATATAATACTTCCAGCTCGTCAAGATTTTTGCTGATTGGTTCGCAACCTTCAAGATGCAAAACAGCAGCAAAAACATCAGAATCCATTGCATCATCGAGTTGTGATGCGGTTCGGCAAAGTCGCCATGCGCCTGCGCGTTCAAGACGAAGTGCTATGGCAGCAATTTCCATAGCAATAATAAGAGATGTTGAATAATTCAGTGGTTTGTTAAGAGGCGTCGAATAATGCCCCTTTAAATCTGGTGGAGCGAGCTCAAGACTGTGCTCATTAGGCACATAAATTGCACAAATCCCGCCAGCAAGGCCGCCTTTTTGAGCGCGTGGCAGATCGATATGCCCCTCAGTTGTTCCCTCGATAAACTCTTTGAGTGGATCGGCGCCTGATTGTGAGTTTTCCCAGAGTCTGAGTAAAACGTCATTATGGCCGTCAAAAATTTTTTGCATAATTTACCATTCGTATCCACACAGTAAAATTCTACTGTTTGTTAAAGTGTGTGATACGACCCCCATTTTTACCTGCTCCGGTCAGATATAGTGAATAAGAATGGGGAGGTGTCAAGTGAAGTGTTTTTAAAAAAGCAAGCGCTCATAATACAAGTGAAATAAAAAGCCTGAAAAACATAGTCATAGAAGACATGTATTTCAGGCTTTTTGAAATTATGAGTTTGATTGCCGCAAATTAAGAAAAATGCGGCAATTATTTATTTTATCTTGTCATTAGAAGCGGTAGTTAACGCCAAATTTGAGCGAGTGATTGTTGAGGTCGTCACTACGGCGCGCACCATTCACTTCAGATTTTACATTGTAAAAACGCTGATAGTCATATTCTGCTTTCACAGAGACGGGGCCGGAAACTTTTTGTTCAACACCAACACCCATCAAAAGGCCGCCTTCCCAACCGGGGGCTTTGTTTGTATTGCCTTTTTTCTTGAATTTAGCAGTGCCATAGCCAATTGTTCCATAAACCATGGTTTCATCCATAGCATAGCCCAGCTTTGCTTTTGCAGCTGCCGCCCATGATTGTTGAAGTTTGCCGCCATCACCCATGCGATATTCGGCTTCACCAAAGTTAAGCTCGACCTCACCGCCATAAACAATATTACCGCTTTGTGCTGCTGTGCCAGCAACTGCGCCCATCAATACGCCTGTACGGCTGGAAAATGGCAAAGGCACGCGTGAAGAGGTTGCACCCAATTGTGCGCCAACATAATTTCCAGACCAATCGGTATTGGATGATACTGGCTGATCATAAGTATAATTATCCGAATAATCGGCGGCTGTTGCTGCTCCTGCCAGAGCAAGACTTGCAGTAAAAGCTGACGCGATTATAA
>CANQXU010000314.1 GCA_947627865.1 uncultured Paenochrobactrum sp. | reverse complement strand
GGCATTACCAACTAAAAGCGAAATACGGCTACTATTATTAAAAGCCTGCCCATTTATTGATGCGTAAATATCACACTGCTTTTTATGATGGTTAATTTTGTCTTCAACCATAAAAAGATCATTGAAAAGACAAGATTTTCAATCTATATGCCAACTACCCAAAGTCGCACGTGCCTGTGGGTGTCCGCCGAGACTCGATATGGTGAGTTTTCGGTACGGTAACCTGGACCTAACCGCTCCAGTTGATCTGATGGCCACCCGCCAGATCAAGGACATCTTGAAGCAACGACGGTGCGGGCCTTTCTTGAGTTCAGCTGTCCAAAAGCTGCATACTCACAGAGGCACACCCTCATTGCCAGTAGTGCGGAAGCGGTTTTCCCAATTCCAATCCAAGGCAGATAAACTGGACTAACGCTGACTTGCGTTTGTCCGATCGCCGCATAAAACTTCATCTGGTGTCAGTGTTTTAATAAAAAACTGATATTCGTTGTTGGAGTATTTTTGCATACTTTTTCCCTTTGTTAGCGGCGAGAGACGCCGCATGGGAGACGGGTTATGACCACACAGCGTATTATTGATTTTTTGAACACCCGACGTCCAGATGGTCCTTGCATGGTACTGGATCTGGATATTGTTCGTGAAAATTATTTGGGTTTTGAGAAAGCTCTGCCTCAATCCCGTATTTTCTATGCGGTGAAGGCAAATCCTGCTCCTGAAATTTTGCATTTACTGGCATCAATGGGCTCCAGTTTTGACACAGCTTCCGTCGCTGAAGTGGAAATGGCTCTGAACGCAGGTGCAACGCCTGATCGTATTTCTTATGGCAATACCATCAAGAAAGAGCGCGATATTAAACGCGCTTATGAATATGGTGTACGCCTTTATGCCGTAGACAGTGTTGAAGAAGTTGAAAAAGTTGCCCGCGCTGCACCTGGTTCCCGTGTGTTTTGCCGCATTTTGACTGACGGTGCAGGTGCGGAATGGCCATTGTCACGTAAGTTTGGTTGTGTGCCAGCCATGGCTGGCGACGTTTTACGCGTTGCCCATCAGCTTGGTTTGCATGCTTACGGGGTGTCATTTCATGTTGGTTCACAGCAGACAGATTTGACATCATGGGATCGCGCGTTGGAAGAGGCTAAAACTGTCTTTGATGATCTGGCTAGCGATGGAATTTATCCAAGCATGGTCAATATGGGTGGTGGCTTCCCAACGCGCTATTTGAAAGATGTACCCACTGCACAGGCTTATGGTGAGGCAATTTTTGAATCACTCTCCAAGCATTTTGGTAATCGCTTACCAGAAACCATCATTGAGCCAGGGCGCGGCATGGTGGGCAATGCGGGTGTGATAAAGGCTGAAGTTGTTCTCATTTCACGTAAAGCCGATAATGATAATGTTCGCTGGGTTTATCTGGACATTGGCAAATTTGGCGGTCTCGCTGAAACAATGGATGAGGCCATCCGTTATCAAATTGTGACGTCGCATGATGGTGGCGAGACAGAGCCTTCGGTGCTTGCAGGGCCAACTTGTGACAGTGCGGATGTTATGTATGAAAAAACGCCTTATCCACTGCCTGTTTCATTGACTATTGGTGATGAAGTTTTGATTGAAGGCACTGGCGCTTATACAACGACTTACTCGGCTGTTGCATTTAACGGGTTTGAGCCGCTGCGCGCTTATATCATTTAAGTTGAGAACCGCTCTGAGACAATCAGAGCGGCTAAAATTTCCCCGACATAATGCTTGTTTCAAAACTGAGACAGGTACGCATCTTGGTATGTATTAAAAGGTTGATGGTCATGGTTGAGACTATCGAAAATATCAACACGCCTGCATTTTACATTCGTGAAGAGATGATAGGTGAAGCTTTTATGCGCGAAGCTTTGCTCGATAAAGTTATGGGCAAGCAACGGTTCCGTAAATCCTCGGAAAAACTACGCAGAGGATATCTTCCCTCCGCAGGACTGGCACTCGTTGCAGTCCATCCGGTTGATGAAAGAATATTAGCAACAATACGCTTGTGGGATATTGTAGCGGGACTTGATAGCTCGGGCCAGCCTGTAAAAGCATTGTTGCTTGGGCCTCTAGCTGTGG
Organism: uncultured Paenochrobactrum sp.; assembly: GCA_947627865.1. Classification (GTDB taxonomy): domain Bacteria; phylum Pseudomonadota; class Alphaproteobacteria; order Rhizobiales; family Rhizobiaceae; genus Paenochrobactrum. Next base: position 1,075 of record CANQXU010000314.1, on the reverse strand, counting down.
ATTTAGACTTTAAAAATCGTGGTTTGGGGGCTGCATTAATGACCCATGCAATTGAAAAAGCAGCTATTTTAGGTCATGGTGCTATTTTACTGGTCGGTGATCCACAATATTATCAACGCTTTGGGTTTAGCGCAGATAAGACAGCGTTACTTTCCATGCCAGGCCCCTATGAGCAACATCGTTTTTTAAGTTTAGAGTTGATTGCCGATTATCTTGACGGTGCCAAAGGAATCTTGAAACCAGCTGGCAAAAAAACACCTGTTATTAAATATTCAATCCGGATGAAGAAGGCCGTTTGAGTAAACTATTGTGCGCTTTTGCTATGGCTCAGCAAAATAAGCTGGTTGTAGTTAGCTTTTTCTTTATTATGCGCTAGAACGGTTTCAGATATAATGCGATGCTTAAATGTTATTATACAACTGAAGAGTGTCACATAAAGATAATTCATCTATTGTAAATCATAGATGAATTGTAATTGCGGTTAATGATTAAAGAGCGGAATATGGAAAAAGCAGATATCGGAATGGTTGGCCTTGGTGTTATGGGATCCAACTTGTCGCTGAATATTGCAGATAAAGGCTATAAAGTTGCAGTTTATGACCGTGACAAGCCTGTTATTGATGCATTCATAGAGCGCGCCGGTGATTTGCGCGACCGCATCATTCCATGCTATAGCTTCGAAGAACTTGCCGCTAATATTCGTGCGCCGCGTCCTATTATTATGCTGATCAAAGCTGGTGCGCCGATCGATTCAGAATCTGAAAAGCTCAAGCAATATTTGGATAAAGATGACATTATCATCGATTCAGGCAACTCTGATTATCGTGATACTGTGCGCCGTTTCAAAGCCGTAGGCCCTAATGATCCTACTTTTGTCGGTATGGGGATTTCTGGCGGAGCCGAAGGTGCGCGTCATGGCCCGTCCATGATGGTGGGTGCAACGCCCAAAGCTTATGAACGTATCAAACCTATTCTGCTTGATATTGCTGCCAAATTTGATGGTGAACCATGCTGTGACTTGATGGGACCAGATGGAGCAGGGCACTTTGTGAAGACCATCCATAACGGCATTGAA
>CANQXU010000313.1 GCA_947627865.1 uncultured Paenochrobactrum sp. | reverse complement strand
GCTTTGATTTTGCAATCCGTGCAGGTAGTCACAAGCCTTCTGTGCATGTGCGGCAGCTGTAAAAATTGCCCTCTTATCGTTCTTGAGGACTTCAAGAAAACCGGCAATATATGAGCTGTTTTGATCGGTTGGTTCAGGCTGGAATCCAAGGTCTGCACCTAAAAAAGCAGAACCAATCTCGGCAACTAATTCCTCGCGTGAATAAGCTTCATCACCGAAACGCTTTGCCTTATACTCGCGATCTAATCGAGCCGGTGCCATAGTCCAATGAACTAATTCATGTGCTAAGGTCGATGCGTAACCCTCTGGGCTTTTGAATTGCTGAAATTCTGGCATCTGAATATAATCAGCAATCGGGCGATAAAATGCGCGGTCGCCGCCGTGTCTTAAATCTGCGCCTGTCTGTTTTACAAATTCATCAACTGCAACAATTCTATTTTCTTCATCCTGAATATTGGGGACAATTTCAGACGCATAATAACTGCTGTCTAGTCCTTCAATCTGACATGCATTGAAAACAGCATATGATTTTAAGAACGGAATCCGGCTTTCAAATTCTTCTCCCGTAGCATCATCAATATCAGTTTTTTCAATGGCTCCGGCATAAAAAATGGTTGTCGATTTTTCACCTTTGCGCACACTAGCATTTAGCTTTTTTGCTTGCTGGAAAGTAAACCAATATGAAGAATTATAGCCCTGTTCTGCGGCTGCATCCCAAAGCAATAAGACGTTAATCCCGCGATATTCTTCGCCTGTTGAACGTGTCGGGCGAATAGGCAAACCACCCGATTTTTCCCACGGGCAAAACCACGGGCGGCGGCCATTTTCTAGGCCAGCAATGATTTTATTTGTAACTTCCTGATAAATGTCTTTGCGCTCAGTTTTCATCGTCATTGTTCCTTTTGCCCGTGGTCTTGGCCGCGCCCTTTGATGGGCTTAATGCCCTGTGCATTAAACCCAGCGAAGGGGGTGGGCGCAGACCGCCCCCCGACAAGTTTCGGGGCAGTCATGGATTTCAGACGAATAAAAAAACGGAAGGTTTGAGCGCAGCTCGAAAGCCGTTTTTTTTTCGGCTGGAACGCTTGCGCTTGTCCATTGACTGAAACGGGGCTTGGCGATAGGGGCAAAAAAAGAAACTATTGTAAGCCCGCACGGGCTTTCTTTATGAGTATTAAATCTAAAGAAAAAATCATATTTCAAATGGCAGATAAAAGCGCTTGTACTAAAAGAATAGCGCGGCTTGTGCCGTAAAAATTGTGCTGTTACTGAAGGCTAAACGACACATATTTAAGGTAGTTTCAAATGCAGCAATGCGGTTATTGTGGTACGAAAATCAATCAAGGTTACTCAACATGCAGTAATTGCGGAGCGCAATTTAAGCGCTCATTGAAGCGCATTTTTATTGCACTATCAATTATTGCCCCTCTACCATTTATCGTAGTTTATGTAGCCATAATTGGCGTAATGACTGACAAAATGAAAATTGAAGATTATATTTTATTCGTAATCTTATTGCCCCTTGTGTCTTTATTTTCATATTATTTCTTTAGAAAACTTGTCTCAAAAAGATGGACTAAAAACAAATTTGATAACTTTGTGGACAGGGTAGTTGAAGCAAATAAAAGAGGCATACACGGGCGCCATTAATATGCGCTTGCGCCCTTAAATCTTAAATTGAATGCATGAAATGCATTCTTGCTGCCTGCCATTTGCGAATACAAAAATGCCCCCGTAGGGGCAATTTTTAGTCCCATTCGATGATTGCCTGTAGGCTTTCATCATCCTGCTCTGGGTAGCGTCCCAAGTTTGCGCGGTACTCAATCGCTTTGATATTCAGCGTGAAGTATTCTTTGTCCTGCTTGCTCATGTTCTTCCAGATTGCACCAACCTGAATGTCGAACCCTGCCGGAGATTTCGCATAAATGCGGTGTGTAGGGGTCTTGTCAGATTTTGCAGCTGTAACCGGCACAGCCTTGATGCTGAGGTCTTTAGTGAGGGTTGAAATGCGGCCAGTGCCTTCTGATGTTTCGATATCGTCGTTGTTGAATTTGATGAAGTTGGTCAGATTGTTCATTTTCAGGTTCCTTTTACCTAGTTGCTGAGTAGTGAAAAGCATGAAGTTGACGGTGCTGCACCGAAGGCCGTAGCGAAGCGAAGGAGGCCAAAGCGAGGAAAATTTGTTTCGCGAGGAAGTCCACAGGACGGGGAAATTTTTCAAGAGTGGCTTTGCTGCAAACCGGCACGATATGCGACTACGAAAAAAAGCAACGGGGGAAAGAACCGGCAGAAAATAACTAAATGTGACACGTCAAATTGTCTTCAACATGCATCGTGAAAAGGATCTACTGACCGCTCATAACCTTCAATACCTGGGCAAAATATATTTTGTGCCGGCTTAAACAAAATCGCCAAAGAACCAACTCAATAAAATTGAAAAACTACGGCTGGTTTCGCTATGGTTGAGAAGCATGGAAAGCCAGCACAGCTATAAAGATACATGCGTGATAATAGGGCTATTAGGCACACAACGGGTCAGCATGGCTTTACAGGTCTGGAGCCGTGAAATTATCCATCGTCCGGACAAAATGCCGTCTGGGGGCATTTATGAGCCAAATGGCAGGCAGCACGGCTTTGCAAAGCAAAGCCCATTTTTTCAAAAGCCAAAGGCCAACGGTCTTTGACCGTTTCCCTAATTTTTGCCGGTCGATCTGATAATAACATTCATGCCAGCATCAAAAAGAAAATGCATCGAGCGGTTAAAACAGCAGTCCTAAACGCTCGGCAAGTGACGGGTCACTAGGCTGACCGGCTTCAAGCAGCATAGAAATAATCTGCTCTTGTTTGAGCCCTTTTATTCTAAAGCCCTTTTTCTCAAGCTCTTTGACTAAATGCTCTAATGAGGAAAATTCCTCTAATGAAGTACCGTGCCAAACTTCAGGCTCTTCATAATCATCAGTTTCTTGAACAAATGCACTAATGAAAAAAGTACGCAAAGGCTTATCATAACCGACAAATGCAAAATCATCTGACCGCAACAGCATAGACGGCGAAACGGTTAAATCATGTTGCTCTAAGATCACTTGAAATCTGCTCATGATTACGCGCTTTCTATATCGGTTTCTGTAAAATCATTGCCTTTATATAAAAGCGGCAAACGTAACTCAGTTGCGCTTGCATATGCGAAACAGTCACCAAAATTTAATTTGGCAGGATGCCCAACAAACCGCCCGAATTTTTTAGC
>CANQXU010000312.1 GCA_947627865.1 uncultured Paenochrobactrum sp. | reverse complement strand
GGCGCCTGTACTGTGCTGATAGGCAAAATGACCGGTAGCGGTCTTGTTTATGAAACGGTCAATGCATGTATCCGGTTTACGGGTTCCGTTGATGGTTGTCATATTGTAACAATCGAGCATTTGCGCGGCGAAAATGGCGGCCTGCATCCTGTGCAGCAGGCGATGGTGGATTTCCATGGCTCGCAATGTGGATTTTGCACGCCGGGCTTTGTTATGTCGCTTTATGCTTTATGGATGGAGAACCCTCATCCATCTGATAAGGCAATTGAAAAAGCATTGCAGGGAAATCTGTGCCGCTGCACTGGCTATGAAGCAATTATCCGTGCGGCGCGTGTTATATCAGACTATGGACAAGCGAATGATGACGTTCTTAAAGTTGAGCGTAAGCAGGTTCTAGAGGTTCTCGATAGATTGAATGATGGTGCGCGCGTTGATGTGCAATCCGGCGATCAGCGTGTTATTATTCCGGCAAATTTGGATGATTTTGCCAATATTTATGCAGCCGAACCTCAGGCGACAATTGTTGCCGGTTCAACTGATGTGGGCTTGTGGGTCACAAAAATGTTCCGGAAAATATCACCGGTTATCTTTATCGGTCATATCAAGGGACTGCGCTCTATCAGTGAAAATGAAGGTGTAATAACCATAGGCGCTGCCGTTACATACACAGAAGCCTTTGATTTTCTTGCGGATAGAATCCCCCAGCTTGGTATATTGATCAATCGTATCGGTGGTCAGCAAGTGCGTAATATGGGGACGATCGGTGGCAATATTGCCAATGGCTCACCAATCGGCGATACGCCTCCGCCATTGATAGCACTCAATGCAACTTTGACTTTGCGCAAAGGCGACACACGCCGGACGATCTCTTTGGAAGATTTTTTCATTGCTTATGGCAAACAGGATCGCGCTGCGGGTGAGTTTGTGGAAGCTGTTCATATTCCGATCCCCTCAATCAATGATTATTTTGCTATCCATAAAATCTCTAAGCGGCATGAAGAAGATATCACCGCAACCCTTGGGGCATTTTATCTTCAACTTGATGCAGATAATAAAGTTGAAACAATACGCATTGCCTATGGCGGCATGGCCGCAACTCCAAAGCGTGCTACGCATGTCGAAAAAGCATTGATTGGTAAATCATGGGCAGAAGAAGTGATTGATGAAGCGATTGCCTCTTATGCGCAAGATTATGCCCCGCTCTCGGATATGCGTGCATCTGCACAATATCGATTGTTGGTTTCCGGCAATCTTTTGAAGCGTTTCTTTATTGAAACGCAGGAAAGAATAAAAGGAACTGATGAAGTCATCCGCTTGTCCCGTGGCAGCGCAGCGTGAACGCGGGCAGGGAGGAAGCCATGAATAGAGTTGTAATAAAACAGAATGATCAACCTGCTGATATGCCAGTTCAAACCCATATCAAAGGTGGCGTTGCGACTGCAGAAAAGCATGATTCAGCACATAAGCATGTAACTGGTGCCGCGGTTTATATTGATGATATTCCGGAGCCTGAAGGCATATTGCATGTGGGGCTTGGTTTTTCGACAGTCGCAAATGCGAAAATTGAAACGCTTGATTTGCAGAAAGTGCGCGAAGCCGACGGGGTGGTGTGTGTATTAACCCATAAGGATGTGCCGGGTTTCAATGATGTATCGCCAAGCGGTATGAATGATGATCCGATTTTGGCGATTGATGAGGTTCACTTTCTTGGACAGCCGATTTTTGCCGTTGTAGCAGAGACCCGTGATCAGGCGAGAAAAGCCGCACGATTGGCCAAAATTGAATATCAGGAAAAGCCGGGCATCTTCAGCATTAAAGAGCTTGATCCATTAAAAGACCGTCTGGTGACCACCCCGATGGTTCTGGAAAGAGGCAATGCTAAGGCCGCTATTCTTGATGCCCCGAGAAAAGTAAAAGGGCGGATGAAAATTGGCGGACAGGATCACTTCTATCTGGAAGGCCAGATTTCATTGGCGATACCAGGTGAGGATGGCGATGTAACCATTCATTGTTCAACACAAGGTCCAAGTGAAACCCAGCATTTGGTTGCAGTGGCGCTAGGTGTGCCAAGCAATGCCGTAACTGTTGAAGTGCGCCGCATGGGCGGTGGTTTTGGCGGTAAAGAAACACAGGCCAACCAATGTGCTGCCATTGCTGCTATTGCTGCAACCAAGCTAAAACGTGCAGTGAAAATACGCCTTGATCGCGATGAGGATATGACCTGCACTGGAAAACGCCATGACTTCATGGTCGATTATGAAGTGGGGTTTGATGATGAAGGGCGTATTTTAGGCGTTGATTTTGTCTATGCTCTCAATGCAGGCTTTTCCGCGGATCTGTCGGGTCCTGTCGGTGACAGAGCATTGTTCCATTGTGATAATGCGTATTTCTATCCGGCAGTTCACGCAAAATCTGCGCCCCTTCACACTAATACTGTATCCAACACCGCTTTTCGTGGTTTTGGTGGCCCGCAGGGCATGGTTGGTGCCGAGCGCGTGATTGAAGAAGTAGCCTTTGCAGTTGGCAAAGATCCGCTCGAAATTCGCAAGCTTAATTTCTATGATGCGATGGGAGTTGAGGGCGAGCGTAATGTGACGCCTTATCATCAAAAAGTAGAAGATTGCATCATCCAGCGCATTGTAAAAGAGCTTGAAGAAAGCGCGGATTATGCGGCCCGACGCAAAGAGATAAATGAGTTTAATGCCAAAAATCGCTATATTAAGCGTGGTTTGGCACTAACACCGGTTAAGTTTGGTATCTCCTTTACCAAAACAGAATCCAATCAGGCCGGTGCCTTGGTGCATGTTTACAATGATGGTTCTGTTCATATGAACCATGGCGGCACTGAGATGGGGCAGGGGCTGCACCTGAAAGTCGCGCAAGTTGTGGCTGAAGAATTTCAGATCGATCTCGAGCGGGTCAAAATCACGGCAACCACAACTGGAAAAGTGCCTAATACAGCGCCGACTGCAGCATCAACCGGAGCTGATTTGAATGGTATGGCGGCTCAAAATGCTGTCCAGCAAATCAAGGCACGCTTGGTTGAATTTGCTGCTGAACAATATCAGGTAAAACCGGAGGATGTCGAATTCCTGCCGAACCGAATTCGGGTAGGCGATCAGGAAATTCCTTTCAATGACCTTGTCAAGCAAGCCTATATCGCGCGTGTTCAACTTTCAGCGGCCGGATTTTATAAAACACCAAAAATTCATTGGGATCGTGCGGCAGGAAAGGGGCATGCCTTCTATTATTTTGCCTATGGTGCTGCATGTTCGGAAGTCTCCATCGACTTGCTGACAGGCGAAT
>CANQXU010000311.1 GCA_947627865.1 uncultured Paenochrobactrum sp. | reverse complement strand
CGGTTTTCATTCACGGGACACGTCATGAAGACACAAATAAAAATTAAATGTGTTGGGCGGTTCTTATGCAAGAGGATGCAGATTGTCAAGCCTTGCGTAAGCTCACCAAGCCTCACGACAATCGCAGAAATAAACCACCCAACCTAAAATAGTATGAATATTATAAAACATATGGACTTATCTATAAACACGCATAAAGATTTGACATTAAAATTGCACAATTAGTGCCTTACTTCGTAGCATGAGTGGAAGCCTGATTATTTAGAGTGCTTAAAATTATTAAGCTATAACAGTTACGATGGAAGTTCGCTTTGTCACGTCGCCTAAGTCGCTTAAGCCATGGAGTATAATATCAATGAATATTTTCAATTACACCTTAGTTTCCGCGATTATGTTAGGAACTATAAGCTACGCTCAGGCAAATAATTTACCCCAAAAAACATCTAATTATCAGGGCAATTATCAGACACTCACCAAAGATCGAAAGCTTGATGATCAACTCGCTCAGTGCATTGCGACAGGGCATGACTTGGTCGCAAAACATAAAAACTATGACCGCTTGGGATTCACAGATGAAAATCTGGCTCAAACAAAGCGCAAGAAAACAAAAACAACATCAAGCGCTCTTGTGCGGGGGGAAGCACGTTTAAGAAAAACTGGAAAATGGGCCCCTATTGAGCTTTCTTGCGATTTCAAACAAAGTAAAATTTCAGCAATTAAGCTTTTAAGCCCGTAGTCCCACCAAAATTCTGGCCCAAAGCCTATTCAGTAAGAATTTGAGCCAAATACTGGGCTAAGTATTTAGCTCAAGTAAACTGGCTCTGGTATTGGGCTCAGTTAATCAGATTAATTCAACATCAATGACGCCATCAACAGATTTTATTGCACTGGCAATTTGAGGGCTCACACGATAACGATGCGGCAACTCTATCTCGATTTCACGCGCCCCATTATCCTTAATGACAATGAAGCTTACAACGCCATCGCCTTTAACAGTAAAATGCGGCTGGATCAGCTTCATAGAGCTGGCATCACGTAAATAAAGCCTCAGAGATTTTTGCATCCGACAGGCTTCATCTTCCAATGAAACCACCGTATTAATACGCATACCCACGCCTTCAGGGCGATCTTCCGCAGCGACGGTTATCACTACCGATTTACCGGTTTCTAAAAGATCGCGATATTGCGCCAAGCCTTCAGAAAACAGCACAGCTTCAAACTGCCCACTCGCATCAGACATTTGCACAATGCCCATTTTGTTGCCAGTGCGTGTTTTTCGCTCTTGTTTAGTTGTGATTGTCCCTGCCAAGCGCCCAGCAGTTGCGCCTTTTCTGACAGCAACCGCAAAATCAGCATAGTTCTGTACCCGCATTTTATTGAGCACATCATTATACTCATCCAACGGATGAGCTGATAGATAAAAGCCGACAGCCTGAAACTCTCGATGCAGCTTTTCTGAAGCCAACCATGGTGCGGCAGCTGGTAGTTGCAACACCTCTTTAGGAGCTCCTGACAACCCAAAAATATCCGATTGTCCGCTTAGTGCATTTTCTTGTGTACGCTGTGCATAGCCCATAATCCGGTCAAGGCCGCTGCTCATAACGGCACGATCACGGCCAAAGCAATCAAAGGCGCCAGCATTATTCAAGCTTTCCCAAACCCGTCGATTGACGATGCGCGGGTCAACCCGTTCACAAAAATCCTCAAGGCTTTCAAATGGCTTATCGCCGCGTACATCCGCAATGTGATCAACTGCTGCTTCACCAACACCTTTAATCGCAGCCAATGAGTAGAAGATTTGCTTCTCCCCCACTTCAAATGCACGAAAAGAAGTCTGAACTGACGGCAGCACCACATCAATACCAAGCCGCTGCGCTTCGCGCCTGAAATCATTAAGCTTATCCGTATTGGCCATATCATAGGTCATCGAAGCTGCAAGAAACTCGACCGGATGATGCGCCTTAAGATAGGCTGTATGATATGAAACAATGGCATAAGCGGCAGCATGGGATTTGTTAAAACCATAATCCGCAAATTTAGCCAGCAAATCGAAAATTGTATTGGCTTGCGCCTTGCCAACACCACCTTCGATCGCGCCTTCCACGAAACGAACGCGCTGCTGGTCCATTTCTTCACGGATTTTTTTACCCATCGCACGGCGCAGCAAGTCCGCTTCACCGAGTGAATAGCCAGACAGAACCTGCGCGATCTGCATCACTTGTTCCTGGTAAACAATGACGCCTTGTGTTTCTTTCACCAGATAATCAATCTTGGGATGGATTGACGCTACTTCTTCTTCACCGTGCTTTCGGGCATTATAAGTTGGAATATTTTCCATCGGCCCCGGGCGATAAAGCGCCACAAGAGCGATGACGTCTTCAATTCTGTCAGGTCGCATGCCGATAAGTGCTTTACGCATACCAGCACTTTCCACCTGAAACACACCGACCGTTTCACCCCGAGAGAGCATCTCATATGTGAGCTTATCATCAAGCGGCAATCGTGAGACATCAATATTGATTCCCTTGCGCGCGATCAGTTTAACGGCAGTCTCAATGACGGTCAGAGTTTTAAGGCCAAGAAAGTCAAATTTAACAAGCCCGGCTTGTTCAACCCATTTCATATTGAACTGGGTAACCGGCATATCGGAGCGAGGATCACGATACATTGGGACAAGCTCTGATAGAGGTCTATCCCCAATCACAATACCTGCGGCATGCGTTGAAGCATGGCGATAGAGCCCTTCGAGCTTCTGCGCCATATCCAGAAGCTCGCCAACAACGGCTTCTTTTTCACGCTCTTCGTTGATCTTCGGCTCGCTCTCGATTGCCTGAGCAAGAGAAACCGGATTAGCAGGATTGGACGGAACCAGTTTACACAGCCGATCCACCTGACCGTAAGGCATCTCAAGCACACGGCCAACGTCGCGCAATACAGCGCGTGCCTGCAAAGTACCAAATGTAATAATTTGCGCGACCTGATCGCGACCGTATTTTTTCTGAACGTAACGTATAACTTCTTCACGGCGATCCTGACAAAAATCGATATCAAAGTCAGGCATCGACACACGGTCAGGGTTAAGAAAACGCTCAAACAGCAATGAGAAGCGTAAAGGGTCAACATCCGTGATGGTCAGCGCATAAGCAACAAGAGAACCCGCACCGGAACCACGTCCAGGCCCCACTGGAATACCTTGCGTCTTGGCCCATTTGATAAAGTCAGCAACAATAAGAAAATAGCCAGGGAATTTCATACGCTGGATAATACCGATCTCGTATTCCAGCCGCTTAATATAATCTTCCTCGGT
>CANQXU010000310.1 GCA_947627865.1 uncultured Paenochrobactrum sp. | reverse complement strand
CCGCCAATCATCTGACCTAACGGTACAGGATCCGCAACTTTTATCTGCGTGTTTTCACCATTTGCATTGCGGTAATAGCTGCCCTCGCCTTTAATTCCCCATATGCAATCGTGGTTCATCGGATCATAAATGATAGCTGCGACTGTTTCGCCATTCTTTACGAATGTCACCATGCTGCCGAAAAGCGGTACACCGGAGGCAAAATTATAGGTTCCATCCACCGGATCTACAGTAATTATCAGCTCTTCAGAAGCTAAGCCTGCCAATAATGATGGGTTTTCTGCAACTGCTTCTTCACCTATAATATTCGCCTGCGGGAGCATCTTTACAAGCGCTGCAGTAATAAGTTTTTCTGCACCAATATCCGCATCTGTCACCAGATCATAAGCGCGCGATTTTTCCCGAATGGCTTCTTTATCAAGCCGACGAAAACGCGGTAAAATCTCTTCTACAGCCGCCTCGTCAAGAATTGACGCCAATTCCGATATCAGATTTTCAGTTATTTCAGCCACGCTCAAACCCCATCAACATCATTTACATTTGCAATTGGAGATAAATTGGTAAAGTCGAAAAGATTACGATCCAGCAAATGGCTTGGCCGCACATTAGTCATTGCCCTGATCATGGTGTCTTTACGACCAGGCATACGGCGCTCGATATCACTCAGCATTGCTTTCATTGCATTGCGTTGCAAGCCATCCTGACTGCCACAAAGATTACAAGGGATAATCGGGAATTCCATTGCAACAGAAAACTTTTCCATATCCTCCTCAGCGGCATATGCCAGAGGACGGAGCAATTTCAGATCCCCCTCATCATTGAGCAGTTTTGCCGGCATGGCTGCCAGTCTGCCACCATGAAACAAGTTCATAAAAAAAGTTTCCAGAATATCATCACGGTGATGACCAAGCACCAGAGCAGAGCAACCTTCTTCACGAGCAATACGATAGAGGTTTCCACGGCGTAATCGTGAGCAGAGCGAACAATAAGTCTGTGTTTCTGGGATTTTTTCAGTAACGATCGAATATGTATCACGATATTCTATGCGATGTTCGATACCATATTTCGTCAGATAATCGGGCAAGATATGTTTGGGAAAATTGGGCTGCCCCTGATCAAGATTACAGGCAATCAATTCCACAGGCAAAAGACCACGCCATTTCAGATCCAGCAAAATAGCGAGTAGACCGTAAGAATCCTTGCCGCCCGATAAGGCAATAAGCCAGCGCTCACCAGGCACAACCATGGAAAAATCATCCAGTGCTTGACGCGCTTGCCTTAATAAACGTTTGCGTAATTTATTGAATGCTACGGATGTCGGAACATTGCGGAACAACGGGTGACAATCAGCTTGTGATGTAACTTCGTCCTGTATTAATTCTGATATGTCGGCGTGCATTAAATAATTGTCCTGCTTTTTAATAGCTATTTCGTTTTATCAAACTCAAATGAGTCCGCAATTATGCACCAAATACAGACCAACCTGTGCGATGTGCAAGCAATTCTAAGGCCGCTGTTCCTAATACGGAGTTGCCGAAGCCATCAAGCCCTGGTGACCAAACTGCAATACTGGCTTTTTCCGGTGCAATAGCCAGAATTCCACCCCCTACACCACTTTTGCCTGGCATACCCACACGGTAAGCAAAGTCGCCTGATGCATCATAATGCCCGCACATCATCATCAGCGCGTTAATACGCCGCGCCCGCTCTGCTGAAACAACACGCAATCCGAGCGCTTTATTTCGGCCACCATCGGCTAAAAAAAGTCCGGCAGAAGCGAGCTGCTCGCAACTCATTGCAATTGCACATTGATGAAAATAAACGCCCAGTACATGTGCTGCATCATGATCAAGATTGGCAAATGACTTCATAAAACTGGCTAAAGCCAAGTTTCGATGACCAGTGCGCATTTCAGATTTAGCAACATCATGATCAACAATAATGCTTTCATCTTGCGCAAGATAACGCATAAAATCCAATATCTCGCCAATAGCTTCTCTCGGCTGATGACCGGACAATATTAAATCTGAAATAACAATCGCGCCAGCATTGATAAATGGATTGCGTGGGCGTCCTTTTTCAAATTCAAGCTGTACGATAGAATTGAATGAAGAACCGGAAGGCTCACGCCCTACCCGTTTCCACACGCTATTGCCATAGCGACCAAGCGCCAGTGTAAGGGTAAAAACTTTAGAGATACTTTGTATGGAAAACGCAGTTGTTGCATCTCCGACACTAAAAACCTGGCCATCAGTCGTTGCAACCGAGATACCAAATTGATTTTTGTCAACTTTAGCAAGCTCGGGGATATAATCAGCGACGGCGCCCGTGCCAATACGCTCATATAGCTCATCATATATGTTATTCAGTAAATTCTGTAAATCCACCAAAACACCCACTAATTTTAGTCGTAGCTTAATTTAATTCCGACAGCACTAGAAGTATATTAATTTGAAAAATAACAAGTATAAAAAAACCGCCCGACATGAATGCCGAGCGGTCTTGATAGATAAATATACAATCTGATATTAGCGTGAATAGAATTCAACAACCAGATTTGGTTCCATCTGAACTGCGTAAGGTACGTCAGCCAGTGTTGGAATACGTGTATAAGTTGCAGTCATTTTGTTGTGATCAACTTCAACATAGTCAGGAACATCACGTTCAGCCAACTGAGTTGCTTCGAGCACGATTGCCAACTGCTTGGACTTTTCGCGAACTTCAATCACATCACCTGGTTTGGCGCGGTATGACTGAATGTTAACGCGACGACCATTTACATTCACGTGTCCGTGGTTCACGAACTGGCGAGCAGCAAAAATGGTCGGAACGAATTTTGCGCGGTATACAATCGCATCCAAACGTGATTCCAGCAGACCAATCAAGTTTTCGCCTGTATCGCCTTTACGACGAGCAGCTTCTTCATAAGTTTTGCGGAACTGTTTTTCAGAAATATCGCCGTAGAAGCCTTTGAGCTTCTGCTTCGCACGAAGCTGGACACCAAAGTCAGACAGCTTGCCTTTACGGCGCTGACCGTGCTGACCAGGACCATATTCGCGACGGTTAACAGGTGATTTAGGACGACCCCAAATATTTTCACCAAGACGACGATCAATTTTATACTTAGCGGATTCGCGCTTACTCATCGCATTTCCCTTCTTTTCAACTTATAGGAAACGCGCCCTCCTCTGTTCTTAAAAATTTAAGAACTGACAGAACGATACGCGCACGATTGCGGTTTTCATTCACGGGACACGTCATGAAGACACAAATAAAAATTAAATGTGTTGGGCGGTTCTTATGCAAGAGGAT
>CANQXU010000309.1 GCA_947627865.1 uncultured Paenochrobactrum sp. | reverse complement strand
CCCTCGATAGGCGCTTCACCAGCCGTATAAACCGGTGCGACAATCACTGTATCTGCATCATTAAAGCAGGAGGCAAATTCATCAAAAAGACTGGCAAGTCTTGTATAACGGTGCGGTTGCACAACAGCGACAACACGGCCCTGTGCCGCCTCTCTTGCAGCTTTCAATACAGCGCGGATTTCAACAGGATGATGTCCGTAGTCATCAAATATTTCAACGCCGTTCCAGCTGCCTGTATGGGTAAAGCGACGCTTGACACCACCAAAAGATGCAACACCTTTGGCGATATCTTCAGCACTCATGCCCAATTCATGCGCAACTGTGATTGCCGCCGTCATATTGGAAACATTGTGACGCCCAGGCATTGGCAATCGCAAGCCTTTGATTTCGCTCACACCACCTTTGCGGGAACGGATCAGCACATCAAAAACGCTTATGGCACCATCCATATGATGATTTAGAAAACGTATATCTGCCTGTGGATTTTCCCCATAGGTAATGATCCGACGGTCCTCGATTTTACTAACAAGTGCCTGAACTTCAGGGTGATCCAGACACATCACACCAAAACCGTAGAAAGGTACATTTTCGATAAACTGCCGGAATGCCGCCTTAACATTATCGAATGAACCATAATGATCCATATGTTCTGGATCAATATTGGTAACAACAGCAATATCAGCCGGAAGTTTTAAAAAAGTACCGTCACTTTCATCCGCCTCGACCACCATCCAGTCACCCTCACCCATGCGGGCATTGGTGCCATAAGCATTAATGATACCACCATTGATAACTGTTGGATCCAGCTTACCCGCGTCCAGAATTGCTGCAACCATAGAGGTCGTTGTCGTTTTCCCATGCGTACCACCAACAGCAATCGCATGGCGAAAACGCATCAATTCTGCCAGCATTTCAGCGCGGCGCACAACTGGAATGAGCTTTTCTTTGGCAGCCACCAGCTCCGGATTGTCTGCTTTAATGGCAGTTGAAACGACCAAAACGTCGGTGTCGCCCAAATTATCCCCTGAGTGGCCGACAAAAACTTTAATCCCTTTTTCGCGCAGTCTTTGCACATTGGCGCCGTCTGACTGGTCAGAACCTTGAACATTATAACCAAGTGTATGCAAAGCCTCAGCAATGCCACTCATGCCAATGCCACCAATGCCTACAAAATGGATAAGGCCAAGATTAAGTGGCATTTTCATAGTTTTTTCCTTTTTTAAATTCTTTAACACTTTGCCCGTCGGCTATAGCCTCAACAAGATCAGCCAATCTTTGCGCCGCATCTGTTTTACCAACCTGTTTGGCAGCTGCAGCCATATGTGTCAGACTTTCAGGCGATTGCATGGCAGAGATGATCAGCTTAGACAATTTCTCTGGTGACAACTCGGACTGCTGGATAACTTTGCAACCCTTTACCTTTGCCAGCGCCGCTGCATTAGCAGCCTGATCATGGTCAAGTGCATGCGGAAAAGGCACTAGAATAGACGGACGCCCGATAGCAGCAATTTCTGAAACCGTTGATGCACCAGAACGGGAAATAACCAGATGCGCATCGGCAATCCGTTGCGGCATGTCTTTAAAAAATGGTGAAATATCAGCACTGACACCAAGCTTTAGATATGCACGCCTTGCCAGCTCTTCATCTTCAGGGCGTGCCTGCTGGGTGACCAATAAACGCGCCCGCAATTCAGGCGGCATCAACGCCAAGGCCGCCGGAAGACTTTGAGAAAAAAACTGGGCGCCCTGACTGCCGCCAAAAACTAAGAGCTTAAAGAATATCCCTTCACCAAAGGGCTGATAAGGCTTTTTTGCTGCCTCCAGCACTGGTGGACGAACTGGATTGCCGGTCGTCACAGTTTTTTCTGCATATACGCCCACATTCTCTGGCAAAAACCCGCCCGCAACAGCATTCACTCTGCTAGCCAGTACTTTATTGGCACGACCCATAACCGCATTTTGTTCATGGATTAAAGTCGGAATGCCCATCCGGCATGCTGCATAAAGTGGAGGCAGGGTCGGATAGCCACCAAAACCTGCCACAAGAGCTGGTTTCAACTTTTTAAACAACCTTCTGGAATCCAGATTGCCTTGCCAAAGTTGCCAAAATGATTTGGCAACGGAAACAGGATTGCGCCCCGAAATTGTGGCCGAACGGATGACATGGATATGATCAGCATCAAAAGCACCCGCGAAGCGCTGGGCACGCTCATCAGTTGCTAAATGCACATCATAACCACGTTGCTGTAGCTCATGCGCCAAAGCTTCCGCCGGAAACAGATGTCCGCCAGTACCACCAGCGGACAAGACGATCTTAGAATTCTTCATAGTTCCTCACAATATCGGAGCTGGTTCACCCATTCGCAAGGATGCAGACATTCGCCCTTCAGGCCTGCGGCGCGTCAAAGCCAGTAATATCCCCATTGTAATAGCAACAGCTATCAATGATGAACCACCATAAGAAATAAACGGCAGAGTCATGCCTTTAGCTGGCATCAAATGTAGATTAACAGCCATATTAATGATCGATTGAAAACCAAACAACACTACAATACCTGATACTGCCAAGCGCGAAAACTCATCTCGCTCACTCAAAGCAATAGATAAGCCTCGAATAACGATAAAAGCAAAGAGTAAAGTAATCAAAAGACAAAGAATAATACCATATTCTTCCGCCGCGACAGAAAAAATGAAGTCTGTATGACTGTCAGGAATAATTTTCTTTACAGTGCCTTCACCAGGCCCTTGCCCTAGCCAGCCGCCACGCAAAATAGCTTCGCGCCCTGTATCAACCTGAAATGTATCGCCCTCTCCGGTCAAGAACCGGTCAATACGTCCAGCAACATGCGGCATCAGGAAATAGGCACCAAGCGCACCAACTGCACCAAAGCCAGCCAGCAAAACGATCCAAATCCACGGTAGACCAGCCATAAAGAACATGGCCCCCCATGTTCCTGCAACAAGCATTGTCTGCCCAAAATCCGGCTGCAATACGAGAAGTGATGCGACAATGCCAAATAATACCATAGCAAGGAAGTTACCAGGAATATCAGATCGTCTTTGTTGCTCGGCAAATAACCAAGCACAAATAACAACAAATGCAGGCTTCATAAACTCGGAAGGCTGAATAGACACCCCAAGAAGTGAAATCCAGCGGCGTGCACCCTTCACTTCAACACCAATCAGCAATACAGAGACAAGCATCACCAGTGAAATTAAAAAAAGTCCAAGTGCAAAACGTCTGATTTGACGAGGTGACAGAAATGAAACACCTATCATAATCCCGATTGCCGGAAGCATGAAGAAAGCTTGTCTTTCAACAAAGTAGAA
>CANQXU010000308.1 GCA_947627865.1 uncultured Paenochrobactrum sp. | reverse complement strand
GTGGCATCATTTCGGTTTATAGAACCATATAAATCAACGAGTTTGGTACACGAACTTATGCCCGATGCTAAGACGACTTCTCGCATATCAATGATCAGGCGACTGGCTCATCATCTATTGTTTCTGTCATGTGTAACAGTGGTATCTGGTTGTGCTATGGGTGGTTTCAATATCGATAATGCGGTTCCAGATCGCTCTATTGTGACAGGATCGATTGGCAAGACTGATAGTGCGAAAGATGAAAAGACCGATACTCATACACTTTCCGATCAATCCACTATTAAAAATGTTGTTTCTGCGCTGAATTTTGAGCAGTGGACTGGCAAAACAGTTCCTTGGGCTAATCCTGACACAGGTAGTCAGGGCATCATTACAACAATGAATGAACATAAATCCGGCGGTGTCTTGTGTCGGAAATTTGAAACATCACGTCAATCATTCAATGGAGCTTCCCTGTATCAGGGAGAGGCCTGTATGAAGACTGGCGGTGACTGGTTTATTACTTCTTTCTCAGAGGTATAAGTATTTTATAGTTCATTTCTTGATTAGTAATGCGCCTGTCACTCAAGTATTGAAAATATTAGTTTTTTTAACATCTGCACTGGAATTATTCCGGTTTAATGCGCATATTGTATCCAACAATATATTAATCGGAACAAATGGTTCCTTTGAAGAGGATGTCAATGCGCGATCCCTATAGCGTTCTGGGCGTCGCTAAATCAGCAAAGCCCGCAGAAATTAAGTCTGCATTTCGTAAACTTGCAAAAAAACATCATCCTGACCAGAACAAGGATGATGCGAAAGCTCAGGAAAAATTTTCCGAGATCAATCAGGCTTATGAAATCCTTCGTGATCAAGAAAAACGCGATCAGTATGATCGCGGTGAAATTGATGCGGAAGGAAAGCCTGTTTTCCAAGGTTTCGCCGGTGGCGGACAGCATGCTGGCGGTGATCCCTTTGCCGCATTCAGGCAAGGTGGTGGTGGAGGCCGCAGCCACTTTGATTTTCGTAGCGGAGCCGGCGGTTTCGGTGGCGGTGCGGAAGATATTTTAAATGATCTTTTTGGCGGTGCTTTCGGCGGTGGGCGTCGTAGTGCTGGTGCACAGCAATCCCGCCAGCTTAAAGGTGCTGATCTAAAGGCGAATATTGACATTTCGCTTGAGCAAGCACTGGGGGCAGAAAAAGTTGAAGCTATCTTCCCCAATGGTAAGCATTTGGCAATTAAACTGCCTAAATTTGTCGAAGATGGTCAAACTATACGGTTAAAAGGGCAGGGTGAACACCCAATTGGTGGTGTTGCTGGTGATGCGCTGGTGACTATACGCTTCAAGCCTCATCCAAGATTTGAGCTCAAAGGCCGCGATGTCCATATGGATCTGCCGGTTCAAATTAGTGATGCTGTTTTGGGTGGTCGTCATGAGGTGACAACACTGGATGGTCGTATTGCCGTGAAAGTTCCTGAGTGGTCTTCATCGGATCGCGTCTTGCGATTGAAGAATAAAGGGCTGCCGAAAAAAGACGGTGAACGGGCCGATTTGTTTGTTCACATCCAGTTGATGCTTCCTATGGAAAAAGATGAAGACTTGATCAAATTCTTCCAAAGCCAGAACAAAACCGGCAATTAAGTTGTATAACGGACGGAAATAAATATTAGAAAGCGGGCACTTTGTGATCATTCGCAGCCCGCTTTTCGTCCATTTAAGAGTGCTTTCAGCGAATATTAACGTTTTTTACGCCTATTATTTTTCTTGAAACGGCTCTGTATAAGGAAATGTGGCTGTTATAGTTGTGAAAATATGACAGAATAATCACAAATCTCTTCTTTTGTGCAGGCTAAGCTTGAAGCTTTGTCGTGGCTGTGCGATAGGGCAAGCTGTATATAATTTTCTATGAGGACTGCTTTATGACCGCTAAATCTGGTTTGTTAAAGGGCAAGCGCGGTTTGATCCTTGGCGTGGCCAATAATCGGTCGATCGCTTGGGGAATCGCCAAAGCTGCCAGTGATGCTGGTGCTGAGCTTGCCTTTACCTATCAAGGTGAAGCCATGAAAAAGCGGGTAGAGCCGCTGGCTAACGAGCTGGGCGCGTATGTTTGCGGTCACTGCGATGTTGCCGACAGTGCCAGCATGGATGCAGTGTTTGAAGACCTTGAAGCAAAATGGGGCAAGATTGACTTTCTTGTTCACGCTATTGGTTTCTCCGATAAGGATGAGCTGACTGGCCGTTATGTGGACACGTCTGAAGATAACTTCACCAACACTATGCTGATTTCTGTCTATTCGCTGACAGCATTGGCACGTCGCGCTGAAAAAATGATGACTGAGGGCGGTTCGATTTTGACCCTCACTTATTATGGTGCTGAAAAAGTAATGCCGAACTACAATGTTATGGGTGTTGCTAAAGCTGCTCTTGAAGCGAGCGTTAAATATCTTGCTGTTGATCTCGGGCCACAGAATATCCGCGTCAATGCGATTTCCGCAGGGCCAATTAAGACACTTGCTGCATCAGGTATTGGTGATTTCCGCTATATTCTTAAGTGGAATGAATATAATGCGCCGCTGCGCCGCACTGTCACAATTGATGAAGTTGGCGATGTTGGTTTGTATTTCTTGTCTGATCTGTCCCGCTCGGTGACTGGTGAGGTCCACCACGCAGATAGCGGATATCACGTTGTGGGAATGAAGGCAGTTGATGCGCCTGATATTTCCGTTGTGAAAGAATAATAAAGATAAGCGGTTCGGAAACGAGCCGCTTTTTTTTATATGTATTTGCTGATGCTGTTATGAGGTTTACTTATTCAGCAGGCAATTTGAAATTCTTTGGTAATTGTGATGATCGCGCAGCCTGTAATATACTTTATTCGCCATGGTGAAACCGCCTGGAATCTCTCCCAAAGAGTTCAAGGTCAAATGGATATTGATATAAATGATACCGGAAAGGCGCAGGCTGATCGCAATGGCGATGAGTTAAGGGCCATGCTTGGATCCGCCGAGGGGTATGATTTTGTTGCTAGCCCATTACGCCGAACGCGCGAAACTATGGAGCGCATACGGACCAGAATGGGGCTGGATCCATTGGATTACGTTACCGACGACCGCTTGATGGAGGTAAATTTCGGCGATTGGGAAGGCTTGATGATGGAGGATCTTATAAGGGTTCAGCAAGAGGTCATCACAGAGCGCGGACAAAATAAGTGGAATTTTATTCCGCCTGGCGAGGATGCAGAGAGTTATCTGATGTTGTCAGGGCGAGTAAAAAGCTGGCTTGATGGTGTGACGAATAAAACAGTGTGTGTCACACATGGCGGTTGTATTCGCACTTTATTTTATACAATTGGCAAAATGTCTGGGCATGAGGC
>CANQXU010000307.1 GCA_947627865.1 uncultured Paenochrobactrum sp. | reverse complement strand
CCCAACCAATGAACAGTCAAACCGTCAATGCGGCTTTAAAACGTGCAGGATTCGGTGGCGTACTTGTTTCACACGGTCTACGCTCAATTGCTAGTACGGCACTCAATGAGCAAGGATTTCCACCTGATGTTATCGAAGCCGCCCTAGCCCACGTTGATAAAAACGAAGTTAGACGCGCCTATAATCGCAGTGACTACCTAGAGCAAAGACGCCCCATGATGCAATGGTGGGCTGATTTTATTGAGGAAGCAGATAAGGGGAGTATTATTGAAGGCGGGATAAGAGGAATATCGCTAGTTGGATAACTTACTATGTACCAGCTAAATTTAGCTGGTACCATAATAGCGCAGATCTATACATCATCCAGACGTCAGCTATGTGCCAGAAGCAGACATAACATATAACTAAATGAGCCAGCCCTCAGAAAACTGCTGTACGTCTCAAAATATTCCGCGCTTAACATTTTGCATGCGGTTGCCGCCATAGTCTTACATGGTCGATCAGGGCGCGTAATTTTGGCGCTATATTCCGGCGTTGAGGAAAATACAGATAGAAGCCAGGAAAATGGGGAAGAAAATCATCAAGCATTGAAACAAGTTGACCATTTTCAATATACGACTTGAATGTTTCCTGAGGGGCAAATGTTATACCGCCACCGGCAAGAGCCAGTCTCAGCATGAGACGCAGGTCATTCGTTGTTATTCGCGGTTCTACCGCCACATCGAAAGCTCTCCCGTTCTCCTCAAATTCCCAGCGATAAGGCGCAACATCCGGGGATGGACGCCAGCCGATACACTGATGATGCACAAGCTCACATGGATGAAGAGGGGCGCTATTAGCTGTGAGATAGGATGGGGACGCAACCACCATTTCACGTTGCTTTTCTGTAAGCGGGATAGCAATCATATCTTTCTCGATCACATCTCCAAGCCTTACGCCAGCATCATAACCAGCGGCCACAATATCAAATTCCTCATCCGTCACGACAATATCGATCGTCACGGCTGGATTAGCAGCCGCAAACGAGGCGATCAGCGGACCAGAAAGAAACTCTTCAGCTATGGAGGTTACCGCGATCCTCAGAAGTCCACATGGCGTGCTGTCGGATGCAATATCTTCGAACGCAGCTTCAATGCTGGATAAAGGTAATGACAAGGATGTACGCAGTCGTTCTCCCGCCTCAGTCAGGTTTACTGAACGTGTTGTCCGCATTACCAGCATTGTGCCGAGAGTATCCTCAAGCCGCCTCATTCCCTGGCTAATCGCCGAGCGCGTAACTCCCAGCCGGGCTGCGGCTGTGGTGAAATTACGCTCTTCAGCAACCGCGATAAAAACAGGTAAAAGATTGAGATCAATTTTCATTGTTAATTTCTGCTAACCACTGAGTCCAGTGAAAGCAGTATACTTGAACTAATCATAAAGTTCTATCATCTCTCTGAACTCAACTGAAGGAGCACATGATGGATAAAGTTATATTAATTACCGGCGCGTCAAGCGGCATTGGGGAAGGTATTGCCAGAGAGCTTGGAAGTACAGGTGCGAAGGTGCTATTAGGGGCACGCAGACTGGATCGTATCGAAGCCATAGCCGCAGAAATCCGCAGCACCGGCGGTATTGCCGACGCGCGGGAGCTGGATGTTACAAACCGACTGTCCATGGCTCAGTTCGTGCAGTCAGCGCTTGATAACTGGGGTCGTGTTGACGTTCTGATTAACAATGCGGGCATCATGCCACTTTCACCGCTTGCGGCCGGCAAACAGGATGAATGGGAACGTACGATTGACGTTAATATCAAGGGCGTGCTGTGGGGAATTGGAGCTGTGCTTCCAGTGATGGAAGCTCAGGGTTCTGGCCAGATAATTAACCTTGGCTCTATCGGTGCTCTTTCAGTTGTGCCAACAGCTGCTGTCTATTGCGCCTCCAAGTTCGCAGTACGGGCTATTTCTGATGGTCTACGGCAGGAAAGCTCGAAAATCCGCGTGACCTGCGTTAATCCCGGCGTTGTGGAAAGTGAACTCGCCTCAACCATCACCCATGCGGAAACCATGGCGGTGATAGATGCATACCGTTCTGTTGCACTTAAACCCACTGATATTGCCCGTGCCGTACGACATGTCATTGAGGCTCCGGAAAGCGTTGATACAACAGAAATAACCATCAGACCGACAGCATCTGCAAACTGAAGCGTATGACAGCGGGACGAAGTAAATATCCACAATCATTATTTATTTAATGCCGCTGGAATAAGGACTGCTGATGAAATGCTAATTTACATGCCAATAATTAATACATTACATCATTCTCAAATGACAGTAACACTGTATTAATTACAGAAACCAAACTGGCACAGGG
Source organism: uncultured Paenochrobactrum sp. (assembly GCA_947627865.1). Taxonomy (GTDB): domain Bacteria; phylum Pseudomonadota; class Alphaproteobacteria; order Rhizobiales; family Rhizobiaceae; genus Paenochrobactrum. The sequence goes on along the minus strand of CANQXU010000307.1, from coordinate 1,007 downwards.
GATAAAGTAAAAATCACATTATCCCCTCTTTCAATAAAATCATCACCAACCCATTAAGGGGAAAATTATCATGAATAACATCCATTATTTAACTGTAGCAACAATTGTGTTTTTAGTATCTTTCAGCACTATGGCCCAAACTGTTACGGCAGTAGATTCAACCATCGAGGGCGCTGAGGAAAAAATTTCCACCCTTGCAACCAAAGAGGGGAAAAAATATAAAATTCTTGGAGCCTCTTTTAAAAACAGGGTTTATATGGCAGCAGAGTTAATCCCTGTTAATAAAAAATAGCTCACTCATATGTGCCGGGAAGTTCCTTGACCGGCATTGCTTAAAATGAGACGTGATTCCACTTGCTAATACAAAAAATTATCTCTAACACACATACATGACATCAGGAAACACATGAAAGAACAGCATACATATACAGGCCTCTGGATTACCGAAGATGGGTTCATTCGCCATGAGCTTTTACCAAATGGGCGTTACGATGAAGCACGAGGCACAAAACCTCATGCTTATCAGGGCGACTACGACATTCGTGAAAACAGGATCTACTATCAGGACGATACCGGTTTTACAGCTGATGGAACTTTTGTTAATAATGACGAACTTCACCACGCAGGAATGGTGCTTTTCCGCCGCCAATAAATAACATACTTTCTATAAATATTACCGAAATAAATTTTAATTATCACAATGCACTTTATCCACTAACGAATACTATTAATTTGGCAATGGATTTCCTGTCAAATAGCGATTATTTTTAAAGGCGCCTAATGACACTATAAATAGCTATTTATAATTCTTAGGTTGCCATTATATTAATTACTCAAAGCTGTAAGAGTAATCTCATTAGGTGGATTTATTGCACTCATACACGTGTGAGGCGTCATAGCCCATAGCCCATAGCCAGACAGTGTCCGCTCTTCGCTCTCAGCGGACTTTCAGAGTTAATTTGCACTATCTACAAAATCTGTCAGCTTAAGCCTGAGCAGATTCAATT
>CANQXU010000306.1 GCA_947627865.1 uncultured Paenochrobactrum sp. | reverse complement strand
CGCATTGCTCTTGCATTAATCTTGTCATCAACATCAGTGATATTACGGGCATAAGTTATATGCTCGGCACCGTAAATATGACGAAGCAGGCGAAACAGAACGTCAAAGACAATGACAGGCCGCGCATTGCCAATATGGGCAAAATCATAAACAGTTGGCCCGCACACATACATACGCACATGATCATCATCAATTGGAGAAAAAATCTCTTTTTGACGGGAGAGCGTATTGTAAAGGCGCAGTTCTGTCTTTGTGGCCGTCATAGTCAAATCCCTTTTAAACGATAAATGAATATATCGTCAGCCAGCCTGCTGGCCGGTGCGTTATCATCCTGATTTTTTGGGAGACGAAAACGGCCGGGCCAGCAAATAGCTAGCCTGTAATAATACCGCAGATGCAAATAATAGTTACGGTCAACGTTTTCATGCTGCGTTTATCTCTTTGCGCAAGCAATCAGTCAAGTATTATTGTTCTGGTTTAGATGAATTTCACGCAACTTTTATAAAAAGCCTAGTTCATCACACCACGAATAAGGCTTAAACCAATTAAAGCCATGATAATACCAATTGCAAAATCGAGAACACGCCAAGCTGAAGGTTTTTGGAATATTTTCTCAAGCAGGCGCGCGCCATAGCCTAGTGAGAAAAACCACACAAAAGATGCAAGACAAGCGCCAACACCATAAGCCACACGCTCGACACCTGCATATTGCGCCGAAAGAGAGCCGACAAGAACGACCGTGTCCAGATAAACATGGGGGTTGAGGAATGTCAGCGTCAAGCAAGTGGCAATGGCAAGTTTCAAACTTGTTGCACCCTTTTCCGCTGCATGCATTGCGGCAGGATGAAAGGCGCGCTTGAAAGCGATAAATGCATAGCTAAACAAGAATGCAGCCCCGAAAATACTGACTATAGTAATTAATATAGGTGACTGGCTAATTAATGTTCCAAGACCTGCAACACCAGCAGTAATGAGCAAAGCATCTGATAAGGCACAAATCAGGCATAAAATAAAAACATGCTGGCGTAGTAATCCCTGCCGAAGAATAAAGGCATTTTGCGCACCAATTGCGATAATCAGTGAAGCGCCCAATAGAAAACCAGACAAAGCGGCGGCCATAAGCCCGCTATTACTCATTAGCGTGGATGACAATCAAAGAGCTCCCATTATGATTATCGTATTGGCAAATTTGCCGCCCTCTTCACCATGCCACAGGCCAACGAATTGTAGCCAGCTATCATCCGAAAGGTGCGTCTCTCTCATTAGTTGAAATATAAAATAATTCAAAATAAAGAAAATTGATCATCCTGTTTATCTAAATGATCATTCACTCGCTCTTGTTGTTGCGCATTCCTTTCTTTCGACTTGTCAGCATATTTTAGTGAATCAGCAAACTCAGAGGATATTGGTTCTAATAACTCAGCAGAATTATTGCTGACTTTATTGACCTTGTCCGAGATTGGTATGGCTTCAAAAAAGTCATCATCAACTGTTACAAGTAAGTGCGCGACATCACGGCTCCGATTGCGTTTGCAATCCAGCCATTCTTCAAAATTTTCTGGATGAATAATAACCGGCATCCGGTGATGAATGATGCTCAAGCTTTTATTGGCATCAACGGTTAGCAATCCGCCTGTGTCTATCTGTGATCCGTCAGCTCCGCTCCATGTTTCCATGAGCCCTGCAAATGCAACCAAGCCGCCATGACGTGGTCTGATCCAATAAGGTTGTTTTTTATCTTTACCGATTTTGCGCCATTCATAAAAGCCGGATGCCGGAACCAAGCTTCGTCCATGAGCCATTGCCGTTTTAAATGAATTTTTCTGCGCTGCTGTTTCGCTGCGCATATTGATCATCAACGGCCAATCATCCGGATTTTTAACCCAGCCCGGGATAAAGCCCCAGCGGACAAGTGTGGCTCTGCGATTGGGCCTATTACTTCCCGGCAGTGCTGTCTCTGCAGCGACTATATTAAATATGGGCTGTGTTGGTGCGATATTATATAATGGCGGGAACTCTGTATCCAGAATGACACCAAAATAACTCTCGAACTCATCACGCGATGCTATCAATGAAAATCTACCAGGCATGATGGTTTATGTTCCCAGAACAAAGATAAGGTCAAGACAATAATCCACTGCTGACTTCCTAAACTCACCTGTTCCGGTTAAATGTGCTGTAAGCGCTATGAAACAGTTCACCCTTCAAGAGACTATAAAATATTATGATTGATCTTTCAGCCACTGCAGCATCCGATATAATTCACGGTGTTTCTATTATTTGCCGCAAAGATCAGCGGTTTCTACTGGTGAAGCGCGCTAAAGAACCTATGAAAGATTGGCTGGCATTTCCGGGGGGGAGTGTTGAGAAGGGTGAAACCGCCGAAGAAGCGGCCAAACGTGAATTATTCGAAGAAACAGCGCTTACAGCGAAAAAGCTCACGCATTATACAACTGTTGATCTGGTTCACGATGCGAATTCTTATGACCAAAGCTATTTTCTGGCTATATTCTGTGCAGAAGACTTATCAGGAGATGCAAAGGCAGGAGACGATGCCTTGTCTTTACACTGGCTGTATTCTCATGAAATGCAAGATGCTCATGCAACACCTTCAACCTGTGAAGTGGCGCGCCGGCTGGTTGCCCAAGATGCACAAGGTGAATAGCCTTTATAAATTAATCTTCCAATTCTAGTTAATGACAATTTATCTGCTTGAGATCGTCATGATTGGCATTTCTGCCTTGAAAAGGCTCTAATTAAAAATCAACTGAGTGAAAGGTGACCGTGTGAGGCAGTCTTTTCAAAAACACACCACGCCAAAACTATTCAAGATTTGCACATTGGCTTTCTCTTTGATGCTGGCAGCACCATACGGGCTTGCCATTCATGACAGCCAAGCAGCATCTGCAAATGACGCCCCTTACGGCGGCAAAATTGTCCGTTTGGCGCAAATACTCGGCTCCTTACATTATTTGCGTAATCTTTGTGGCGAAACCGGCACGCAATGGCGGGATCAAATGGACAAGATACTCGATAGCGAAAAGCCGAATGAACAAGAAAGAACAAGACTCGTTCAGGCTTTTAACCAAGGCTACGAGTCTTTTGCAGAAAACTATACTGAATGCACACCATCGGCCCACACTGCCATTAGCCGATATATGATTGAGGGTGAAACCATTTCCAAAGATTTGGTTTCCCGTTACGGAAATTAACCAAGCATTAATTCTTGCGTGGATTGTAACAATCGCGCTAAGGACAATCCAGGTTAATCTGATATGATAAAAACCGAAACATATAAGCATGCAGTTTCTTGCGTGCTTTTGAACTATTGAATGCCAGCCTTTAATGGCCAGCTGAGGAAAACGATAATGGAAAATGCCCCTAGCGATCTTGATGAAATGATTGCCCGTGAAAAGAAGCT
>CANQXU010000305.1 GCA_947627865.1 uncultured Paenochrobactrum sp. | reverse complement strand
CGTGCAGCTTTTTCGAAATCGAGATCAGAGGCGGCGCTACGCATTTCTTTTTCAAGATATTCAAGATGAGCTCCAAGATTATTGCCCATCATTGCACCTTGCTCAGCAAAGCCGGAAATGTCTGCGCGTACATGGTCGCGCTCATAAACAGAATCAAGAATATCAGAAATATTCTTTTTGACAGATGCGGGTGTGATGCCATGCTGCTCATTATAAGCAATCTGCTTTTCACGGCGTCGATCGGTTTCTTCCATAGCGCGGCTCATGGAGCCGGTGATGCGGTCCGCATAGAGTATGACTTTACCGTCGACATTTCGTGCTGCACGGCCAATCGTTTGGATGAGTGATGTCTCGGACCGAAGGAACCCTTCCTTATCTGCATCAAGAATGGCGACAAATCCGCATTCCGGTATGTCCAAGCCCTCGCGAAGCAAGTTGATACCAATAAGAGCATCAAAAGCGCCAAGGCGAAGGTCTCTGATAATTTCGATGCGTTCTAATGTGTCAATGTCGGAATGCATATAGCGGACACGAATACCTTGCTCATGCAAATATTCTGTCAGGTCCTCAGCCATGCGCTTCGTAAGCACAGTTACAAGCGTACGATAACCTTTGCTGCTGGTCTCGCGAATTTCGCCCAGAACATCATCAACCTGAGATTTTGCTGAACGAACCTCGACAGGAGGGTCAATCAATCCTGTAGGTCGAATAACCTGTTCTGCAAATACACCACCAGCTTCTTCGATTTCCCATTTACCAGGCGTGGCTGAAACCGCTACGGTTTGCGGACGCATGGCATCCCATTCTTCAAAGCGGAGGGGTCTATTGTCCATGCAGGAAGGCAGCCGGAAGCCATATTCTGCAAGTGTCGCTTTACGCTTAAAGTCTCCGCGATACATACCGCCAATCTGCGGTATGGTGACATGGCTCTCGTCAATGAAGACCAATGTATTGTCGGGTATATACTCAAATAAAGTAGGGGGCGGCTCACCGGGGTTGCGTCCGGTCAGATAGCGGGAATAGTTTTCGATCCCAGCACAAGAGCCCGTTGCTTCCAGCATTTCAAGATCAAAAGTTGTACGTTGCTCCAAGCGCTGTGCTTCAAGCAATCTTCCGGCCTGTGTGAGTTCTACCAAGCGGTGCTTAAGCTCTTCCTTGATTGATTTTATCGCTTGGTTAAGCGTTGGGCGCGGAGTGACATAGTGGGAATTGGCGTAGATTTTTACCGAACTGAGGTCTCCGGTTTTCTGGCCGGTAAGCGGATCGAATTCTGTAATTGTCTCAATCTCATCACCAAATAGAGAGATGCGCCACGCACGGTCTTCCAAGTGAGCAGGGAATATTTCGATTGTATCACCGCGAACACGGAATGAACCACGGACAAAATTAATGTCTTGGCGCTTATATTGCTGTGCGACAAGATCAGTCAGAAGCTGGCGCTGATCCAGCATATCCCCGATTTTCATTTCAAATGTCATCGCGGTATAAGTTTCAACGGAACCAATACCATAAATGCATGACACAGAAGCGACGATAATAACATCATCGCGCTCCAGCAATGCTCGCGTTGCAGCATGACGCATACGGTCAATCTGCTCGTTAACGGAGGATTCTTTTTCGATATATGTATCAGAGCGAGCTACATAGGCTTCTGGCTGGTAATAATCGTAATAGGAGACAAAATATTCGACCGCGTTATTAGGAAAAAAGCTTTTGAACTCACCATAAAGCTGGGCGGCCAGTGTCTTGTTCGGCGCAAGAATAAGGGCAGGTCTTTGCGTCTTCGCAATGACCTGTGCCATTGTAAATGTTTTCCCCGAGCCGGTTACACCAAGCAATACTTGCGTGCGCTCTTCATTGTTTAATCCTTCGACCAGATCTTGGATCGCTGTTGGTTGGTCGCCGGAAGGCTGAAACTCTGTTTCCAGATGTATGGCTATGCCGCCTTCTGACTTAGCGGGACGGTCAGGACGATGGGGTGTCCATAATTTGCCATTTTTAAACAGGGGGTTGCCAGATTCGATCAGATCAGAAAGAGCTTTAACGGTTGCAGTGGCTCCAGAGTCAATAATTTCACCTGCTTGCTCAAGGGGTATGTCCAGCCCTGAAACCGGATTTAGACCAGCAGCTGCCCGCTCTTTTGCAGAAGCAGGACGAGCGATGGAAGTACCGCGTGATGTCCTGCTTGTGGCAGTGTCGGGGCTTTTTCTCTTTCTCTTCTTTTCAGGTGAATTGGAAAGTGCCTTTGCATCTTCCGCTTCTACTATTGAAACTTCCTGACTAATTTGTTCCGCCCAGTCAGCAATGCTGCCGGACAAAGGCGCACCTTTCAATGCAGGCTGTGGAGCCTCAGCGAAACCATTTTGCGAGCCTTGCTCATCAGTGGAAGCGGATATTCTTTTTTCTTTATCAGAAGCCATGAGACTAATATGGAGCCTTAACTTTTATATTAAAGGGCAGGGCAGAAAATTGTACTGTAACATAACGAATGTAAAGCTATTATACGCACTTTAAAACGAATGATTGGTCTCATATAGATTTAACTGATGTTTATTGATTATGTGGTCTTGCCAACGTATTTTTAAAACACGTTACAGATGAAGAGAGTGAAAATGTCTGATAATAATCCTGTTGGAGAATTGTCGTTACGCACACAGGCTATGCCATGTGATGCAAATGCTGCCGGTGATATTTTTGGCGGTTGGGTTATGTCTCAAATGGATATTGCCTGCGGTATCAGCGCTGCCGAACGTGCACGTGCGAGAGTGGTCACAGCGGCGGTTAAAGAAATGTCTTTCGCCAAACCTGTGAAGGTTGGTGATACGTTGTGCGTTTATACGCAAATTACAAAAATTGGACGTACTTCCATCACATTATCGGTGGAGGCTTGGGCAATGCGTTATCTCAGCAATAAACGTGAGCTGGTCACCCATGGCGAGTTTATCATGGTTGCGCTAGATAGCGATGGTAGACCTACACCAGTGCCACCGAGCGCGTGAAATCCGAGTTAGTCTCAATTAATATTATAATTTAGGCAAGCCGGGGCTTGCCTAATGAGGTTTTGCTGGCTTAGAGGGCTTGGCCGCAATTATTCAGTTTAACTGCCCACTATATCAAATGTGGTGGCTTAAGCTTTTTTGCGCATATTCGGGCGGAACATTGGCAGAATTTCTACGGCCAGCATTGCAATGAAAATTAACAAGCAGCCGAGCATGCCGGATGAGGGCAGTCGCTCACCTAGCAGGATTGCTCCAAAAAATGCAGCAAATAAAGCTTCTGAGGACATAAAAATAGCTGCTTGAGGTGCGGTTGTATAACGCTGTCCAATAGCCTGTAGGGTGAATGTCACGCCTGATGAGAAAACGCCAGTAAAGAGCAGTTCCTTCCATGCTGATGTAACGAGACTAAAATCTAGCTCTCCG
>CANQXU010000304.1 GCA_947627865.1 uncultured Paenochrobactrum sp. | reverse complement strand
AATGGGCCTGTCTTTCGTTCGATTAACCGGTGGGGGCAGATATCCGAGGACGCGTTACATCCGGCCAGCATCATTGGCATCATTCAACAGTGCTGTACACGAGCCGACATTGATGAGGCCAACTTGTTTAGCAGCCACTCGCTGCGACGTGGTTTTGCCACCTGGGCCAATGCGCAGGGTTGGGACACAAAGTCTTTAATGGAATACGTTGGTTGGAAGGATGTGCAATCTGCCATGCGGTACATCGAGTCACAAAATCCATTTCACCGACAGACAATAGCGCGAGATTTGGCAACCACTGAATCAGAAACGCCGTCTTTGGATGCTAAAAGCATGGAGTAAAAATGCATGGTTGCTATTCATCAAACGGCATACCCGAGGATAAAAAAGGAGTTAAGGCCAGAAGACCTTGGGGACATCTATACACCCAATTCCTCAGATAAACGCTTTGCACAAAAACATACCCAACGCGCAAGTGGGGCTTATTTAGGCCTATTGATTCAGCTGAAAATCGTGCAACGGCTGGGACGATTTGTCACGCTGAATGAAATTCCCGACGTTATTATCCAGCACATCACTAAAGCCGCTCGGTCCCGCGTGTCACTCAGCGAACTACGTTCCTATTACGCGGCAGGAACTAAAGATCGACATATCAAGCTGATTAGGCAGCACTTAAATCTTAAGCCTTACGATTCAAATTCTACACCTGACCTCATTCGTCTGTGGGCATTGGATGCGGCGAAAACAAAAGAAGCCTTGCCGGACATCATTAACGTCGCGCTCGAATATCTCGTAAAAGAAAACCATGAGCTTCCTGGCTATCACACACTGTTTAAAATTTGTCGGTCCGCGAGGGCTGATATTAATAATGGATATTACGAACAGCTCTGCGATTACCTCACCAAAGAGGGACAAGAACTCGTGCAGCAAATTATCAATGGACAATCCGGTGTAAACGGGTTTGGTTGGAGTACGCTTAAAAACGAACCCAAGCGACCAACGCCTCGAAACATCAATGCCTACTTAGCCTACCTCGAATGGCTTAGTACACTGCAAAAATCATTACCTGCCGATTTAGCGTTGCCACCCACCAAACATCGCCAATTCATCAATGAAGCGAAAGCGTTCGACCAAGCTGAATTGATGAAGCTTAAACCCAACAAGCGAATTGCGATGGTGATCATACTGATACGCCATCAATACGCACAAACGCTCGACAACGCCGCTCAAATCGTCATAAAGCTCTTACAAAAAATGGATGCTACGGCGCAAAAGCATTTGGAAGAGTACTTGGTGCAGCATCGAAAAAATACCGATCGATTGATCTCGGTGCTGTCTGGAACAATAAAGGTTTATCTGGATAAACCTGAATTCGTGAACGCATTTGATCCTGTTTTAGGGAAAGATAGCGAGCAATTACTGCAACTGTGCGAACAATACATGGCCTATGCCGACAATAACTATTTGCCGTTCATGGTCAGGCTGTATAAAAAACAGCGATCATCACTCTTTCGGGCGGTTGAAATTTTAAATCTGGCTTCTGCCTCGGAAGATAAAAATATTTTGCACGCACTCAAGTTCATTATCGCGCATAAAAATCGCCGCGTGGACACGCTATGCATACAGGAAAGCGAGGGCGATGATAGTTGCGACAATGTAATTAATATTCGCTGGGTTCGCGAAAAGTGGTGGAAACTGGTTACTGGAAAAACCAGTCGTACCGCAAAAATCACACATGTAGACCGAGCCTGTTTCGAGCTTTGTGTTTTCGAGCGTGTCGCTGAAGAACTTAGCACCGGCGATTTATACATTCCCTACAGCGAAACGTTTGATGACTATAGGGAACAGTTAATCAGTTGGGAGGAATACGAGACCGATTATGAAAGCTACTCGGAGCAAGTTGGCATTCAACCGGGCGACGAAGCGTTCACCGCTGCGTTGAAAAATGAAATGACAGCAATCTGTCTGAAAGCAGATAAGCGTTTTCCAAATGATGAAACCGTTCGTATAGAGAAAGGTTTACTCGTTATCGGCAAACCCAAACCGGCTGAAAAACTTGCAGAGATTGAAGCGATTGGCGTTTTGCTGCGGGAACGGCTCGAAAAAATTAACTTGCTGGACGTCATTTTGAATGTTGAACAGTGGCTTGAGCTTCATAAACATTTTGGTCCGCTATCGGGTTTTGAGTCACGTGTCGAAGATCCATTTTTGCGATTTGTGCTCACATTGTTTTGCTACGGAACCAATATCGGTCCTACAGAAACAGCGCGCTCCGTTAAAGGGGTTTCTCGAAAGCAAGTGGCGTGGATCAATCTTAAGCGAGGCACAGAGGAAAGGCTGGACAAGGCGATTGCCAAGGTCAGCAGTGCCTACAAGAAATACCGATTAATTGATTGTTGGGGCTCGGGAAACAGCGTATCGGCTGACGGTAAATTGTGGGATCTTTACGAAGATAATTTACTTTCTGAATACCACATTCGTTATGGCCACTTTGGCGGCATCGCTTACTACCATGTTTCGGATACTTATATCGCCTTGTTCAGCCGTTTCATTCCTTGTGGCGTTTACGAAGCCATTTATATCCTGGACGGGCTGCTTAACGACGAGTCAGATTTTAGCCCGGATACAATCCATGGTGATACACAGGCCCAATCAACGACTGTGTTTGGCTTAGCTTATTTGCTGGGAATCAAGCTAATGCCGCGAATTAGAAACATAAAAGATTTGACATTCTATAAGCCCGATAAATCGATGGTGCTTGAGCATATTCAATCACTTTTTAAAGACCCGATCCGCTGGGATCTCATTGAAATGCATTATCCGGATATGCTACGTACAGCAATGTCGGTTAAAGCCGGGAAGATTACAGCATCGACTATCCTTCGGCGTTTCGGAACCAAGAATAGAAAAAATAAATTGTATTTTGCGTTTCGCGAATTGGGGCGAGTCGTACGAACCATGTTTTTGCTGGAGTACATTACCGACCTCGATCTGAGGAAGACCATCCAGGCGGCAACGTGCAAAAGTGAAGAATTTAATGAATTTGCGAGCTGGTTGTTCTTTGCAAACGGCGGGAAGATCGCCTCAAATTTACGACATGAGCAAGGCAAGATTGTGAAATACAACCATTTACTGGCCAATATGACCATTTTGCATAACGTCAACGCGATGACCGAAGCCTTCAACCAGTTGAAAGCGGATGGTCATGAGATCACTCGAGAACAGATGGCCTCGTTTTCGCCCTACCACACAGAGCATCTCGGCAGATTAGGCAGTTTTGAGCTGAACACGAAGAGAGAGGCTAGGCCGATGACATTCGAGTTAAATTTTTAGAAATATAATTACAGATCAATCAGTTACAATCAAAGTGGCTAAATTTGGCCGTTTTACCGGCCGGACCTCTATGATGATAAGCCCATTCCAGATCATG
>CANQXU010000303.1 GCA_947627865.1 uncultured Paenochrobactrum sp. | reverse complement strand
TCCATTCGCCCAACGGCAGTTTTTTCGACGGGTGGCTTGCTCTCGGGTTCGGTGATGCGTGCATTTGAGGAGCTCAATTTATCAATACCAGATGATGTATCCTTAATCTGTTTCGATGATCTCGATTGGTTCAGCTTTCATAAACCACAGATTAGCGCGATTAAGCAGCCAACAATTGAGATAGGTGAAGCGGCGGCGCGATTAATATTCAATCGGTTGAAAGATGTAGCTAAACCGCAGCAGAGAATTGTAGTAAATACCAGCTTCATGCGTCGCTTTTCTATACTCAATATATGAGAGGTGGCTCGGTTTGTCTGAACAGTTTTCAGCGTTTCGTTAAGTGGATTTCCGCCGCGATTATGCTGCCACCATTATTGGTGTCTGCCGGTCAAGGGATGAATGAGGACGTCGACTGTTTTAGAAGGTCAGGTAGCGACCGATGCCAATTCTGGCTTCATATAGGGTTTTGTAAGCGTGAAGATAGACCTTCTCGTATTTGATCGACCGCTAGAGCCGCTCCACAACAGAGGAGCGAATAGCAATCATGGATGGCCCCATGATTTCCCGACGATGATTGTCGCGCCAAGCGCCTTTTCCATCCATAGAAATAGCAATCTCGGCCTTCTTCAGTCCGGTGCTGAAGTCAATGGACGTGAATTGTGACCCCTGAGCTGTGTTGAATATGTCTGGCCTGTCGTAACGTGTCATTGCTTTCTCGACCGCTTCAATTCCCATCTTCTTCATCAGTGTGGCGACGTGCAAACGACCGACAACAACCCCTTCTCCTTTCAAAAGCTTCATCTTCTCAGTGTCTGGATGAGCTACCGTTAGACGGTAATCCCTGAACAACGCCAAGATTACTTGGCTCAGGACTTCTTGACTGATCCAGAAAATGATAGTTGTAGCAATACAAATAAAGGACATGAAGGTGTGAGTACATCTATGGTATCACGTTAGAATGTGTCACTATTCCTTGAGTTTGCCGAACACATTCTTATTCTCAATTTTATATCTATGACGATAAAGCTTGGTATTATTAGGGAACGCTATTTAGTGGATAGCTCATGATGGAATAGTAGCGACGATGTCATGCTCAATCAGTGCAGTGAGCAACCAATCTGCATTATAGCCTTTGTCAGCCAAGAGTATCTTAGCTTCTGTAAGAACGTAAATTATCAGGGCTGCACTCTTATAATCACTCATCTGCCCTATATTTTGAGCTTGAGTGATGATCGGTCTTTCATTGTGAGGGAGAACTGGGGCTAAAACGCAGTGAGGTAGTGAGAAAGCCGGCGATGAAATCGATATCGTCTTCGCCATTTCTTAAACCCAAATGGATGCTTTTGTGAATACCGGCCTTGCCGATCCTCACCGGCCGCACACCTAGGGTTTCGGCCTCTTGACTGACTAGCCAGCTTGGTATGGCGCTGACACCACGACCGGCGGCAACAAGTTGCAGCATCATTTCTGTTGTCTCAACATTGCGGTGGTGGCGCGGACGGCAATTTTCCGGCACCAAAAATTGCGTAAAAACATTTAGCCGCTCTGGCGGCACGGGATAGGTAAACAGCGTCTCTTCTAAAAGATCGGAAGGCTCTGCATAGGCTTTGCGTGTGAGCGGATGGCTATCCGGCACAGCCAGCACCAGCTCATAGTCGAACACCGGCAGATAATGAATGTCGGGCGCTTCGATCGGGTCGGGCGTAATGAGAATATCAATCTCATATCCCGTCAAAGCCGCCACACCACCAGAATTGAACGATGTGGTCAGTTCCAAATCCACATCCGGCCAATTGACCAGATAGGGTTTGGTGACGCCCATCAGCCATTGATGACAGGGATGGCATTCCATCCCGATTTTGAGCGAGCCGCGCTGGCCATAGCGATAATCCGACAGAATATCTTCTGCGCGTTCAATCTGTGGCAAGATACGTTGCGCTAATGTGACTAAATAACGACCGGCTTCAGTGAGGCGAAGATTGCGGCCATCTTTCTCCCACATCGCGACGCCATAGCGCTCTTCCAGCTTGCGGATAGTGTGGCTAAGTGCTGATTGGGTGACATTCAGGCGTTCTGCCGCTGCCGTCAGGCTGCCCAAACGATCAACTTCGCGCAAAATCGACAGATGTTGCCTGTCCAACATATTATGCCATTCCTTGATTGCTATTTTGAATGGCAGGGTAAAAATGACGCGGAAACGACGGCACGGTTGGGCAATCGCAAAAGCGGCACTCCGGACACCCCGCCCGTGGTCGTTATCTGTCGTGGCAGGTCTCCTGGCTCACGGGTAAATGCTGATATCCGTCTTCCCGGGATAGTCCCAGTGACAAGTTTGGACATCTGCTAGCCGTTTACAGTTGCGGGGGCAGCTCCGGCATTTGACCGAATTCCCTCTTAGCTCCGGACTTTGCGCCCACAGAACCGCGACAGGCAAGCAATGCCCTATCAGATTTGGCAGGTCAAGTCCTAGCTATCAGCTTGCCGAGGCGAGCTATGAATAAGTCTCATGCTTATGTGAAATCAAATCATTTTTAATGAATCGCAGCTTCGGGCACAAGAGTGATCACTACGAAATGGTAGCCAGTTTGAGGGCGGCTGACAGAGAAACAAGAAAAGCACAGGTTTCTTGTCAGGTTTTAAGATAGCGGATCGAGATGACTAAAGAATTCAAGTTTTCGATTAAGAGTATTGCTTTTGATGAGAATTACGAGCCTGCACAAAGCACGCGGATTACGACCAATTTTGCGAATTTGGCTCGCGGTGCGCATCGTCAGGAGAATCTGCGCAACGCCCTGCGAATGATCGACAACCGGTTTAATGCTTTGGCGCATTGGGACAACCCGAATGGCGACCGTTATTCTGTTGAGGTCGAAATCATTTCTGTCGAGATGAAGATTGATGATGCAGCGTGCAATGCTGCTTTTCCAATCATTGAAATCTTGAAGACGAATATTGTAGATCACAAAACAGGAGAACATATTGCTGGTGTTGTCGGCAATAATTTCTCTTCCTATGTGCGCGATTACGATTTCAGCGTTGTGCTGCCGGAGCACAATCACAATCAACCTGTCTTTAGTGTGCCGGATGATTTTGGTGACTTGCATGGTAAATTGTTTAAATGCTTCGTCAATTCAAGCACCTATAAAGAGCACTTCAACAAGGCTCCGATCATCTGTTTAAGTGCTTCGAGCAGCAAAACCTATCACCGGACGGGCTGCGAACATCCGATTTTGGGCGTGGAATATCAGCAAAATGAACTGTCTTCGACGGATCATTATTTCGCGAAAATGGGCTTGCAGGTGCGCTATTTTATGCCGCCGAACAGCGTTGCGCCTTTGGCCTTCTATTTCCGTGGTGATTTGCTGGGTGATTACACCAATCTGGAACTGATCAGCACCATCAGCACGATGGAGACATTCCAGAAAATTTATCG
>CANQXU010000302.1 GCA_947627865.1 uncultured Paenochrobactrum sp. | reverse complement strand
GTAGTCGAATTGGAAGATTTAATTGCAAGGGCTGAAGTCATTGATGTGACGAAGCTGACTGGTGATAAAATCAAGTTCGGCGCGACTGTCACTTTGGTTGATGAAGATACCGAAGAAGAAAAAATCTACCAAATTGTTGGCGATCAGGAAGCGGACGTCAAACAGGGACGTATTTCGATCTCATCTCCTATTGCACGTGCTTTGATCGGCAAAAGTGAGGGGGATGCAATTGAAGTTCAGGCGCCAGGCGGCTCCCGTTCTTACGAAATTATTAGTATGAAATTTATCTGATCAAATGCGTGTGCCAATTGAAACGGTTGAGGTTATAGCCCCGAATTTTAAAAAACGTCTTTCAGGTGTCACTTCAACTATTGTACAGTTGATACCACTGCAAAGACGTGAAGGGCTGGATATAGCTACTCTGGGGCCAGGTTTGCCGCAGGAGTTACCGTCGATTGGTTGGTTTGATCTTTTCTCTTTATGGAAGCGGCCACAAAAACGCCGCTTCCGTATATGGCATGCTCGGCGGAATATCGAGATGATTCCAGGCATTATCATGCGTGATATATTACGCATGAGATTGCGTCTGGTTTTTACATCGGCAGCGCAAAGGCATCATAAGCCATTGACTAAATGGCTTATTTCTAAAATGGACGCCGTGATTGCGACCAGCCATCGTTCGGGCAGCTATCTCAAGGTTGAGCATAAGGTAAGCATGCATGGTGTGGATTTAGAGCGATTTACACCGCCCTCTGGTGATGAAGATCAATGGAGCGCGACAGCTCTTCCTGGTAAATATGCCATTGGCTGCTTTGGGCGGGTGCGCCATCAAAAAGGCACGGACCTTTTTGTTCAGGCGATGATTGAATTATTGCCCCAATATCCTGATTGGACGGCTATTATTACTGGTCGGACAACAGCTGAGCATCGTAGCTTCGAACAGGAGTTGCGCAAAAAAATTGCAGATGCCGGCCTTGAAGACAGAATTCTGCTTCTGGGCGAGGTGGATGATGTGCGTGTGTGGTATCGCAGGCTGTCGCTTTATGTTGCGCCCTCGCGCAATGAAGGTTTCGGGCTGACGCCTTTGGAGGCAATGGCTTCACAAACCGCTATTGTTGCAAGTGATGCTGGTGCCTATGAAGAAATGATAGTGGAGGGTGTTACTGGCTCGGTTGTTCCAGCTGGTGACGGAAATGCCCTTCGTGATGCTATAGGCGCCTATATGGCAAATCCTGATAAGGTTGCTCAGCATGGCCGCAATGCATTGGAGCATGTCAGAAAAAACTTCGCGCTAGAGCGCGAGGCACAAGTCATCGCGGGCGTTTACGAGCAGGTATTTAGCGCAAAATAAAAACGCTGCCTGATGGCAGCGTCATTCATTGCAGTGCTTGATCAATTATCAAATAATCATCAAGGCTTCGTCTTTGACCGGACGGATGGTCAATGCTGTACGAACAGAATCAACATTGGGTGCAGCAGTCAGCTCTTCGATGACAAAGGTCTGGAATGTGCTGAGGTCTTTTGCAACGCAGTGCAGCAAAAAATCCGATTCGCCAGAGACCATCCATGCACGGCGTACAAGTGGCCATTGGGTTGTTTTTTCAGCAAATGCCTTGAGGTCGCTATCTGATTGGCGGTGCAAGCCGATGGAGCAGAATGCTACAAGATCCTGACCAACTGCCGCGCCGTTCAAAATAGCGCGATAGCCGCGAATAACACCGCTTTCTTCAAGCTTTCTAACCCTTCGCAGGCATGGCGGGGCGGAAATCCCTACCTTATCAGCAAGCTCAACATTCGTGATCCTGCCATTGGCTTGGAGTTCACGCAGAATCTTCCAATCAATATCATCTAGGTCAGCCTTAATAGGCATGCAAAAACTCCATGCGCAAGGAAGTTGCGCTTCAACGTAATAATCTTATCTGATTCTGGTCGTCAAATATGCCATTATTGCTCTTACCAAAAGCTATACAGAATTGTAAATGAAACTTCCATTTGTAAAAGCATTGAAAATATCTCTTTCAGGGATGCTTTTAAACTATCGTATCCAGAAAGTGCGGCTTAAAACAACAAACACTGTGACAAGTTCCAATCTGCCTGCGAGCATTAAAAAGCTGAGAACCCACAATGCGTTGTCATGGATTGTTGAATAGTTGCCGACAGGGCCAATTATTGTGCCCAGCCCTGGTCCGACATTGGATAAGGCGGTGAGTGCTCCTGTAAAGGCCGTTATGAAGTCGAGCCCGAGCCCCATGAGTACTGCGGAGCCGATGATGAGAGAGACTACATACAGAAATAAATAGAGTAAGACTGCTTGAGCAATATCACCGGATATTTCGCTCTCGCCATAATTCATTTTAATCACCGCATGGGGCGATAAAAGGCGTGCCAGACTGGCTCTTGTCAGGCTGTGCAATACAAGCAGGCGGTTCATTTTTATACCGCCAGATGTGGAACCGGCACAGCCGCCAAGAAATGTAGCAAGAAAGAAAATAGCCAGTGCCGGATGAGCCCAGAGTGAGTAGTCTTCGGTTGCGTAGCCTGTTGTCGTTATTACGGAAACGAAGTGAAAAGATGCATTAATCAGCGCTTGGCCGAAAGGTATATGAGCATTGAGTGTTAGCGAAACTGCCAAAATAATGCTGAATATAAAAATCAATGCAAGAAAGAGCTTAACCTGAGGATCAACCAAAGCCGATGGCCGTCTTGGCATAAAAGCTTTGATGTAGAGAATAAAAGGCAAGGCTGCCAAAGTCATGAATATAGTTGCTATGACCAGCAGTAATTGATTGCCTTCATAGAACCCGAATGAATTGTCATGGGTTGAAAAACCTGCTGTTGCAACGGTTGTCAGCCCATGATTGACAGCGTCAAACATCGTCATGCCAACAGCAAAATAGGACATGATGCATGCGACTGTGATCGTAACATAGGCAATGATGATGCCGCGGGCAATTTGCGTCATACGGGGTAAGATTTTCTCTGATTTATCAGAGTTTTCCATGTGAAACAGGGCCAGACCGCCAGCGCGTAGTGACGGCAGCATCAATAGTGCCAAGCCGATAAAACCGATACCACCAATCCAGCATAATAATGAGCGCCAAAGTAGGATACCGCGCTGCATTTTATCCAATCCGATGAGAGCGGTTGCTCCGGTTGATGTCACACCGGAAATGGCTTCAAAAAAAGCAGCCGCGTAAGATATTGGTAAATGCGAAAAATAAAGCGGAATTGATCCGAGAAAGGCGGCTGTCAGCCAGATACAAACAGTTACAAAAAAGCCAAGACGGGGTGTAAACCGCTTGAGTGGTCCGCGCGTTGCTACAAAGACAAGGCCGCTTAATGCTGCGGTAGATAAAGAAGAACGTACAAAGACAAGCCAATCAGGGCTGCCATCGTGAATGTCGATAGCTGCCGGCAAGAGCATTGCAATTGCCATGAGCAAGCCAAA
>CANQXU010000301.1 GCA_947627865.1 uncultured Paenochrobactrum sp. | reverse complement strand
CCATCGCCCGCGCTTTAGAGGTCAATCTCGATTATTTTATTGCAGAACCGGCTCTTGAGCAGGCTTTTACACAAGCCAGTACACGGCCACGTTTTTCCATTGCCGGATCACCGCTCACCTATGAAAAGCTGGATGCACAATTACCCGGCAAGCAACTTTCATCCTTCATTTTGAATGTGCCGGCGGGTTATCAATCCGAGACCGTCAGCCATGAAGGTGAAGAGCTGATCTATATACTGGAAGGCAGTATTATTCAAAATCTCGACAATCAGGAAATCACCATGTGTGCCGGTGACAGCCTGCATTATCGTGGCGCTACACCACATTCTTGGGCCAACCGAACCGATGTGCCAGCCCGAATTTTATGGGTGGGCTCATTGGTCGTCTTTAATAATGCAGCACTCAACAATGTGCTGATGTCAGATATGCCTGTTACAGGCATTTAAAACAAACATGCCAGCAATGGCACTTGAAACCGAAGGCGGAGGAATTCTTATGAAACTATATAAAGCAGCATTGATGGCGGCAGCGATGAGCTTGCCATTTGTGCAGCCTGTATGGGCAGCGACCCCTGATCATTCACTGGTTGTTGCGCAGAATATCAATGATATTGTGGCGCTTGATCCGGCGCAGGCCTATGAGTTCTCATCAGGTGAATTGGTCAGCAATATGTATGACCGTCTGGTGCAATATGATGCCGAAGACACCACCGTTTTGGCGGCTGGTCTGGCATCGGAATGGCAGCCGACGATGCGGCCAAAACAATCCGCTTTACCCTTCGTGATAATGCCAAATTCAGCTCAGGCAATCCGGTACGCGCTGAAGATGTTGTTTTCTCGCTCGGGCGCGTTATCAAGCTGAACCTCACCCCCGCTTTCATCCTGACACAGCTTGGCTGGACACCTGAAAATATCGACGAAATGGTCACCGTTGATAATGGTCAGGTTGTCCTCAAATATGACGGCGACTTTTCTTCCGCCTTTGTTTTGAACGTATTGGCTGCGCGTTCTGCCTCGATTGTTGATGAAAAAACAGTGATGGCGAATGAAAAAGACGGTGATTTGGGCAATGCTTGGTTGAACACCAATAGTGCCGGTTCCGGCCCATTCACACTGGCCGCATACAGACCAGGTGAATTGGTACGCCTCAACGCCAATCCGGATTATTTCAAAGGCGCGCCAGCCATGCGCGGCATCATCATCCGCCATGTGGCAGAATCCGCCACCCAGCAATTGCTGTTGCAATCGGGCGATGTGGATATGGCACGCAACATGACTGCCGATCAGGTTGCCGGCATCACCAGTGACGAGTTGAAAGTGGAAAGCTTTCCGCAGGCAGCCATCCATTTCTTAGGCTTCAACCAGAAGTCTGAAGCCTTGCAGCCAAAAGCGGTTTGGGAAGCAGCGCGCTATCTGGTTGATTACGAAGGCATGGCCGACACCTTGCTCAAAGGGCAAATGGTGCCGCATCAGGCTTTTTGGCCAAAAGGTTTCCCGGGCTCATATGACGAAATGCCATATAGCTACAACCCTGAAAAAGCCAAGCAAATCCTGAAAGATGCTGGAATTGCAACACCGATCAATGTGAAGCTTGATGTCATTAATTCAGCGCCTTTTGCTGATATGGCACAGTCTTTGCAGGCAAGTTTTGCTGAAGGCGGCATCAATTTCGACATTTTGCCGGGCACCGGCTCGCAGGTTATCACCAAATATCGCGAACGCAGCCATGACGGCGTATTGCTTTATTGGGGGCCGGATTTCATGGATCCGCATTCCAACGCCAAAGCCTTTGCCTATAACCGCGACAATTCAGACGATAATTATCAGGCAACAACCGCATGGCGCAACGCTTGGGCTGTGCCGGATGACATTAACGACATGACCGATAAAGCTTTGTCGGAACCGGATGCAGAAAAGCGCACAGAACTTTACGTTGATCTGCAAAAGCGCGTGCAGGAAGAGTCACCGATTATTGTTATGTTTCAGGCGACCTATCAGGTGCCGATGAACAAAAAAGTAAACGGTTATGTCAACGGCGCTGTCTCTGACTTTGTTTACTATCGCCTTGTAACAAAAGATTAAATATCAAAATTCCAAGAGCTGCATGGCAGCTCTTGGAAGGAACGGGACTGGAAGTAAAAATGTCTTTCTCCAACGAAAATCGTATCGCGGCACTGCGTCAGCAGATGCGCGTCAGTGGCACCGATCTGGTCGTCTTGGGGCCATCCACGCATATGGTTTATATGAGCGGCGTTAATCCGCATGGTGATGAACGCCCTGTTATGCTGTTGATTTCGCAAAGCTATGCAGGCTTTCTAATGCCTGCTCTCAACGCGGATAGTGCACGTAACAAAACCGACCTGCCATTTGTGACATGGGCTGATGCCGATGGTCCGATTGCGGCATTCAACACTTTGATCGAAGCCTGCGCGTTGCCTGAAAATCCGGTCATTGCGCTTGATGAAACCATGCGCGCAGATTTTGCCATGCTGGTTTTGGATCATGTGTCCCATAAAGCGCGTAAATTCACCAATGATACAGTCGGGTTTTTACGCGCCCGCAAAGACGAGCAGGAATATGATCTGCTAAAAGCGAGCGCATTACTGAATGATGCTGCGATGCAGGCTGGTTATGATGCCTTGAAAGCGGGCATTACAGAGCTGGAAGTGGCAAGCGTCATCCGCGATTATTTTAAAAGCCACGGCGCACAGCCGATTTTTGTGAGTGTTTGCTTTGGTGAAAATGGTGCTTATCCGCATCATCATACCGGCGCGACCCAATTGCAAAATGGCGATGCGGTGATGATTGATATTGGTGCGCGTTTAAACGGCTATCCGTCCGACATGACCCGCAGTGGTTTTTTCGGTGCGCCGACAGAGAAATTCACCCAAGTTTTTGACATCGTCAATGAAGCGGTGGCAAAAGCATTGGCCGCGGCAAAACCAGGTGTAAAGGCTTGTGAAATTGACCGCGCTGCCCGTGATCACATTACACAGGCAGGCTTTGGCGATTATTTCCTGCATCGTACCGGCCACGGTTTGGGCCTTGATGTGCATGAGGCGCCTTACATCACCGGAACATCCGATGTCATCTTGGAAGAAGGCATGGTATTCTCGATTGAACCGGGTATTTATCTGGCGAAAGAATTTGGCGTCCGTCAGGAAGAAATCGTCATTATGCGTGAAAATGGTGCAGAGATTTTCTCTGATATGCCACGCGATATGATTGTGAAAACGGCTTAAGACGCCATTTTAAAAAGAATTGGCTATAACCGGAACATTAAGGGCTTTGAACTTATTGGCGATATGTCAATAATTGCATTGCTGGTGTTCCGGTTAGGCATTTATTATTTTAAATTTTACTGAACCATATTGGCATTACCAACTAAAAGCGAAATACGGCTACTATTATTAAAAGCCTGCCCATTTATTGATGCGTAAATATCACACT
>CANQXU010000300.1 GCA_947627865.1 uncultured Paenochrobactrum sp. | reverse complement strand
TTCCGCAATATCTGGGCAGCACCCATGGTTCGTTCAAGCTACTTTGCCGATCGTCAATACTATGGCGAACCGGTTCCGGAAGTACGCCGTAAAGTTGATCCTGCAAAAAAAATCGCTGTACAGGCGATTGAAGCTTAAAATGACTTAGATCAAAGCCCTCTCAAGTAGAGGGCTTTTTTATGCCTAACTAAATTTATATTTGTTCACTTTTTAATTATTTCACCTACCCTCTCTTAGAGATTAAGTTATTACTTATCTTCACATTTCTTTGCGTGTTCTCACTTGAAGACTGCGCATTTTTCAAACAATCTCAAAAACAGATAAAACACTTCAATATATCGTTGAAATATTTAATAACGATCGTTCTCACAAGAACAATTGTGAATTTGCCAGTTGCTTAAGCGATGTAAAAAAATTGATCAAGTCTTAAGAAGACACCTTAGGGAGATCGGCAGCATCACAATTGTATGACCCTGGAGAAATATAACAATGCTATTTATTTTCGCCGTACTTCTTCTCATTGCCAGTTTATGGGCGATTTTCTTTTTTCAACTCTCCCGTACCCCTGGTGCAATTACCCTGATTGTCATGTCAGTGGTTTGTGCCTTTATCAGTCCTTGGTCACTGATTCTGGGTATTCCCCTGATCCTGATCAGTCTGGTCGTCATGATCGAACCTTTGCGTATATCTTTCATTTCCAGGCCAGCCTATAAGGCTTTAGCGGATGCCATGCCAAGCATTAGCCCGACAGAACGTGAAGCTTTGGATTCTGGTACCAGCTGGTGGGAAAAAGAACTCTTTATGGGTGCACCGAACTGGGAAACCCTTAATAGCTATCCTTATCCAAAACTTTCCATTGAGGAACAGGCATTCTTGGATAACGAAGTCGAAACGCTGTGTAGCATGCTGGATGAATGGGAAATTCATGAGAAGAAAATGCTGCCTGAACATATCTGGCAATATATTAAAGATAATGGTTTCTTGGGACTAATTATTCCCAAAGAATACGGCGGTCGTGCCTTTAGTTCCTTTGCTCAAAGCCGGGTGATGAGCAAAATTTCTTCACGCTCTCTCACTGCTGCTGTGAGCTGTATGGTGCCTAACTCTCTCGGGCCGGGTGAGCTACTGCTGCATTACGGTACTGATGAACAGAAAGATCGTTATTTACCCGGTCTGGCCAAAGGTGAAGAAATCCCATGTTTTGGTCTGACCAGTCCTGAGGCCGGTTCAGATGCCGGTGCGATTCCAGATACTGGTGTCGTGTGTTATGGACAGTTTGAAGGTCAGGAAGTCTTGGGATTGAGAATGAATTTCTCCAAACGCTGGATTACTTTGGCACCGATAGCCACTGTAGTTGGACTGGCTTTTAAAATGTATGACCCTGATCATTTACTCGGTGATAAAACAGATTATGGGATTACTTGTGCCTTGCTACCGGCCAATCATGAAGGGGTAAAAGTCGGTCCACGACATAATCCTGGCTCCCCTTTTATGAATGGCACTGTTGAAGGTAAGGATGTATTTATTCCTTTAGACTGGATCATTGGTGGTGTGAAAAATGCCGGTAAAGGCTGGCGTATGCTGATGGAATGTCTAGCGGTTGGTCGTGGTATCTCCCTACCGGCTTTGTCTACCTCCAGTGCTGAAATGACTTATCTGAATGTCAGCGCATTCTCGCGAATCCGTCAGCAATTCAAGATTTCGGTGGGTAAATTTGAAGGGGTTCAGGAAGCCAATAGTGAAATTGCCAGTGATGCCTATATGCTGGAAGCATTCCGCTATTTAGTGACTTGTGGTCTGAATCAAGGTGGTAAACCGGCAGTCATGACCGCGATTGCCAAATACTACGCCACTGAGACCATGCGTAAAATTGTTAACCATGGTATGGATGTCGTGGGTGGTCGTGCGATTCAGATGGGGCCTCGTAACTTCCTGGCTCTCAACTATCAGGCCATTCCAGTATCGATTACAGTTGAAGGCGCCAATATTCTGAGCCGTTCATTAATGATCTTTGGTCAAGGTTCGATGCGTTGCCATCCTTATCTGTATGAAGAATTACAGCTTCTGCAAGCTGAAGACCCGAAAGCCGCTCTGAATCCATTCGATACTATGTTGTTTAAACATCTGGGTTATACCTTTAACCGGACTGCCCGCTCTTTTGCCTATGCTTTTAGCGGGGGTTCAAGTGCTGCGCCACAAAGTGCGGTTGATTTTACCCGTCCTTATTACAAGATTATTAACCGGCTCAGTGCCAACTTTGCCCTGACTGCAGATATGTGTCTGGGTTTACTTGCCGGTGATATTAAACGCAAGGAAATGCTTTCTGGCCGTCTGGCTGATATCCATGCCCATTTGTTTATTGCGACGGCAATCCTGAAATTCTTTGAACATAGCAAAAAAACTGAAGCTGAACGTCTGCATGCACAATTGGCAATTGAGAAATCTTTATATACAGCTCAGGAAGCCTTTTATGACCTGTTTGCCAATTTCCCGGTCGGGGTTGCTGCTGGCATGGTCAAACTTATCTGTTTCCCATTTGGCCGCCCTGTCGCGAAACCATCTGACCGACTTAAACAGGAAGTCGCAAATGTCATGATGGAAGATAACGCTTTCCGAAAAGTACTGAAAAAGCATGTTTTCTATAGCACAGCGGAAGATGATGTGAATGGTCGTATGGAATCAACCTTCACCATATTACTAGAAATTGAGCAGCTTTGGGATCGCTTTAAGAAAGCCGAAAACAAAGGTCAATTTAAAGGACTTAGTTTTGCTGATCATGTGGCTGATGCGCATGAACAAGGCTTTATTAATGAAGAAGAAGCCAATAAGTTAATGCACTATAATGCGCGTCGTTATGACAGTATGTTGACCGATGTCTTCGATCTGCATTTACAGGAAGTATTGGAGCTGGAAAATCCTCATATTTCGAAAGCAGATGCGACAGGTACTGATACTTCAGTTCAAAGTGCACCTTCACATTCAACCAGTCCTTAGATAGAACTTTTATCTAAATCGGATTTTGCTTTCCAAAGTGAGGTTATTTCTTGACTTCACTTTGGATATCTCAAGTGGCTATTCAGCCACTTTTTTACGACTATGGCACGATGGTATTTAAGAGATAAAACGTTAAGCTAGACCCATAATAAAATTGAGGGTCAATGATGTCACAACAAGATTATGAAAATGGCTTGAAAGTCCGTACTGAAGTGATGGGTGCAAGTTTTGTAAAACGTGCCCAGGACAATACGGTTCCTTTTACTCAGCCTTTGCAGGACTGGATTAATGAACATGCTTGGGGCTCAACCTGGCAACGTGAAGGGGTTTTACCACGTAAATACCGTTCTTTAATTACCATTGCTTTTCTTACCGCGCAAAAAAGCCCAACTGAATTAAAAGGCCATGTTCGGGGCGCTCTTAACAACGGCGCGACGGTTGAGGAAATTCAGGAAGTGTTACTCCA
>CANQXU010000299.1 GCA_947627865.1 uncultured Paenochrobactrum sp. | reverse complement strand
ATCCGTGCATTGCTACAATCTGGCGAGTAAAATGTAACTTTGCTCCATAAGCAAAACCTAGCCAAATAAAAACCGCCCCTTGCAAGCAAGAGGCGGTCTAAAATTTTTATTTCTACATATCAGCGTGTCGGCACCGGCTCTTCTCCGCGGTAATCATAGAAACCTCGACCAGTCTTACGGCCCAGCCAACCTGCTTCAACATATTTTACCAGCAACGGACATGGGCGATACTTAGAATCGGAAAGCCCTTCATAAAGTACCTGCATGATTGAAAGGCAGGTATCGAGCCCAATAAAGTCAGCAAGCTGTAGCGGTCCCATAGGATGGTTCGCACCAAGCTTCATTGCTGTATCAATCGCAACAACAGAGCCTACACCTTCGTAGAGTGTATAGACAGCCTCATTGATCATAGGGAGCAAAATGCGATTGACGATAAATGCGGGAAAGTCCTCAGATACAGTAATCTGCTTGCCCAGTGATGCTACAAATTCTTGCGCCTGAGCAAAGGTCTGCTCTTCCGTTGCGATACCACGAACCAACTCCACCAGTTTCATCACCGGCACAGGATTCATAAAATGAATACCAATGAAGCGCTCTGGACGATCAGTCGTCGCAGCCAGTCTGGTGATTGAGATTGATGATGTATTGGTTGCCAGAATGGCTTCCGGATTGAGTATTGGGCAAAGCTGGGCAAAAATCTTGCGCTTGACGCTTTCATTTTCTGTCGCAGCCTCAATCACCATATCCACACCAGCAAGGTCTTCGACCTCGCTGACTCCACGGATGCGCTTCATAGCATCGCTGCGATCTTGCTCCGTCAGCTTTTCAGAAGCCACTTGACGCGCCATATTGCCGTTAATCGTGGCAATACCGCGTTCCAGACGATCAACTGCCAGATCATGCAGCAGAACATCATACCCCGCCAATGCACAGACATGCGCAATACCAGCGCCCATTTGACCTGCACCAATAACCCCAACAGTTTTGATCGCCACTATAAACTCCTCCGTGAGCCATTATTAAAGGGAATAGCGTATATTTAAATCGTCAGTAAAGTTACGCTTCGCGCCCTGCAGCTGATATGCAGCCAAGGTCAATCACAACCCTGACTGCATCTTATTCCATCAGCCAAATATTAGAAAGCTGACCTGATTATTTAATTGCTTTTTCAAGCTCTGGCAGGATGGTGAAAAGATCACCGACAATGCCGTAATCAGCCACCTGAAAAATCGGGGCTTCCTCATCCTTGTTGATAGCAACAATCACTTTCGCATCTTTCATACCAGCTAGATGCTGGATCGCTCCGGAGATACCGGCTGCGATATAAAGATCAGGTGCTACAACTTTACCTGTTTGCCCGACCTGCCAGTCATTTGGTGCATAGCCCGCATCCACAGCCGCACGAGATGCACCAACAGCCGCACCCAGCGTATCAGCCAAAGGCAAAATAACTTCGTTGAACTTCTCTTCCGAGCCAAGCGCACGGCCACCGGAAACAATTATTTTTGCCGATGTCAGCTCCGGACGATCACCACCCGACAAAGCATTACCGACAAAACCGGATAATGCCGGATCAGCCGGTGCTGCAATCACTTCAACAGACGCATTACCGCCCTCTGAAGCAGCTGCAAAAGAAGCAGATCGCACTGTGATGACCTTTTTTGTGTCCTTTGTCTGAACTGTCTGAATAGCATTGCCAGCATAGATTGGTCGCTTGAATGTATCCTCTGACACCACTTCCATGATTTCTGAGATCTGCATCACATCCAGCAATGCCGCAACACGTGGCAGGACATTCTTGGCCATTGTCGTAGCCGGAGCGATGATTGTGTCATACCCGCCAGCAAGCTCTACGATAAGTGCGGCGGTTGGCTCCGCCAAACGCTCTTCTAAAGCGTCTGCTTCAGCCAGCAATACTTTGCGAACACCACCCAGTTTTGCCGCAGCATCAGCAGCAGCTTTTGCATTTTTTCCGGCAACCAGAATGTCAATATCGCCGCCTATCGCCTGCGCCGCGGTTAATGCCTTAGCGGTCTGATCGGACAAGGCTGCATTGTCATGTTCAGCAACAAGAAGAATAGCCATGATTAAACTCCTTAACCCTTCCAGATATTAAAGCACACCGGCTTCGTTTTTGAGCTTTTCAACCAGCTCTGCAACGGAAGCAACCTTGATACCAGCCTTACGGCCAGCAGGCTCTTCAGTTTTCAAAACACTCAATCGCGGTGCAATATCTGCAACAAAATCAGCCGGAGCTTTTTCTTCCAAAGGTTTCTTCTTTGCTTTCATGATATTGGGCAAGGAAGCATAACGCGGTTCATTGAGGCGCAAATCAACCGTTACAATTGCTGGAAGCTTGACGCTAATGGTCTGCAATCCGCCATCCACTTCACGCGTAACATCGGCTTTTCCGTCACCGAGCTCAATCTTGGATGCAAAGGTCGCCTGTGCCCAATTGAGCAATGCAGCAAGCATCTGGCCTGTCTGGTTGCAATCATCATCAATAGCCTGCTTACCAAGCAAAACCATATCCGGCTGTTCTGCCTCGACAACGCCTTTAAGTATTTTAGCAACGCCCAGCGGCTCAACCTGCTCATCGGTTTTAACCAAGATGCCACGGTCGGCGCCCATAGCGAGTGCTGTGCGGATTGTCTCCTGTGCCTGCGCAGGGCCAATTGAAACAATAACGATCTCTGAAACTTTGCCGGCTTCCTTCAGACGCAGCGCTTCTTCAACTGCAATCTCGTCAAAAGGATTCATCGACATTTTTACATTGGAAAGCTCAACACCGCTGCCGTCAGATTTAACACGGATTTTGACGTTGTGATCAACAACTCGTTTAACTGCCACCAGGACTTTCATCCAGACAACCTCTCATTTGCTGTGTCAGCGGTGATATTATCATTCGCCCGCCATCAGACTTCTGCCAGTGATCCTGCCCAACTAAGTCGCGACTAACACGAAAATAGCATCAACAGGAGCCGCTGGAAACCTAAAGACCTGTACTCCAAGCGTCAATGTTTAAGCCGTATTTATGCGGCTTAAATTGACCAAAAACCCATGAATTACACGATCAACTAATGCGTACTCGGCATGAACTGCAAGAAAACAGCAGTGTTCCATATATATCTATCGGTTTTTCCCCGGCACCCATAGCACATCAGTCGTGCCATTATTATTTGTGATACGTCCGGCAACAAAGAAAAAATCGGAGAGACGATTTATATATTTAAGGGCGGCTTGCGAGATATGCTCTTCAGGCCTATTTGTCAGCTCCACCATCAAACGTTCTGCTCGTCGCGAAACTGTACGCGCTAAATGAAGAGCTGCCGAAGCCGGAGAGCCACCCGGCAATATAAATGACCGGAGAGGTTCCAACCGCGCATTCAAAAGATCGATCTCCGCCTCAAGCCTGTCTACCTGTGTTTGAATGATCCGCAGCGGTTCATAGGTGAGTGTTGCATCCTCATC
>CANQXU010000298.1 GCA_947627865.1 uncultured Paenochrobactrum sp. | reverse complement strand
ATGATCGCTATTGCAATGGCCTGCAATCCTGATCTTTTAATTGCGGATGAGCCAACCACTGCCTTGGATGTGACAGTGCAGGCCGAAATTCTTAAGTTAATGCAGGAATTATGCGATCAACGTAAAACAGCAGTGCTAATGATAAGCCATGATCTGGGTGTGATTGCACAAATGTGCAAGCGCGTCGGCGTCATGTATGCAGGGCATCTGGTTGAAGAACGTCCAGTAAAAGACCTTTTCACCCACCCCTCACATCCCTATACGCATGGTTTGCTTGCCTCTTTGCCTGTGCTTGGTCAAAGACGACCGCACCACCGCACGCAATTGCAGGAGATTAAAGGTGTTGTGCCTGCTATTTCCGCGTTTCCTGCTGGCTGTCGCTTTGAACCACGCTGCTCCCGCGCAACAGCGGAATGCAAAGAAACTGTTCCACCACCAACGCAGCTTGATAATAATGGCTTTGTGAGGTGTTACCATCATGAATAAAATCGAACTCAAGCCACTATTAACTATTGATAAATTAAGCGTCCACTTTCCAGTGCAGAGTGGCTTATTCAAAAAATCTCGCCGTTTTGTTCATGCTGTTAATGACCTAAGCCTGCAATTGCATAAGGGTGAATGCCTTTCAATTGTTGGGGAATCCGGTTGTGGTAAATCCACTTTAGCTTTGGCTATATTAGGCTTGCAGCCACCAACCTCCGGTAGTGTACATTTTAAAGGCCGTCTGATCAGTGGCGATAATGGCCCCAGTCGGTCAGAGCGTGCCAGAATGGCTCAAATGGTCTTTCAGGACCCTTATGCGTCACTTAACCCGCGACAGACCATCTACAAATCACTAGCGGATCCTTTGAGATTAAACGACGACTTCCCTAAAAGCGAGATTGATG
Source organism: uncultured Paenochrobactrum sp. (assembly GCA_947627865.1). Classification (GTDB taxonomy): domain Bacteria; phylum Pseudomonadota; class Alphaproteobacteria; order Rhizobiales; family Rhizobiaceae; genus Paenochrobactrum. Next base: position 2,612 of record CANQXU010000298.1, on the reverse strand, counting down.
ATCGCATTGAACTAACCATGAAGAGAGTTGGGCTTAAGCCGGAACAGGCAAAACGCTACCCGCACGAATTCTCCGGCGGCCAGCGTCAACGTATAGGCATCGCCAGAGCGCTTATTCTGGAACCACAAATCATAGTACTGGATGAGCCCGTATCTGCGCTTGATGTTTCCATACGGGCGCAGATAATCAATCTGTTGCTTGAATTAAAAGATGAGCTTGATCTGTCATATTTGATGATCAGCCATGATTTAAGTGTGGTTGAACATATGAGTGATCGGGTTGCTGTGATGTATTTTGGCCAGATTGTTGAGGAAGGCCCTTGGCAGGATATTTTCAACAATCCCGTGCATCCCTATACACGCCAGCTTTTAAGTGCGATTCCAGACCCGTTTGCCTTTGTGCGCGGCGAGGATATCCTGCATGAATATCGGCCATTACCTGCACCTGACGGATTACAGTTTTATCCTGAGCAGCTTGGTCGTCATGATGTTTATAAAACACCCCCTCCAACACAATTTATGGCAATCGAGCCACAACATCGCGTGCGCTTCCTTGCCTGAAAAGACGAGCATCATCAGAGGCAGCATTTATGCCTCTGATGATCTCACCAATCAATATTATTCGTTTATCACAGGTAAATTAAGCTGCTCAGCCAGTTCATAGAGACTGTCTTTTAAAATTGACAATATTTCGTCTACTTCCTGCTCGTTCACAATCATTGGCGGACAAACAAGGAAATGATCACCTTCAACACCACCACGTGTGCGTCTTGAATAGATTATCAAGCCTCGTTTATATGCTATTTCAACGATGTGATTATAAGCGTCCAGCTCTTTAGGAAGCGGTTTCATCGTTTGCTTATCAGCAACAAATTCTGCTGCCAGCAAAAGCCCCTTGCCTCTCACATCACCAATAAAGGGAAATGTCTCAGCAAGTTTTTCCAGGCCTTGACGCAATCGTTCGCCCATAATGGTTGCATTATTCAAAAGATCCAGACGATCTATTTCTGCAAGAACTGCAACACCGGCAGCACAAGCAAGCGGGTTACCAGCATATGTATATCCATGCGCAAAACCACCAGCATCCAACACAGGCTGAACGAGACGATCTGATGCAATCATTGCACCTAAAGGAGCATAGCCAGCGCCCAGACCTTTTGACATAGCAATAATATCAGGACGGCAATTCCAATTATCACCACCAAGATATTTACCTGTGCGACCTGCACCGCTCATAACTTCATCATGAATAAGTAAAATACCGTATAAATCACAAATTTCACGGATACGCGCATAATAACTATCAGGTGCCACGAGAGCGCCTGTTGAGGCGCCACCCACGGGTTCCATAATGAAAGCCAAAACGGATTCCGGCCCTTCTTCCAGTATCTTCTGTTCTAGAAGATCCGCATATTTTATTCCGCGATCTTCCAGTGTCAGATTATCTTGATCCAAATATGCGGTTGGCGATGCAATTTTCGGCATATTGTGCAGCATTGGGGCAAAAGGCTCTGTTAATGCGTCATAGCCAGTCACCGAGAGAGCGCCAAAGGTTGCGCCATGGTAAGATGGAAAGCGTGATATAATCTTCCAGCGACTGTTCTGCCCCGTAGCAACAGCCCATTGGCGCGCAAGTTTAAGCGCAGATTCAACAGCCTCCGAACCGCCAGAAACAAAGAAAACCTTATCCATACCTTCAGGCATCCGCTTGACCAGCTGTCGTGCCAATTCTTCTGCCGGCTCATTTTCAAAATGCAAACGATAAATAAAGGTTGCAAGATCCATTTGCTGTTTCATAGCGTTAATAACATTCTTATTAGAATGTCCAATATTAACAACCATTGCGCCACTTGAACCATCAATGACACGGCGCCCTGCCTCATCCCAGATATAAATACCTTCGGCATGAGTGGCTGTAGGACGTCGGCTTTTAGACTGGTAAAATAAATGGCTAGGCTTACGATTATCAGTAGCAGTCATTGTGCTGGCTCTCATATTAGATTGTATGGCGATTATTATGGAGTGACTTTCAGTTTTAAAACGTAAAAGCAAAACTTTAAGCTTCGTAGAAATACTCAATAGGAGAGGTGTTTACGCAAAAACTGTCTTGTTCTTTCCTGCTCAGGCTTATGGAATAGAACAGATGGCGGCCCTTCCTCAACGACCTTACCTCCGTCCATAAAGAGTGCATAATCAGCAACTTCATCTGCAAAACGCATTTCATGCGTGACAATGAGCATTGTCATATGCTCAGCCGCAAGCTGCTTCATGACAAGATTCACCTCTTCCACAAGCTCCGGATCCAGCGCTGATGTTGCCTCATCAAACAACATCACTTTAGGCTGCATAGCCAGAGCGCGTGCTATAGCCACACGCTGTTTTTGCCCACCTGAAAGACGTGACGGATAAACGTCGATTTTATCCGCTAAACCTACTTTGTTTAATAAATCCGCAGCAAGCTCTCCTTTATGGGAGTTACCATCCAGGCAAAAATATGGGACTGTTCTAAATTTTGTGTAAGTGCCTTTATTTTCCTTTATCCTGTTTGGATAGACATAAAGAGGTACTTCACATGGATGAAGCCAAGATTAAAAATTTAGCGTTAGAATTAGC
>CANQXU010000297.1 GCA_947627865.1 uncultured Paenochrobactrum sp. | reverse complement strand
GCGGCTTCCAGCCTGTCTTCAATGGCTTTATAGGCTCCGCCCATAACAGCTTTAAATGGCGATATCATATCGCCAATAACATATTCGGGTGCATCATGCAGCAATGTCAGCATGCGCAAATGAGGATTGGCTAAGGGCTCCAGTTTTTCAAAAATCTGTAAAACCAGCAGTGAATGTTGCGCAACAGAATAAGCATGATCGCCAGTTGTTTGCCCGTTCCAGCGAGCGACCCTTGCCAGACCATGTGCAATATCTTCAATCTCAACATCCAGCGGTGAGGGGTCAAGCAAGTCAAGCCGCCTGCCGGATAACATACGTTGCCAAGCTCTCGGCTGACCGCTGGAATTATCTGCAACTGCCATTGATTTAGCCCTTCTCAGGGAATGTAAATGTGACACCCTCAGGTAGGCTAAGATTGACGATAATATCCCCTGCCATTATAGCGCTGTCTTTATCGTGAGCATCTTTGACACGATCAATGCGCACTAAAGCCAAACCTTGATGGCCGTCAACATGGCCAAGTGTGCCAAGCTCTTTGCCTTCAGCGGTGAGTGCTGTGCCAGCAACAGGGAGTGCAGAATTGGCAGTTGCAGTCAAAGCGCGCCGGCGTGCAGTGCCACGATGCTGCATACGTGAGACAACTTCCTGCCCGACATAGCATCCTTTGGTGAAAGAGATACCTTTGGTCTGATCATAATTTACATCATGAGGAAAAACATCGCCAAGTGCATAGTCAGTATCGCTTTCTGCAATTCCGTATTGGCTTCGCAAATGTGACCAGCCAGAATCATCTGATGATTCTGCCGCTGTACCGTAGATCCGCCAGACCTTGACGGTGTCAGGGAAGCGACGATCGCGCTTGGTTGAATCATTTTGTGAAGTTATTGAATCATTATGCCAGCAAACTTGGATAAGTGATTCATAAGGCTCAGAAATTTTCGCTTTACTGCGCAAACGGAAAAATACAAGTTTCTTAGCAAAGTCAGCTACGACATCACTGGGCACTTCAATGCGGAAGCCATCATCTATGCGGGAAATCATAAAATCGACAATGATTTTCCCTTGCGGTGAAAGCAACGCCCCCGCCATGACATCATCATGCCCCAAGACTGATAAATCAGTTGTTAATACAGATTGGAGAAATTTTTCAGCCTCTTCACCTGTAACATTGATCAGGCTACGATTGATCACATTTGCAGCTCTGGTGGTAAGACTCATCTCTTCATCCTTGCGTTTCAGCTCATGGTTACGTAAGCCGCAATCATACATGCTGCAAGTGCTGGAGACAAAAGATGGCAGAGACATTCGATACAATTTTAATCAATGCGGATATTGTCAATCATGACGGTAGCGGTAAACGTGATATCGGTATCCGTAATGGCCGCATTGCAGCAATCGGTTCGCTGGCTACAGCCTCAGCAGGGGAAGTGATTGATTGCACTGGGCTTCATATTCTGCCTGGTGTCGTGGATAGTCAGGTTCATTTTCGCGAGCCTGGTTTGGATCACAAAGAAGATTTGGAAACTGGTTCCAAGGCAGCCGTTTTGGGTGGTGTCACCGCCGTTTTTGAAATGCCGAACACCAACCCTTTGACGACCAATGAGGCGGCACTTGCAGATAAGGTCAAGCGTGCGCGCAAGCGTATGCATTGTGACTTCGCCTTTTGGGTTGGTGGCACAAGAGAAAATATCAATGATATTCCAGATCTGGAGCAGCTCCCAGGTGCTGCAGGCATCAAAGTATTTATGGGTTCATCAACCGGTGATTTGCTCGTTGAAGATGATGCAGGTGTTCGCTCGGTTTTAGAAAAGACGCGCCGTCGTGCAGCCTTTCATTCCGAAGATGAATATCGTCTAAAAGAGCGTGAACATCTTCAAGTCACAGGTGACCCGTCAAGCCATCCGGTATGGCGTGATGAAATTGCTGCATTGCAGTGCACCGAACGTCTTGTGCGCATCGCACGTGAAACGGGTTCGCTAATCCACGTGCTGCATATTTCAACCGCAGAAGAAATCAGCTTCCTTGCCGATTATAAAGATGTTGCTACCTGTGAAGCAACGCCGCATCATTTAACGCTATGCTCGGATGATTATGCAACATTGGGTAATCTTATTCAGATGAATCCGCCAGTGCGCGATAAACGTCATCGCGATGGTGTCTGGCATGGAATTGGGCAAGGCATTGTAGATGTTCTTGGTTCAGATCATGCCCCGCATACATTAGAAGAAAAAGCAAAGCCATATCCGGCTTCACCATCGGGAATGACAGGTGTGCAGACACTGGTACCGATCATGCTTGATCATGTTAATGCGGGTAAACTCTCATTGGAGCGATTTGTTGATCTTTCATCGCATGGCCCGAACCGGATTTTCGGCATGGCGCGCAAAGGTCGTATTGCGGTTGGTTATGACGCAGATCTCACCATCGTCGATATGAAACGTACTGAAACCATCACGCATGAGCAGGCAGGCTCGAAAGCTGGTTGGACACCATATCACGGCAAGCAAGTAACAGGCTGGCCGGTCGGTACTTTTGTGCGAGGTGTTAAAGTGATGTGGGAAGCAGAAATTGTTAATCCACATCAAGGCGAGCCAGTTGAATTTCTGGAAGCATTGCCGCATTTAAAAAATAAAAGCGCATAAATATCAAAGGGCAGGGTTCAATCCCTGCCTTTTTGCTTTGGGAGAGCATGATGAACTCACAATATGTAGTCACCGATATAGATCAGGATGTTGATACAATCGAGAGCAGTTGTCACTGTGGCAGCGTAAGATTAAAAGTCCGATTATCCGACGGGCTTCGCTCAGCAAGACGTTGCACCTGTTCATATTGTAGAATGCGCGGTGCTATAGCGGTTTCTGCCGATCTTGCCGATATTAAAATTTTGCAAGGCGAAGATGTATTAACGCTTTATCAGTTCAATACAAAACAAGCGCGCCATTATTTCTGCTCAAAATGCGGGATCTATACCCATCATCAACGCCGCTCTAATCCTGAGCAGTTTGGCGTGAATGTCGCTTGTCTTGAAAATATCAGTCCGTTTGATTTTCTGGAAGTGCCTGTCAATGACGGAGTCAATCATCCATCAGATACGAAAGCTGGAGGCGGGATGAGTCAGGCTGGTGTTTTGAAATTTGTACCCACAGAAACACAAAGCTGATATCACAGACGAATAATAACAAAAGCCGCAGAAACTGCGGCTTATAGTATAGCTTGATGTAAAAAATACTGGTTATTGCAAAATACGGCTGGGCAAAAATGCTCCTGAAGTCACATTGTCACGCATTTTATCGAGCAGAGCGATTGCTGCTTCTTCACCACAATTACGAATAAGCTCTGTCAGGGCTGTTGAAAAAGCTGCTTCTGCGAGTATTTCAGCTTCGATACCTTCAGAGGTGCCGTCAGCCCAAGCCTCATTCTGGTACTCGATAGCCACCAGCTTCTTTTCACGGGCAATCATTTCATCAAGATCGCTAGGGGCATTTTCCATTATCGTTTTCCTCAGCTGGCCATT
>CANQXU010000296.1 GCA_947627865.1 uncultured Paenochrobactrum sp. | reverse complement strand
GGTGCTGCAATTGCCACTATTCCGACATTGATCGTTTTCCTCGCACTACAGCGCTACATCGTGCGTGGTGTGATGCTCGCCGGATTGAAGGGGTAATATGATGACCAATATTGATCCTCGCTTATCAGATAAAAGCGTTTTCCCTGATCCGGTTTACAAAGAAACCGTATTGAAACCGCTTTTTGATGGTGCAAAATCTCATCACGTCGAAGCATTCCGCCGCATTGATCGTGCTCATCTTGTGATGCTGGTTGAGACGGATATTTTAGATCGCGATCAGGCTTCTGCCATTGCTGGTGCATTAGAAGCAATCGACCGAGAGATTGATCCTGCAAGTTTGGAATATACCGGTGAAGTCGAAGATTTCTTTTTCCTTATTGAAAAAGAATTAAAAGCGCGCATCGGTGCTGATATTGCGGGACGTTTGCATACGTCACGTTCGCGCAATGATATTGATCACACTTTGTTCAAGCTTGGACTAAAAGAACGCATTGATGTTCTGCTTGGAAAAGCACGTAAGCTTCTCCACAGTATGATCGAAACAGCAGAGCGAGAAAAAAACACTTTAATTGTTGCTTATACGCATGGACAGCCCGCTCAGCCAACTACATTTGGGCATTATTTAGCGGCTGCTATTGAGGTTTTAATCCGCGATATTGAGCGTATGGAGGCGGCACGCGCCATTGTTAATCTTAGCCCAATGGGTGCGGCTGCAATTACAACGTCTGGTTTTCCGATTGACCGTGCTCTCGTGGCCAAGCTACTCGGCTTTGCTGCGCCGCTACAAAATTCTTATAGTTGTATCGCGGCATCGGATTATATCACCTCAACTTATTCCTCAATTGAGCTGATGTTTATTCATCTGGGTAGACTTGTGCAGGACTTCCAATTTTGGACAAGTTTTGAAGTCGGCCAGATTTATGTGCCCAATGCATTTGTACAGATTTCTTCTATCATGCCGCAGAAGCGTAATCCTGTTCCGATTGAACATATGCGTCATTTGGCAAGTCAGACAATGGGGCGTGCGCGTACAGTTCTGGATGTTATCCATAATACGCCCTTTACTGATATGAATGACAGTGAAGGCGAAACCCAAGCTATGGGCTACGAGGCTTTCGCATCTGCTGGACGGGTTCTTGATCTTTTGGCAGCGTTTGTTGCCGCAATTCGTATCGATCCCGCACGTGTAGCAGAAAACATCCGCCGTTCTTGCATCACAATTACGGAACTTGCCGATTCCTTGGTTCGGCTTGAAGGTCTATCTTTCCGTCAGGCGCATGAAATTGCAGCGCATGTTGCAAAAGCTGTTGTCGCGCAGGGCGGTGGTTTGGCAAAAGATGGCTACTTACCATTTTTGACAGCTTTCGAAAATGCAACGGGCCGTCAGCCCTCTTTCGGGCAAAATAAATTTGAGGAGTTGGTATCACCAGAGCATTTCGTTGCCGTGCGCGACCGGTTTGGTGGCCCAGCATCGGAGCCTATGAAAAATGCTCTCGCTTCATACCGCTTGAAAGCTGCTCAATTTGATGAAGTTGCTGAGAAATTTTCTCTTCATGAAGAAAAAGCAGCAAATGAGCTTAATAAAAAATTCCTAGCATTGGTGGAGACACGCTGATGGCGACTATTGAACTTGAGAAAATCGTCAAGCGTTATGGCAGAGTCCAGGCTGTACATGGCATCGATCTGAAGATTGAAGACGGTGAGTTCGTCGTTTTTGTTGGTCCTTCCGGATGCGGTAAGTCCACGACATTGCGTATGATTGCCGGACTGGAGGATATTTCTGACGGTTATTTGAGAATTGGCGATGAGATCGTGAATGAGCGGGACCCAAAGCAAAGAAATATTGCTATGGTGTTCCAAAATTATGCGATTTATCCGCATATGACTGTACGCCAGAATATTGGTTTCGGGCTTTATACATCCAAGCTTTCGAAGGCTGAAAAGAATAAACGCATCGATGAAACTGCCAAGATATTAGGACTGGAGCCGTATCTTGAGCGCCGTCCTGCTGCGCTTTCCGGTGGTCAGCGCCAGCGTGTTGCTATTGGGCGTGCAATGGTGCGCAATCCGTCTGCATTTTTATTTGATGAGCCACTTTCCAACCTTGATGCGCAGCTCCGTGCCCAAATGCGCATCGAAATTAAAAAGCTGCATCAGCGCCTTAAAACAACAACTGTTTATGTTACCCATGATCAGGTTGAGGCTATGACTATGGCTGATCGCATTGTGGTGATGCGTGATGGTAATATTTTGCAAACTGGTACGCCAACTGAACTTTATGAAAGTCCGGTTGATATTTTCACCGCCCGCTTTATCGGCAGCCCTTCTATGAATCTCATTTCTGCTCAGCGTAATGGTGAAGGATTTGACCTTAAAGAGGGGGGAGATTTACAGGTTGGCATTCGCCCGCATGATTTGAAAGCAGTTGTTGAACCACAAAATAATGAAGGCGGCATCACTTTAACTGGAACCGTTATAGCAGTTGAACCCCTTGGGCCGGAAACACTCATCCATATGGACGTGAATGGTACAACGGTTATCGCAACTGCACCGGGTAAGTTTGTACCGCAAGACGGTAGTACATTGACAGCGCATGCTTCAGCCGGAAGCTTGTATCTATTTGATGCAAAAACAGAAAAGAGCTTAGGTCGGTTATGATTGCTGATGTGAATAATAGATCGGCAATTTTAAGTCTCGGGCGAACTTATTGCGATATTATTTTTACCGGACTGCAAACTCTTCCCGTTATGGGACGTGAAGTCTTTGCCGAGGATATTAAAATCGTGGCCGGTGGCGGTGCTTATATCACCGCGGCTCATCTGGCGCACAAAGATTGCGAAGTGGCTTTGGTCTCAAGACTAGGGCTGGATGCATTGTCTCGCGGTATTCTGCCAGAGATTGAAAACTGCGGCCTAAATTTGCAATTTCTAGAGCAGGCGGAGAGTGCGGGGCCGCAGGTAACGGTTGCAAGTGTTGTTGGAGAAGATCGTGCTTTTTTATCCAAACGGGCAGGCAGGGCTGAGCCTTGTTCATTGGATGCTGCATTAAATTGGGATCAAGCCTGCCATTTGCACATCGCAGAATACGCAACTCTATATGAAATACCCGACTTGATTGTGCGCGCCCAATCCAAGGGCTTGACGGTTTCGCTTGATACAAGTTGGGATGACACTTTAATATATGATCCAAATTTATTGGATAATTGTAAGGGCACAGATATTTTCTTTCCTAATATGGAGGAGGCATTTGCAATAACAGGTAGCAAAGATCCCACCATAATTTTGGATAGATTGAGCGCTTATTTTCCCGTTATCGCATTGAAATGTGGTGCAGATGGTGCGTGGTTACAATCTGGTTCTACGCGTCAACATGTCCGTGCCCCTAAGGTTAATGTTGTTGATACGACTGGTGCGGGTGATGCGTTTAATGCTGGTTTTTTAGCGCGATGGCTAGCAGATAGGGATCCTGAGGCTGCATTGATTGAGGCTGTAAAAACTGGAAGCCTTGCTGTGCAAGCAGCAGG
>CANQXU010000295.1 GCA_947627865.1 uncultured Paenochrobactrum sp. | reverse complement strand
ACGATACCTTCAATAAATGCAGCAAAAGCCTCAGCCTCGAAGCGAATATCTCTTTGGTCGAACTCATTGATCGACAATCGTTTGAACCAACGTGGTGCGCCCTCTTCGGTACTGCGTCCGCGCACACCAATTAAAGTAGCATTTGGTGCTACTTTATGTGCCAATGGCATCAAGTCAGTCTCGCTACCACCCGTCCCATGCAGCAAAACGATGAAACTACCGTCAGCATTCTCCGGTTCGTAGAGCCTGTGAATATAAGGCAACTCTCTATAAATAGTTCGCGGCTCATCAGGCAGTGAAAACTGGGGAAGCTTCACTTTTAAATCATCGGCCTCGCTTGAGAAATGCGGCGGCATCTGCAGCGTCATCCCTAAATCTTCCACAGTTTCATCGACCAAAAATCCTGGTTCATCACTCGCCAGTTCAATTAGTGTTCCCGACGGTTCGCGCACATAAAGCGAGTAGAAATATTTGCGGTCATGCATATTGATTTCACCCGCTTTGGCAGCTTTGAGCTGATCATGCACCTGCTCTACAGCAGCCTTATCAACCGCTCTGAACGCTATATGATCGGCAGTCCCTGTTCCGGCTATACCCGGCCAAAAACCTTCAGCATCCCTGACATCAATCATATCACCTGCATGAGAGACCAGTCTGTGAATGGTGCCCTCATGCTTCAACAACTGAAACCCAAAATTCTGTTCAATAAAATTTTGTGTCTGCTCAGTTTTTTCAGTGAGAATAGTAGCACTGTGAATACGTTTAATCGCAGCTTCCGGCGCAATGCCATTACCGACCCATAAATCATTAGCAGCCAAGGGTGAAGCAACCAACTTGACAATGATACCATCCGGATCTTTCAAGCGAAGAACGGTTTCGCCCATTTCTTGCTTTGGACCTTCTATTTTTAACTGAAACCGCAATGCACGCTCAAGCCAAAAGCCGACAGCAGAAGGATTAATGGCAAAGGCAACTTCGCTGACTTGTCCATGTCCCACACGACCATAAGCACCATCTTCCCACACAAGAAAGGTGATGAGCGAACCTGCAGTTCCCGATCGGTCTCCATAGAATAAGTGCAACTGCTCGCCATCTTCAAAGCCGCCCGTTTGCTTAACCAAGCGCAAACCTAAAAATCCAACATAGAAATCTACATTAGGCTGCACTTTATGAGTGATGAATGTGAGATGATGAATACCGCTTGTCATTTTTGTGCTTCCTGAAATTATCTTCAGATAAACATATAGTAACAATTCTTCGCGGATCAGGGGGAGAAATTGAGAACAGTCTGTTTGTGTTTAAAAAAAAGAAAAAGGCCGCGCGGGAGGAGGAGGAGCGCGGCCTGATCTTTGAATGCGGCTATTGGGAGGAGGAGTGCCGCATTCCACATCGGGTTTTGGGAGGAGGAGTAAACCCGATGACCAATGAATAATTTATTCCGGCACTTTACACAACATGCAATCCTGCATAGCTGATATGCAAGCGGTTCGTTTTCATATTTTGTGCGAAACTCTTTGCCGGACATTTCCAAATTTTCCTGAGTAACTTCATAAAACATATCACATAAATAAACTGGCACTCCAAGCAGTAGCTTGATACAAATAGCATTCTCTTTGCGGTGGGGAGGCATTGAGCAATTAAGCAAATAGCTGGCAGGCCATGGGAACAAATATGTACAAAAGCTTGCATAACAATGAAAAAACAATCATGCCAAACTCTGATACACCCATGAGCCATATGACTGACCATCCTCAGCCATGGATTGCCTCATATCCCGATGGCGTCCCTGCTTGTATTCCAGAACTTCAAGATTCGTCGCTTGGGGATTTAATCACCCGCTCATTTATTGAGCATTCTGATAAACCTGCTTTTACCTGTATGGGGCGTACCCTGAGTTATCGGCAGATGCATAAATATTCAGATGCGTTGATGTGCTGGCTTCAGGATAATGGATTTAAAAAAGGCGATCGTATCGCCATTATGATGCCGAATATCTTGCAATATCCGATTGCAATTTCTGCCCTCGTTCGGGCCGGAATTATTATTGTTAATGTCAATCCGCTCTATACTGCCAGAGAATTAGAACAACAGCTCAATGATGCCCAGGCAAGCGCATTAATTGTGCTTGAAAATTTCGCTTTCAAAATTGAAGAAATCGCGCCGCGGGTGCATCTCTCAAAAATTATCGTTGCCTCAATGGGCGACATGCATGGCCTCAAAGGCTATCTGCTCAATTATATAGTCCGTAAAGTAAAAAAGCTGGTTCCTGATTGGAGCTTAACCGAACATGTAAAGTTCAGTAAAATTATGAGCAAATATGCTGGAAAGCGTCCGAAATCCATTGATTTAGCACCGGATGATCTGGCATTTTTGCAATATACGGGTGGCACAACCGGTATTGCAAAAGGAGCAATGCTCACCCATAAAAACATTTTATCAAATGCTACACAAATGAGTTTATGGCTCGATGTTGCTTATCAGCGAAAGGGTAAGCCAGAGCAATTACAGTTTGTATGCGTTTTGCCGCTATATCATGTTTTCGCTTTAACAGTGAACGCCATGATGGGATTTCAGCTTGGTGGTCACAATTTACTGATACCCAATCCACGTGACATGAATAGTTTAATCAGTGATCTGCAAAACCATAAATTTCACGTTTTCCCTGCATTAAACACACTTTTTGTCGCTCTCATGAAGCATTCAAAATTTGAAACAATAGATTTTAGCGAGCTCCTTTTAACGCTCGGTGGCGGCATGCCAGTACAGGAAGTAGTCGCCCAAAAATGGCTAACCTTAACAGGCAATTCCATAACAGAAGGATATGGTCTTTCTGAAACCTCTCCTGTTGTTTGCGCGAATCCTCTAGACAGAACAGATTTTACCGGCACAGTCGGGCTACCCATGCCCTCAACCCAGATTATCATCAGAGATGAGAATGACAATGATTTGCCCATAGGTGAAACGGGGGAAATCTGCGTAAAAGGCCCTCAGTTAATGAGAGGATATTGGAACAGACCAGAAGAAACATCGCTCAGCTTTTGCGCAGACGGCTTTTTCAAAACCGGTGATATCGGCTTTATAAACAACCAAGGCTATCTCAAAATTGTTGACCGTAAAAAGGACATGATACTTGTTTCTGGCTTCAATGTTTATCCTAATGAAATTGAAGAAGTCATCAGCAAGCATCCTGGTATTTCTGAAGTGGCAGCAATTGGAATAAAAGACCGCAACTCTGGTGAAGCGGTTAAAATATTTGTCGTAAAAAAGGACGAGAGCCTGACCGAAAAAGATATCAGACAATTTTGCGCTACAGAACTAACCGGCTATAAACGACCGCGCCATATCGAATTTAGGGATCAATTGCCTAAAAGCAATATCGGAAAGATACTTCGCAAAGAACTGCGTGATGAGGCGAACTTAACCAGCTAACTTAGTCAAGCTGCTTCATTGAGCCGGAAATTCCTCTTTAACGTAACAAAAGTTCTGGTAGATCAGCAATTGAACCCAGCACAAGATCAGCGCG
>CANQXU010000294.1 GCA_947627865.1 uncultured Paenochrobactrum sp. | reverse complement strand
GGCAAGTATTTTCAAACGAAAGGCGGAAAAGTTATTCAAGGCACAGCCTTGGATTTTATATTGAGCAATGGAAAATTATCAGCCATTCGTACTGAAGATGGTGATATTCAGTGTAGCAAGGCTGTTATTTCTGCCGGCATATGGTCGAAAGAACTCGCACGAAAGTTAGGCGATCGGCTGCCTTTAGTTTCAGAGCGTGGATATCATATTACAATTGCACAGCCGGAGGCTGAAATTCATCATGGTTTGATGCCCGGTGATGGTAAAATGGCCATTGTGCAAACCCGATCGGGATTGAGATTGGCCGGACAGGTAGAGTTGTCTGATGTTAATGCAAAGCCAAAGTGGGAAAGAGCATATATCCAGCTTGAGCATGGATTGAGATTATTTCCTCAGATGCGGGAACAGATAAAAAACGGACAGCATGATGTTTGGATGGGGCATCGTCCATCTACGCCTGATAGTCTGCCTGTTATAAGCACATCAAGGGCAACATCTGACATTATTTATGCATTTGGTCACGGTCATACGGGTGTTTCAATGGCGCCCGCAACAGCTGAGTTGGTCGCCGATATAATAGGGGGTGATATGGATGCTCAAGCAAGGGCAAAGCCTTACTCCGTGGGCAGATTTTAACATGGCAAACGGCTTGCTCTATATTTCAGGTGATGATGTCGAAAAATTAGCGCCAACAAAGATCGTGCTGCGCCAATTAATTAAAACCGCAATTCTAAATACTAAGGCCGGTCAACTTAACTTTATCCCAAAATCTACCTTGACGGTTGGCACAGGGCATAGCTTTCAAAGCATGACTGCGATGCAGAGTGAACAAAATGGCGATGGTGTTGCAACAATAAAATGGGTTTCTGTTACGCCTGTTGCTGTTGAATCCAAATATAATAATATCAATTCTATTATATGTCTAAATGATCTAAATACAGGATTGCCACTGGCAATTATGAATGGAAATCATGTAACCTTGATTAGAACCGCAGCTATTTCTGCAGTTGCTGCCGAACATTTATTGTCGGGAGAACCTAAGTGCATTGGCTTTGTCGGCTGTGGTTTGCAAGCTATGGAACATTTACTTGCTCTCTATGATTTATATCCCAGTTTGGAACAGGCTTTTTGCTTTAGCCGTACAGAAAAGTCTTCAAAGAAATTAGCCGACGCGGCTATGAAGTTAGGGTTACAAGCTAAATACACGGATGATTACAACCTGCTGCTAAAGAGCAGTGATATCGTTGTTTCAACTGTGCCTGCGGCTTCAAACCTAAAGCCATTTTTAGATGCGCGAATTATGAAGCCTGATGCAATAGCTTTGATGGTTGATCTTGGACGCAGCTGGTGTGAGGCTGGTTTCACAGCCTTTGATCAGATCGTGACGGATAGCTTAACGCAAAGTCGCCATCCATATGATATGGAGGGTCGGGAGCTTGAAAATATAGCAACTTCAGCAGATCTAGAGCTCGTATTATCGAAGCCCATGATGATCAAAGGGCGTAAAGCCTTCTATTTTAAAGGTATTGCCTCTGCAGATTTGGTTGTAGCAAATTTTATTTATCAAAGGGCATGTGAGCAGAAAGTTGGAACTTCATTAAGTTGGTAATACTCAAATAGTTTTTGAAGCATTTTGTGGTTAAGCTTGGCGCGAAATCGCATTGGCTGCGCTTTGGATGAGCCCGCCAAAATTTTTACTAAATTCCTCTTCCCCCCATTCTTCTAAATTACCAGCCACATGAATAGCTCCAATAGGCTGTCCTTGATTGTTGGTAATGGCCGCACCTATAGCCACTTCATGATTGAGTAATTGCCGCGCTATAAGCGAGTGACCTCGCTGGCGTGCAGCTTCGACATATTGCATGACAGCGGTCAGATCACCTATTGTATGTTGTGTAAACGGAGTGAGGTCTGAGCGGCTGACAATATCGGCAATTTGTTCATCTGGTAAATATGCAAGAATGGCAATGCCGCCTGCCGTGCAATAAGTCGGCACTGTATTCCCGACTAATGTTGCAGTGAAAATTTCGTGTTTTGAAGGCATACGGAGCGCATAAATGACGCGTAGATCATCAAAAAGAGAAAGATCAACGCGTTCCCTTACGCGTCGTCTTAGTTCGAGTAAAACTGGGTTTGCACGCTGGAGCATCGGGTTAAGCCGAAGCAAATCATATGTCATATCGAGTACGCGCATGCCGGGTAAATAGCCGCGATCATCCGGATCGCGGCTTAGCATATTGAGTTTTAGCAATGAATGGATAATGCGCTGCGCTGCGCTACGGTCAATATTCGCTTCAGCAGCCACTTGAGTGAGGGAAAGTGGTTGATGCGTATGCTGAAATGCCATCAAAACGGCCACGGTTCTGGCGACTGAGCGCAAGAATAGTGGATCATCCTTAAATGTATCCGCATCTTCCGGATTAAAAGTTGATACGCTGAAGTGGTCTTTATAGCGGTTCATGGCAAAAATTATTAATCCTGATTCATCGATTGACAAGCATCAAAATTATCACTTAGGATAAAAGCAATATAAGTGTATCGCTGAGAGATATACAAGCTGTCTGAGGGGATAGCGCCAAAAAAAACGGGGAGATGCACGTGTCTAAACGCGTAGCTGTGGCCGGATTTTTGCATGAAACCAATACATTTGCAGCTAACCCTGCAAATATGGCAGCGTTTGTTCAAGGTGGCGGATATATTCCTATGTCACGCGGCGAAGAGCTTTTAAAAAACGCGGTCAATATCAATCTCGGTATCGCGGGAGCGTTGCAATTTGCAGACAAAGCAGGATGGGATGTCGTGCCGATTTTATGGGCGGGAGCTATTCCGTCTGCGCCCGTAACACAAGATGCTTATGAAGCAATTGTCATAGAAATTCTTGACGGTTTACGGGATTGCGGTGAGCTCGACGGTATTTTTATTGATCTTCATGGTGCTATGGTTGCCGAACACATTGACGATGGTGAAGGCGAGCTTTTAGAGCGTGTTCGTGCTGTAAGACCTCATGAGCCACTTGCTGTTGCGCTTGATCTTCATGGCAATATTACGCGTAAAATGTTTGAGCATACTGATGTGATGGTGGGTTTTCGCACCTATCCTCATATTGATATGGCTGAAACAGGCTATCGTTCAGCTAAGGCACTTGATACTTTGATACACAAGGGCAAATCACATTGGCACAAAACCATGCGGCAGGAGGATTACCTCATTCCGATTGCGTGGCAATGCACGGATGAACAGCCTGCCAAAAACCTTTATGCGATGACGGATAATCTGCCAGAAGGTGTTGAAACAGCCTCTCTTTTTATGGGCTTTCCGGCCGCTGATTTTGCTGAATGCGGAGCGTCCGTTTTTGCCTATGGCTTTGATGAGAAAGCCGTCAATTTACAGGCTGATAAAATTGCCAAAGCTTTAGCGGATGCAGAACCCGACTTTGCAGGTTTAGCTTATTTGCCTGTTGAAGGGGTACAAAAGGCCATGGAACTGGCAAAAAATGCCAGCCGTCCAATTGTGATTGCTGACACACAGGATAATCCGGGCGCGG
>CANQXU010000293.1 GCA_947627865.1 uncultured Paenochrobactrum sp. | reverse complement strand
TCGCTGGATAAGGTTATCGAAACGATGTACGAAACCGGTAAGGATATGAACGCCAAATATCGTGAAACGTCGCAAGGGGGACTGGCGATTAAAGTTCAGTGTAACTAACAGCATCTAAAAAACTTCACGTTGTCTGGGTGCGCTGGCCCCAGGCAACGTGACACACCATGCTAATTTATCTTATCCAGAATCAGGCACTCGTGTTGTTATCTGAGTGTTTGCCATCAGAATCACTCCCCACGAAACCCATTGCCATTTTTAGCGCGACTGGCTGTCTGCATTTGAGTTTTTATTTATATTACCGCTATTAACTCGTCTCTATCATCAACGCCCACGACTCTGTTAATCGTGTGTATTTTACACTTCAGTGAACGCGCCGTTTCCACCGTTGAAGCCTTACTCGCCCCTTTTGATATGCTGTTACAGGACGCTCTGCCGCTAATGATTCTACCCTGCGAAAATGTTCGCATACAGCGAGAGTCTGATCCTTGAGCTCACCGAGCATGATGCACTCCCCGAAGTCAGTCATCAAGTGGTCAGGGATTAACATCATTTAGCTGTCAGACTGGCAAGTGATGATTTTGGTACCGGATACGGTGAATTCAAAAGTGACTGATATGATTATTGTACTCGGTCATCAATTAAACATTGCGTTAATTGCTGAGGGAGTGGAAACCCCAGAACAGGCTGATTTGTTACGTCAGCAAGCTGTCTGCCTGTTGCGGGGGTCTCTATGCTAAACCGATGCCACTGACGCAGTTTCCGTGCTGGCTGGAGAGCCATAATAGGGATATCTCCGGCCAGAAAAAAACGTTCCGTCAACGTCATCTGACTTAAAGTTCGTCGTCCTCGTGAAACGGGGTCTCTTTGATAACGCGAACTAAATCAACACGATAATTATTAGCTTCAACGATTTTGATTTTTAATGGTGCCACTTCCAGTACATCACCGACTTTCGGGATCTGGCCATTTACCGCAATCACTAACCCTGCAATCGAGGCAATATCCTCATCATCATTGACCAGTGTGTTGATATCAAGACGCTGCTGCAAAGCATGTAAATCAGTCGTCCCTTTTATCAGCCAGCCATCACCGTCACGAACAATTTCTGGTGTTTCATCAGCATCGGGGAACTCACCTGCAATCGCTTCCAGAACATCCAGCGGTGTCACCAAACCTTGTACCATGCCAAATTCATCATTGACGATAACGAAGCTACCACGGGCACGGCGTAATACACCTAACAGATTAATTGGATCCAGTGTTTCAGGAACCACAATTACCGGTGACTGAGCTGCAATAGAGGCCACATTCTCGCCTTTATCCAACGCTACCAGCAGTTCTTTGGCGCGTACGACACCGATAACTTCGTCCAGCTCGCCCCGACATACCGGGAATAAACTGTGCGGTGATGCCAGCAGTTGTTCACGAATTTCTGCTTCAGTTTTCAGTGCATCGACCCAAGATATATCCCCGCGAGGTGTCATGATACTGCGCAGAGAGCGTGAAGCAAGCGTCAGCACACCATTAATCATGTAGCGCTCTTCTTCAGCAAAGGTTTCGGCCTCAATCGGTTTTATCGTATTGTTGCCTTCCACGCCGGAATCATTCCCTTTACGCTTATTGCCTATCATACTCAAGATAGCATCAGCAGTACGAGCGCGCAGAGGCTGTCGTGACTGGTGGCGAATAAAGTTACGCAGTGCAATCTGGTTGAAAAACTCAATCACAATCGAGAAACCAATCGCTGCGTACAGGTAACCTTTCGGAATATGGAAACCAAAGCCTTCAGCGACCAGGCTCAGACCAATCATCAGCAGGAAGCTCAGACACAGCACCACAACGGTTGGATGCTTGTTGACAAATGTAGTCAATGGTTTCGATGCGACCAGCATGACAATCATAGCAATCGTCACTGCGGCCATCATGACAGGAAGATGATTCACCATACCGACGGCGGTGATAACAGCATCCAGCGAGAAGACGGCATCAAGCACAACTATCTGCGCGACCACCACCCAGAAACTGGCATAACCTTTACCATGACTCCCATCATGTTGCTTGTTCTCTAGCCGTTCGTGTAACTCTGTTGTTGCCTTGAACAGCAAAAACAGCCCCCCGAACAACATAATCAGCTCACGGCCTGAGAAGGTAAAATCGCCGACTGAAAAAATGGGTTTGGTAAGCGTTACCATCCAAGAAATAACCGAGAGTAAACCTAGGCGCATTACCAGAGCCAGAGACAGGCCGATAAGGCGAGCTTTATCTCTTTGTTTTGGCGGTAATTTATCAGCAAGAATGGCAATAAAGACCAGGTTATCAATACCCAGTACAACTTCCAGCACTATCAGCGTAAATAGCCCCACCCATATTTGCGGGTCCATTAACAGTTCCATGTCTTACTCCTGTCGCAGACAGCAGAAGAGCTTACTTGAAAATAAGCAAGAACAGCATGAAAAGTAGAATAGTTTTTCGGGCTTGGGGCGCCGATATTGAAGGGAAACAATGAAGTCCCAGAAATGAAAAGACGTCGGTGACGGTCCATAGGGTGGGCTGAAGCCCTGCACTCCTTACAATTAAACGAACGCTAACAATACCAAAGCCGAATAGGGTTTGGCAAAGATTTAGCTTTCTTTACCTAAAAACAGCGATTTTTTGGACTTATTTCACGCTGCGAAAATATTATGCAACAACACTTCTAAATTACGGAACTACATCACATAAATTATTTTTTTCGCAGCCTAAAATAAATTATGTGGGTCATTAGTTACTTTATTGGCCACGCGGTTTGAATCGTTTCGCTACACTTATAATGAACACGAGTGCCCATTATGGGCTACGTCATCCCAACAATAGGAGGTAGCAAGTGACTATTGCTATTGTTATAGGCACACACGGATTTGCAGCAGAGCAACTGCTCAAAACTGCTGAAATGTTACTAGGCGAGCAAGAAAACGTCGGTTGGATAGATTTTGTTCCTGGGGAAAATGCCGAAACGCTGATCGTTAAATATAACGCTCAACTGGAAAAACTTGATACATCTGGAGGTGTGCTGTTCCTAGTGGATACTTGGGGAGGCAGTCCATTTAATGCCGCTAGCAGGATTGTTGTTGATAAAGAGCGGTATGAAGTTATTGCCGGTGTTAATATTCCCATGTTAGTGGAAACACTCATGGCTCGCGATGATAACCCTTCCTTTGACGAGCTCGTTGCGCTGGCAGTTGAAACAGGCAGAGAAGGCGTAAAAGCCCTCAAAGCTGCACCAGTAGAAAAATCCACTCCGGCCCCGGCTGCACCAAAACCAGCGGATCCGGCTAAACCTATGGGACCCAACGACTATATGGTTCTTGGTTTGGTCCGTATCGATGACCGTTTAATCCACGGACAGGTGGCGACTCGCTGGACGAAAGAAACCAATGTCACACGGATTATTGTCGTCAGCGATGAAGTGGCTGCCGATACCGTGCGTAAAACATTGCTGACGCAAGTCGCTCCTCCGGGAGTTACTGCTCACGTTGTTGACGTCGAAAAAATGATCCGCGTTTA
>CANQXU010000292.1 GCA_947627865.1 uncultured Paenochrobactrum sp. | reverse complement strand
TTTAATCATGACGAAGAAGCAGACTTTATCCAAATCGCTGCCTTAAATGAAAATAAAATTGATGAGCTCTTTCGCGCGGCCTGTGAAGCAACTGAGGAGGCCGTGCTTAATTCAATGTGTGCAGCCGCGCCGATGCGGGGGAGGGCAGGGAATCGCCGTCCTTCATTGGCGGATTGGCTTGCCCAATGAGATAAATATAAGCGCGGCTTTAAAATCATAATTCTAAATTGATGATTTGATGGCGGTTAAATTTGAAAATTTAATAAACAATATGATTAAAAGCCCGCATTTGCGGGCTTTTCTATTTTCCATTTTCAGTGAAGTGAAAAAACTATTCGACTTGGAAGGGGGTTGTTAACCTTCATTTTCTATTACTTTGGTTATGTCTAGGGTGACTAAGTTCGAGTGGTTCAGGTGTCATGCGTAATCTCAGAGAAAACTATAGTAATTTGACAGCGGATGGCAGTCAGCGCGAGGAATCGCAGCAGATGCAGCAAAATCCGAATGAATATCGTGCAGGCGCGAAGGACCAGATTGACGATTCCATTCCGGCATGGAAAACGCATTTTAGCCTTGGGGCAAATGTGCGCTTTACCCGCACGCCTGAGGCGGAGTTGCTACGCCGCCGTGGTCTTGATGTGCCGGCTTTAGAGCAAGCATCACGCTGTAAAGAAAATTCAGAGAATGAAGAAATAACGCAGGATAGCATGGCGGAAGCCGATCTTGCGGAAGCGGCTGCAAGCCAGCCTATGGCCGTTGCAGCTTTACAAGGTGCTGTTTCAAATATGGTTTCAGCTGAGACCCATATGGCACCTTTCAGCTCAATACAAAATGCTGAAATGGTGACTGCAAGCGCACCGCTAGAAGAAATTCAAATTATGTCGCCTGCCATAGAGCAGGACGAAGAGATGTCCATAGAACTTGAAAAAAATACTTCCGTTGCTTCTGCTGTTCCAGCAGCATCGGATTCACCAGTAAGCCTGTTATCAGACTTTGCTTTCTTTGAGGGTTTTGATCTTTCAGCTTTGACAACTGCCGCTCCAATTCTTGCTGAAGCTGTCGAGCCTGCAGAAACAATTGAAGAGGGGCCAAGCAGCGCAGATATTCTGGCTTCTTTTCGTGTGGTCGAATGGCGCAAGTCCGAGCCACAGACAGTAAGCTATGAGGCTGTCACTTATCCAGCGAAACAATCTGATATTGCTGAAGAAACACTCGGTGATGCAGAAGCTGCTGCAGAACAGGTTGAAACCGCTTTGGCTGCGCCTGTCATGGCTGAAACAGAAGCTGAGATAATCGATAGCGTCGCTGTAGATGCGGATATATCTTCAGAAATTCAGACGGTGGAAGATGAGGCGGAAGCTCTGGAAACTCCAGTTAGCCTTGCAGCCGCTGAGGTTGTTGAGGATATTGAAGCGACTATCACTGATGAAAGTGGTGTTGAAGAAACTTTGCAGGAGCAAGTGCTGGAAGTTGCAGCAACTGCAGAGGTTGAAGATGATGTAAGTTCTCATAATGATGATGCTGAGGAGAGTGCTGCTGCACAAACACCAAGCCGCGTCATTCCACGTTTTGCGCAGTACCAGCCTGCTGATCTGCCGCCGGTTTCAACGGATTACGTTTCTGGCGATTATATCTTCCCGCCTAATGCTCTGTTGCAGCTGCCGCCTGTTCAGGATGAAAGTACAATCATTACACAGGAAATGCTCGAGCGCAGTGCAGGTCTATTGGAAAGTGTATTGGAAGATTTTGGTGTTCGTGGTGAAATCATCCATGTCCGTCCAGGGCCTGTTGTTACGCTTTATGAATTTGAACCAGCACCCGGTGTGAAGTCTTCCCGCGTTATAGGTCTGTCGGATGATATTGCCCGTTCTATGTCTGCATTGTCGGCTCGTGTTGCTGTGGTACCAGGGCGCAATGTAATCGGCATTGAATTGCCTAATGCCAATCGTGAAACAGTTTACTTACGTGAAATGATTGATTCACGTGCATTTGAAGCGTCAAATTATCGTTTGCCACTATGTTTGGGCAAGGGAATTGGCGGTGAGCCGATTATTGCTGAGCTGGCAAAAATGCCTCACTTGCTGGTTGCCGGAACCACAGGGTCAGGAAAGTCTGTTGCCATCAACACGATGATTTTGTCACTGCTCTATCGCTTCAAGCCAGAAGAGTGCCGCCTGATCATGGTTGATCCGAAAATGCTGGAACTGTCTATTTATGATGGGATTCCGCATCTTCTGACCCCTGTTGTGACAGATCCTAAAAAGGCAGTTGTCGCTCTTAAATGGGCTGTGCGCGAGATGGAAGAGCGCTATCGCAAGATGGCGCGCTTGGGAGTTCGCAATATTGAAGGTTTCAACCAGCGTGCGGCATCAGCCAAAGGCAACGGTGAATCGGTCATGTGCACTGTCCAGTCCGGTTTTGATAAAGAAACGGGCGAACCAGTTTACATTCAGGAAGAACTTGATCTGACCCCAATGCCTTACATCGTTGTTATTATCGATGAAATGGCAGATCTGATGATGGTGGCAGGCAAGGATATTGAAGGTGCCGTACAGCGTTTGGCTCAAATGGCACGCGCAGCAGGCATCCATCTGATCATGGCGACACAACGCCCGTCCGTTGATGTTATCACAGGTACAATCAAGGCAAACTTCCCGACGCGTATTTCTTTTCAGGTAACATCAAAAATCGACAGCCGCACGATCTTGGGTGAAATGGGCGCTGAGCAACTGCTTGGACAAGGTGATATGCTGCATATGGCTGGCGGTGGACGCATTGTGCGTGTTCATGGTCCATTTGTTTCGGATGAAGAAGTTGAAGATGTGGTCTCACACCTGAAAGGACAGGGGCGTCCCGATTATCTGGCAACTGTCACTGAAGGCGAAGAGGAAGAAGAAGTTGCAGATGATGCAGCGGTCTTTGACCAAACTGCAAATGGTGCAGATGAAGGCGATGAGCTTTATTCTCAGGCGGTTAAAGTCGTCATGCGTGACAAAAAATGCTCCACCTCATATATACAGCGTCGTCTGGGTATCGGCTATAACCGAGCTGCATCTTTGGTTGAGCGCATGGAAAAGGAAGGCCTGGTTGGAGCCGCAAACCATGTTGGTAAACGCGAAATTCTAATGGGAAACCGCGATAGCTAATGCGTTATAATGAGTTATAGAGTGAATAAAACGGCCTCATATTATGGGGCCGTTTTATTATGAGGACTTGGTTTGTTGATGAGGACATGTAAGTTTGAGTGCTGTAAAAACGGGGTAATAGGCGTGCAAATAAAAGGTGACAATTATATGCAAGTTTTTACATTTAGGGCTATACCTCTCGCTTAAACATGACTATATGACACTACTATGTAAATAGAGGTCTATAGCATCATGGCAAGAATCAGTTCCAAATTCACTTCAATTCTGGGCGCAACTGCTTTGGCAATGTCCTTTGGTTTCGCAGCGTCACAGGCGCAGGCTGAAGATGTAACGATCAAACATGTTCAAGGCGAAGCAACGGTTCAGAAAAATCCGTCAAAGGTTCTAAGCTTTGATTTGGCGACTTT
>CANQXU010000291.1 GCA_947627865.1 uncultured Paenochrobactrum sp. | reverse complement strand
GAAAACACCAATAATTATCCGGTTTTAAGCCGATTCAATTGCTTCCTGTACAGAAAAAGGAAGAATTATTGAAAAACACGCTCTCCGGACGCTTATCAAACGCCTAAATCCTTCATGCCCTGACTGAGCGATATACACAATATCGCGTTGCATAATTGTCTTTTTCGCCTGCAGGCACATTCTCTTCACTCAATAACTGCCATTTTTCAGGGTCTATTGCGGGAAATAAAGTATCACCTTCCAGCGTTGTCAGTACTCGGGTTAAGTAAATTTGATCCGCCTTGCCCAAAACCTGATGATAGATCTGGCCGCCGCCAATCACAAACACCTCATCCAGATCATGCGTTTCAGCATAGTCTTTAGCAAGTAGTAATGCCTGCTCTAAACTACTTACGCGCGTGACGCCTTCAGCAAAAAAACTTTCATCTCTTGTGATGACAATATTCAACCTCGCCGGTAATGGGCGCCCAATGGATTGATATGTTTTGCGTCCCATGATCACAGGCTTGCCCAATGTCAAAGCTTTAAACCGCTTCAAATCGGTCGAAAGCCTCCATGGCATATCATTATCACGACCAATGACATTATTTTCAGAGGCAGCAACTATTACTGATATTTTGACATCTTTACTCATACGGCAATCGGCGCCTTAATAGTTGGATCCGCATCATAGCCTTCAAGAGTAAAGTCTTCATATTTAAAGGCAAACAAATCATTGACCGACGGATTAATGTTCATCACCGGCAATTTTTTAGGCTGTCTAGTTAATTGAAGCTTAGCTTGATCAAAATGATTGGAATATAAATGCGCGTCCCCAAGCGTGTGAACAAACTCACCCGGCTTCAAGCCACAAACCTGTGCAATCATCATCGTCAGCAATGCATATGAAGCAATATTAAATGGTACACCCAGAAAGATATCGGCAGAACGCTGATAAAGCTGACAGGATAGCTTGCCATCTGCAACATAAAACTGGAAAAGACAATGACATGGTGGCAAAGCCATCTCATCCACTAAGGCTGGATTCCACGCCGATACAATCAAACGCCGTGATTGCGGGTTTGTTTTAATCATATGTAACAGATTAACTATTTGATCAATATGGCGACCATCCGGAGCTGGCCATGAACGCCATTGGTATCCATAAACCGGCCCCAAATCACCGTTTTCATCTGCCCATTCATCCCAGATCGATACGCCGTTTTCTTTCAAATAAGCGATATTGGTATCGCCCTTCAAGAACCACAGCAGCTCATAAATAATCGACCTTAAATGTAGTTTTTTGGTAGTAAGCACAGGGAAACCTGCGGCTAAATCAAACCGCATCTGATGACCGAAAACGGACCTTGTACCAGTTCCAGTACGATCGCTCCGATCCACGCCATGATCAAGAACATGCTGAACCAGATCGAGATAATTACGCATAACAACCTATAATGCCAGAAAAAGGAACGCTAGTTTGCTCTGATTCCGGCATTGAAGTAAACAAGCGACTTTTTGTCGGCAGCCAACACTTAATTGCTAAAGCTTCTAAGACTTAGCTGCGCAACAATAAAAGGCTACAAAACAAGTTGATCAAAGATCGTTCAACTTGCCTAGCTGTTTGGCAGTCAGATAATAAAAAGTCACACGCTGCTTGTTACGATCACCCTTCATAACTTCCGCAACATGCGCAATTGCTGCATCAGCGGTTTCTGCATCGGTAATGCCAAGTTTGCGTCCAATCCAACTTTCACGCACGCGCTTTAGTTCTTCAGGGTCAGTGACCGAAACAAGTGAAGCATCACGGCTGCGCAGTGCAATGCCTAAATGTTTAACAATTTTTGCAACAATATCTTCATCCACTGCTGCATCATAACGACGAACATCAGTCAAATAATCGCTCATTACCCAGCGCTCCTTGATTATTAGATATATCTGTCACTTTTGACACGAACATTATCCGTCAACTAAGGCTCTTCACTGCCCTTTACAGCCGACAGTAGGAAGAGTGTGTAACTCTTTACCAGATGTCAATGAGAAACCTTGTAACGGGAAAGAGAAAAAAACACATTTGTCATCAAAGCGCGATAATATCAGACACAACATTTGATATTGAGATCTTAAAGCCCAGCTATTTTTATATTTTTCTTTGGAAGATGCCGGAACCTCTTCCATTTCCCTTCATATCCCCCTATATAAGTCCTGCTGGCTTATGTCAGCTATGGCAATAAACGGACGATGTAATAAACCATTTGGACCCGGGGGCGGTACCCGGCGCCTCCACCATAAGGCAGCAAGCTACAAGGGCTGCATTATGGTGGGGGCGAAATAGGATCGACAAGGGCGTAAAGATCGATTTTTTGCTCGGCATGATACCACCGTTATCGGGTCAATTGAGTAGTTGCAAATGACAACAAAGCTCAGGGTTACGCTCTCGCTGCCTAATGGCGGTGCGGGAAACCCGACCTAAGTCCTTAGGGTTAGCCCCTTAAGGCGGGGTCCGGAGGCACCTGGCAACAGAAGCCTCCACTTTAATTCCAGACATTTAATCGATATTTTCTTTGCGCAGTTGAGCTTTATCCTGTACCCCTACACAAATGCGGTTGGGCTAGACTGAACTATCTTTCATCAAAAGGTCGTTTTTCTATCACGCTGCAATTGATAAAATAAACATAATTTGCCGAATCCGTGGGATAGATTAAATATGGTACAGGATCATATCCGATATGATATTCTTGCACAGGATGCGCTTCGGGGTGTAATTCGCAAAGTTCTTACTGAAGTGGCTAAAGCTGGCTTGCCGGGCAACCACCACTTTTTTATTACATTTCTGACTTGCGCACCAGGCGTTAGAATATCTTCCCGTCTAAAAGAAAAATACCCTGAGCAGATGACAATTGTTATGCAGCATCAGTTCTGGGATATGGTTGTAACCGATCAGCTTTTTGAAGTTGGACTGTCCTTTGGTGATGTCCCTGAAAAGCTGGTTGTGCCTTTCTCGGCAATTCGCGGCTTCTATGATCCTTCCGTTAATTTCGAGCTAGAATTTGACGTAACTGCTGTTGAGCCTGTCGGCGACAATGATAGTCCGGGTGCAGATATTGAGACTTTGGAACCGCAAGCCCCGCAACCCGCTAGATCTGAAAAAACAGCTTCAAAAGAGCGATCAAAAAAAGATAGCAACAAACAGAATTCTGCAACGGATGCTGAAGAAAATCCGGAAGATGCAAATAAAAGTGAGAATGAAAAGCCCAGCGCTGATGTCGTCTCACTGGATGCTTTCCGCAAAAAATAATTTCTCTTTTGCTGAATTGCCATCAAGGGTTTAAAATCTAGCAATGACCAATATCGTCAACTTGCGACAATTTAAAAAAAGACAAAATCGTGCAGTCAAAGAACAGACTGCACGAGAAAACCGAGTGCTTTTTGGTCGTACCAAAGCTGAAAAAGAAAAAACGAAGCTGGAAGAAAAATCTACTGAGCGTTTTTTCGACGAGCACCAGCGCGAAACGCCCACATCCTCCAAGAACACATTATCGCCTGTTGCACAAAACACCACAGAAGAGAACTAACAGAGACCGGAGATCAT
>CANQXU010000290.1 GCA_947627865.1 uncultured Paenochrobactrum sp. | reverse complement strand
GAAGATACTGTTTTTTCGCTAAAGCCATTACGGGCATTGGTCGATTTTCTCGGTGCATGTTTTTCATAACCAAGATGCTCGGAAAGCTCTGTGTTAAGAGCTGCTTCGATCATGACCTTTTTGAAAATAGACGATATTTGGTTTAAATCTTCTTGAGATTTCAACCCTTTAGCTAATTCTAACGCTAAATTTTTAATCTTGGCTTCATCCATGTGAAGTACCTCTTTATGTTTATCCAAACAGGATAAAGGAAAATAAAGGCACTTACACAAAATTTAGAACAGTCCCATGACGACCCCCTCGATTCTATCCACTATATGATTGAGCCAAAGGATCATGCTCGTCCCTCCCTTTTATGTTTAGCCTTTTGCAGCAGCTATTGCTTTGTCCAGTAGTTCAGGAGTTATCTTGCTGCGAAATTCCTCATAAATCGGTTGAGAAGCCTCAATGAAAGACTGTCGTCCTTCAGGAGTTAGATCAATAATTTCCATGTGATCTTTAATTTTATCAAGAATTACGATCTCGTCTTCAGCGGTATAGACGCGTGCAGCATCACGACCAACGATCATGGCATCCTCAATGACTTTTTGCAGGTCTTCAGGAAGGCTATCCCAAGCAGCTTTGTTCATAATCGCTGCATAGGTATGATAAGTATGGCCTGTGCGGGTCATATATTTTTGCACTTCGTAGAAGCGCATGGAGTCAATATTCGCCAGCGGATTTTCCTGCCCTTCAACAACGCCTTGCTGTAAACCGTTATAAACTTCAGTATATGCCATGGCGGTCGGGTTCGCACCGTAAGCACGATATGTTGAAAGAACGGTTGGCGCTTGAAGTGTGCGCATCTTAATGTTTTTAAGATCTTCCGGTCCGTTGATAGGACGCACATTATTCGTCATATTTCGGAAGCCGGCACCCCAAATATTGATGCCGTGAAGATTGTTGGCATCAAGCGTTTGGAGTAGCTCTGCTCCTACCTCGCCATCAAGAACGCGCTTCATCGATGCATCGTCCGGCATGAGGAATGGCAGATCGAAAAGATACATTTTCTCGTTGAAGTTTGCCAGATTTGCAGTTGGCGGAATGGCAAAGTGAACAAGCCCCATTTGAGTTTGTTCAATGATTTCGACGTCGCCACCCAATTGTGCTGCAGGGCGTATTTGAATTTCAATTCTACCGTCCGAGTTCTTTTCGACTTCTTCTTTAAAAAGTGCCGCAGCCCGAGCATTTGGAGTGTTTTCGATCAGAACATGAGCAAAAGTGAAAGTGTAATCTGCGGCTGCAGCTGGTAATGAAGCGAGCATTGCCAGTGCGCTGGCCGCAAACATAAAACTACGTGAAAATGACATTTTAGTTCCTCCTCTTATATTTTTAACGTGATGACCCTAGAATTTCGGCTCCCGTACCGATTATTTTTTCTATAGCCAGTGCTGCACTAATTAGCCTTTCTTCATCATAAGGGCGGCCCATTAGCATTAATCCGGCGGGCATACCGTTGCGGTCGAGACCTATAGGCAGTGTGATTGAGCAAAGGCCGAGCAAATTCGCGAGTGCTGTATTGCGCAGAACTGACATATTTGCCTTTGCGTATTCATTTGGATCTGCAAGTGCAGATAGTTCCGGCGGGCTAATGGCAACAGTTGTGCAAACCAGGAAATCATTCTGTGCCATTTCTGCGGCAGTTTCATTCGACATCCGCTCGAAATCGGATTTTCTACGAATGTAATCAACGGCAGAAAGCCCGTTGGCAGCATCGACACGATTACGAATGATTGGTGCTAACCGAGCAATTTTTTCTGGATGATTGGCGCTTAAAAATGCTGCTAACTCAGAGGCGGCTAATCCACCTTGTTGAAAAAGCTGAATGGCTGGCTGGTCATTGCGCATTGTTGCTGAAGTTAAAACGGCTCCACGCGCCTCAATTTTACGCAATGCAGAAGTGAGCAGATCAGCAATATCCGTATCAACACCTTCTGCAGCTAAACTACTGAGGACACCAAAGCGCATACCATCTACATTGATATTTTCGTCGACATTGGTATTGTGAGGATCCATTGCATTAAAAGAATAGAGAATATCTTCAACAGTACGGCAAAGAATGCCGGGCGTGTCAAAGGATGACGACAATGGGAAAATACCGTCATTTGACCAACGGTTTTTCGTGATTTTCAAACCAACATTACCAGTGACCGATGCGGGGATACGAACAGAACCTGCAGTATCTGTGCCTAAAGCGATGAGAGCGGAACCTTCGCAAAGGGAAACACCTGCACCAGAGCTTGAGCCGCCAGGAATTCTGTTTCCATCTCCCCATGGGTTTTTGGGTGTTGGCCAATGATCATTGATACCGATGCCACCAAAAGCCAATTCAACCGTATGGGATTTACCCATAATCACGCCCAATTGCGCCATAACATTACTGACGACAGGTCCGGCGGATGACCACTTCTCGTCCAGAGCTTGGTCTGTTCCGGCGGAAATAGGCAATCCGGGAACACCATAAAGATCTTTCACAGAGAACGGGATTCCCATTAACGGGCCTGTATCATAACCTTTGTCTAAAAGACCATCCAGGTGACGTGCGACAGCAAGTGCCCTGTCGCCATCCCATGCGGCATAAGCATTGAGCTTACCATTATTATGGTTGGCAACTGCGCCCTCAATAATATCAGCAGCAGTTATTGTTCTTTCACGAAGCTTTGTTGCCAGCTTCGCAAGAGATGAAAAATTGATCTCCACGATGTCCTCCTCAATTTAGGCAACAGTACAATGGATTTTCATTTATTCAAGCACTCTACAAGACGGCTTGCACTTGCAAAAAAATGGTTGCTCGTTATTGGTTTTTACTAAGATGTTGTTTTAAATCGTTATTTTTAGAATGATTATCAATTTTCTGCCACTTAACGCCTGTACTGAATTACGCAATGGATCGATGCTATAATAGCTACAGCTTTTTAATTTATAATCGGCAACCATGATTTTCATCAGCAAATATGTTTTTCTAATATATGAAAGGATGAAGCATGTCGGGGAAACTCGAAAAACGACTCAATGATATGGGCATTATTTTACCGCGTCCGCCCAAAGCAGTCGGTAATTATGTGCCGGGCGTTGTGGTTGGAAATATCTTATATCTATCGGGTACGCTGGGCACGCGTCCGGACGAAAATGACAATGATATTCTTCCCTATGCGGGAAAAATTGGCATAGATCTGACGATTGAAGAAGGATATCAATCAGCACGTTTAATGGCAATTAATCACCTTGCATTGATGAAAGCTGCTTTGGGCGGTGATCTTGACCGTGTGAAACGTATTGTAAAGATGATCGGTTACGTAACTTGCTCGGCAGAATTTACTATGCCTCATCTCGTTCTAAACGGCGCATCTGACTTATATGTTGAGCTTTTGGGCGAGGAAAGCGGGAAACATGCACGTGCGGCTTTGACCCAGCATACACTTGGTTTAAATGCTCCGGTTGAAGCAGATCTGACGATTGAGCTTTATCCGTGAAATTTAAAAGTGCCGACCGACTCTAACAGCTTGCGGTCGGCCTCTTCAGCAATTGAAATAGCCTTTATCAGATAATCTA
>CANQXU010000289.1 GCA_947627865.1 uncultured Paenochrobactrum sp. | reverse complement strand
ACTGATAAAACTAAAATATTATTCGCGCAGATATGGCTCAAACATGCTGTCGCTGATTTTGCAGAAATGAATGATGTTTGGGAACAATGGATTCCAGAAGATGCGCTTCCCGCACGCGCAACAGTTGAAGCAAATTTGGCTGCAGAAAATATCTTAGTTGAGATTGCTCTGCAGGCAGCAGTTTAAATTTCTCCCACCAAAAGAGTAATAAGAAGGTTGGGACCTGCACAATCCCAACTTTTTTGCCTCACTCTATTCAAGATTTAGAAACAATCCGGCATGAAGCCGCGCACGCTCTACCAGACTACCTTCGAAAATATGCTCGCCCAATGTGTGCAATCCGGCACCGCGCACCCCAATGGAATCTAGTGTCGGGACACCCAAAGCACCGGTAAAGTTTCCATCGGAGCCGCCACCAAAGCTTTGATAACTCATGGTAAAGCCGATTTCCTTGGCAATTTCGTTAGCAAAGTGAAAAAGCTTCATATCTTGCGGCTGATCCGGCTTCCAAACT
The DNA here is from genome assembly GCA_947627865.1 of uncultured Paenochrobactrum sp. Taxonomy (GTDB): domain Bacteria; phylum Pseudomonadota; class Alphaproteobacteria; order Rhizobiales; family Rhizobiaceae; genus Paenochrobactrum. The sequence goes on along the minus strand of CANQXU010000289.1, from coordinate 3,108 downwards.
GGTCTTGTCACGCCACGTGTAACAATCAGTTCCACATCATTTTTAGTGCCGCCAAGCGCCATAATACGGGCAACACCTTCATCAAGATTTTGTTGCGTTTTGGACATGCTCAAGGCTTCGGCCTTACAATTGGAAGAAACACAATTGACCCATTGTCCTGCATGGATAACACCAACCGAGAATGTACAGTCATCTGTGGTCAGATCTTCAATTTCAATAATCTTTTCAGCCATCAAGCGAATGGCAGAACGCCCGTCTTTCAAAAAAGCACCAGCATGGTTCGGACGTCCGATGGTTTCCAGATTATAACGGGCAATTGCATAGCGGCCAATCACCGCCCCGCCATCCTCACGGGCTGGTTCCGGTACCAATACATATTTGTTTTTCAACGCTTCCTGCTCAATCAGATCGCGTGTTGAAGGCGTTCCAACTTCTTCATCAGGTGTCAGTAGAAAAGTCACTGGCAATTTGGTTGTCAGCCCACTTTTGGCAATTTGGCGCATGGCTTCCAGTGCCACGAAATTTCCGCCCTTCATATCCTGAATGCCAGGCCCGTAAATTTTACCACTCTCACGGCGGTAAGGGTTGATGTCAATCACGCCAAGCGGGTGGACAGTGTCGAGATGGCCAGACACCATAATGCCGGGTTTACCCTGATCTGCATGCGGAAATTTAGCGCGTAACGAGCCACCATAGCCCATACGACCTGGGATAAATTCAATCGATGCCCCCGCTGCCGCACAATCATAAGCAGCCACTTCGACCATGCGATTAACAGCAGCCGCATCAAAGGTTGGGCTTTCTGTTTCAATCCATACCCGCAGGCGTTTAATCATATCATCAAGATCAAAAGACAAGTTTTGGGCACTCATGCTGCTAATTCCTTAATTACAGGCAAACGGGTTTCGATAATGCGCGCATAGATCGACGAGCCGATCGGCAAGGTCGCTGGATCAAGGACAAAAGCAGGATTATGCAAGGCTGCTTTTCCCGCGTGTAAAACATTGATGTAAGCACCCGGCACTAGTGCCAGCATGTCCGCAAAATCTTCGCTACCCATGAAAGCAGGGCAATCATCACTGACGTTTTCCTCTCCCAGCACATCACGGGCCGCAGCCATATAGGCATCCGTCAGTTCGTGATCATTGCGAAGCACATCAAATACATTGCGTAAATCAACATCCACCTTGATGCCGTAACTGAGCGCAACACCCGCGCATAATTCGCGCATGCGCTGCTCTGCAAGTTCACAAATATGTTTGTCGAAATAACGGATAGTACCCGTAATGACCGCTATTTCCGGCACGATATTATAGGCGCTGCCAGTGTGGAACTGCGTGCAAGACAAGACACAAGCATCAGTCGCCGGAATATTGCGCGATACAATGGTCTGCAATTGGCCGATAAGATCAGCACCTATCACCAAAACATCACGCGCATTATGCGGCTGAGCCGCATGGCTGCCCTTTCCCGTCAGTTTGATGTCGAAAAAACTGGCACCTGCCATAGCCGCACCTTTACGGATAGCAGCCTTGCCAAGCGTGCCCATAGGCTGATTGTGCATACCGTAAATTTCATCACATGGAAAACGCTCGAATAAACCTTCCTCAATCATGCGGCGTGCACCACCAAGCCCTTCTTCAGCTGGCTGGAAGATAAAAACAGCAGTGCCGTCAAAGTTACGTGTGGCCGCAAGATATTGTGCTGCTCCCAGCAACATGGTTGTATGGCCATCATGGCCGCAGGCATGCATCCTGCCAGGATTTTGCGACGTATAAGGAACGCCTGAAATTTCATCTATTGGCAAAGCGTCCATATCTGCGCGCAAACCAATACGTCGATTGCTCACATTCCGGCCTTTTAAAATACCAACAACGCCTGTTGTGGCGATATCTGTATGAACTTCATCAAAGCCCCATTCTTCCAAGAGTTTTTTGACAACACCGGAAGCGTGTTCTTCTTCAAAGCCAATTTGCGGATGACGATGCAGATCCTCAAAAACCGCGCGCATTTCGCCGGCTTTCTCTTCGATAAAAGGTATGATGGCCATTATTTCATCCTTGTGAGAAAAGTCATGATAAGGTTTCATAAAAGACGTGGAGGCGCCCCCACGTCTTTTTATCAGGCTGCAGGACGTCCTGCCGCAAAGTCCCAGAAACGGCCGGGTGCCGCTTCAATAAGAGAACGTGTATATTCATGCGATGGTCGGCCAAGCACATCACTGGCCTTGCCCTGTTCAACAACCTGTCCGCGCTGCATCACCAATACTTCATCACAAATTTGAGCAGCAACACGCAAATCATGCGTAATGAAAATAATTGCAATGCCGGTGTCATTTTGTAATTCTGCCAGCAGATCAAGCACTTGCGCCTGCACAGACACATCAAGCGCAGACACGGCCTCATCAGCCACCAGAATATCCGGCCTCAGGGCAACCGCACGGGCAATAGCAATACGCTGACGTTGCCCGCCTGAGAATTGATGCGGATAACGCTTTAAGGCATCTTCCGGCAGAGAAACAATTTCCAGCAGCCGCTTTGCTTCCCGCAACGCATCTTGATGTGAAACCCCATAATTCAGGGGTCCCTCAGTGAGGCTTTGCTCGATTGTCCAACGCGGATTAAGCGAGCGGAACGGATCTTGAAACACCACCTGCAACTTTTTGCGAAATGGTTTCATCGCTCTTTTGCCAAGATGGGCAATATCGCGTCCATCAATGATAATTTCGCCTTCCGTTGGTTCGATCAGACGCATGATTGAACGGGCAACAGTTGTTTTTCCAGATCCGGATTCACCAACAATGCCGAGTGTTTTTCCTGGTTGCAGATCAAAACTCACCTCGCGCGATGCGCGCGTTCCAGCTTTCATGCGAAATAATCCGCCGACCTTATAGGTCATCCCCAAATCTCGAACTTTAATGACAGCTTCGCTCGTCACCTCTTCCCGCGCTGCTCGCGGATTTAAGCTTGGCACAGATGCGAGCAAGTCTTTGGTATATTGTTGCTGTGGGTTCGTTAGAACATTACGGATTGTTCCGTGTTCCACAATTTTACCGCTTCGCATCACACAAACACGATCGGCAATTTCTGCAACCACACCCATATCATG
>CANQXU010000288.1 GCA_947627865.1 uncultured Paenochrobactrum sp. | reverse complement strand
GGCAGGGGCAGCAGGGCTCGAACCCGCGACCTACGGTTTTGGAGACCGTCGCTCTACCAACTGAGCTATACCCCTATTAAATGCAAAACTGCATTTAAATCTCATTTTCTGCAAGGCTGAATTTCAGCCTTGCGAAATTCTTATCGACTATTATTCGATGATCGATGCGACGATACCAGCACCAACGGTGCGGCCACCTTCGCGGATCGCGAAACGAAGTTTTTCTTCCATAGCGATTGGCACGATCAGCGCAACATCAACAGCTACGTTATCGCCCGGCATAACCATTTCCACGCCTTCTGGCAAGGTCACAATACCGGTTACGTCAGTTGTACGGAAATAAAACTGCGGACGGTAGTTTGTGAAGAATGGTGTATGACGGCCACCTTCGTCTTTGGTCAGAATATAAGCTTCTGCCTTGAACTTGGTGTGTGGCTTAACGGAACCTGGCTTGCAGAGAACCTGACCACGCTCGATGTCTTCACGGCTTACACCGCGAACCAATGCACCGATGTTATCGCCAGCCTGGCCCTGATCGAGCAGCTTGCGGAACATTTCAACGCCGGTAACAGTTGTTTTAGCAGTTGGCTTGATACCAACGATTTCAACTTCTTCACCAACTTTAACGATACCGCGCTCTACACGACCGGTAACAACTGTACCACGACCGGAGATCGAGAATACGTCTTCAATTGGCATCAGGAACGGCTGATCAACTGGACGCTCTGGTGTTGGGATGTAAGCATCAACTGCTTCCATCAATTCGCGGATGCGCTCTTCACCAATGGTCTTGTCTGAATCTTCCAGAGCAGCAAGAGCGGAACCCTTGATCACTGGAATATCGTCGCCTGGGAAGTCGTATTTCGACAGAAGTTCACGAACTTCCATTTCTACGAGTTCCAGAAGTTCTTCGTCGTCAACCTGATCAACTTTGTTCAGGAACACAACGATCGCAGGAACACCAACCTGACGAGCGAGCAGGATGTGCTCACGGGTCTGTGGCATTGGGCCATCAGCAGCGTTAACCACGAGGATAGCACCATCCATCTGCGCCGCACCGGTGATCATGTTCTTAACATAGTCAGCGTGACCTGGGCAGTCGACGTGTGCGTAGTGACGGTTAGGTGTTTCATATTCAACGTGGGAAGTTGAAATGGTGATACCACGTGCTTTTTCTTCCGGTGCAGCATCGATTTGGTCGTATGCTTTAAAGTCACCAAAGAATTTAGTAATAGCAGCAGTCAAAGAGGTCTTACCATGGTCAACGTGACCGATAGTACCAATATTGACGTGCGGTTTATTACGTTCAAATTTGCTTTTTGCCATCGCTGTCGCTCTCTTTCACCACAACGCGTATAGTCATGCGCTGCAACAATTTAAATGCTGTAGAACCTACCCTTAAGTCTCGCGACGCAAGAGATTATACAGTAGAACCACCAGCCCCGCCCCATGTAAAACGAAACGGAAACCGAAATCACTTGCCATGCAGCCATTAAAAGCGCATTCAAGTTACCCCTACACACCAGACCATTCAATCGAGTAATCTGGAGCGGGTAGCGGGAATCGAACCCGCGTATTCAGCTTGGAAGGCTGCTGCTCTACCATTGAGCTATACCCGCGCACTCTAAACTCCTGCTCTGCAGTGGTGGAGGAGGTTGGTTTCGAACCAACGTAGGCTAAGCCAGCGGATTTACAGTCCGCCCCCTTTAACCACTCGGGCACTCCTCCAGAAACTCACTGCAAGCAGAGTTGAGCGACTAGGCATTCCGTTCTCTGTGACCCCGTAGCGGTTAGCTCGTTTGTCTCAGTGAACGATCGGGGTTATGCCGGTAAGTGCCTGTTATGTCAACGGCCATTTTCAAAAAATCTCAAAAATATTCACAGGCTTACCAATAAAATTACGATATTGATGTTTTTAAAGGTATCTTTTCTTATCTTTAAAAACTTTCGCACATTTTGATATTGAAAGATGCTACCTTGGAGCCATCAAAATCGGTAAAGAGCATCCATGACAGACAAAAAACCTTCGCCGGAATCATCCGGCACGCCACAAGATTCGCATTATGCGCGTTTAAGGCGACAATTTCGCGATCAAAAATCCGGTGTCAGCCCGCAGCAGGCACAACAAAATCGCTTTGATCGCAGAAAACCTATTAAAGGCACACCGGCAGCGGATGGAATCATCCGTCTTTATGGTCTGCACACGGTCAAAGCAGCGCTAGAAAATCCGCGCCGTAAGATTTTACGGATGATGGTGACAAAAAATGCGCTTACGCGTCTTGAATTAGACGATGCGACTCTCGCGCGCTTACAGCCGGAAATTGTTGAGCCACGTGATATTGATGCTCTGACAGGTTCTGACGCAGTTCATCAGGGCATATTGATTGAAACAGCAGCGCTTAAACCGCGTAAATTGCAGGATCTTAAAGAAGGCACCCTGATTTTGGTACTCGATCAGGTCACAGATCCGCATAATGTCGGTGCGATTCTGCGCTCCGCGGTCGCATTTGGTGCGGATGCGCTGATCACCACATCACGCCACAGCCCGCAAGAATCAGGCGTATTGGCCAAATCAGCATCCGGCGCGCTGGAAATGATTGATCAAATCGAAGTTCGCAACCTCGCAGAGGCGATTCTCGAATTGCATGAACTGGGTTACATGACTATCGGCCTTGATTCTGAAGGCCCGCAGGAAATGGAACACACCCTCAAAGGTAAAAAGATTGCCTTGGTTCTCGGTGCTGAAGGCAAAGGCCTGCGCCAGAAAACCCGTGAAACGGTTAATGCCCTCGCACGACTTGATATGCCGGGGCCGATCAAATCACTGAACGTCTCTAATGCTGCAGCAATTTCTCTTTATGCGGCGCAACGGTTCCTCAAAACATAACACTCTATAAAAAGCCCTGTTCGCTCTTACAATGATACAGGGCTTTTTATTTATTTAAGCTGTCGCAATATATTCTCTGATATCAGCGGTTTCTTTTTCCGCCTGCTCTATCCGTCGCTTAACGACGTCACCGATAGAAATAATCCCAACCAGTTCGCCACTATCATCCACCACCGGCAAATGGCGGAAACGATGCCGTGTCATCATCTCCATAACATAATGCACTGTATCTTGCGGCTTACAATGCAGCACCTTTGTGGTCATGGCTTTAAAAACCGGCAGCTTCAGCGCCACAGAGCCGTGATTAGCACAAGCGCGGACAATATCGCGCTCTGATAAGATACCACTATATTTGCCCTGCCCCTCACTGACCAATAATGCACCAATGCGATGCTCGGACAAAAGCTGCGCCGCCTTGCCCAAATCGGCCTCGCTGCTGACACTATAGACCCGATTGCCTTTATGCTCCAATATTGCCCGTACAGTCATCACTTCCTCCTGTCAGCACAGCAAAACGAGAAGCCTTTCACAGGCCTCATGGTTCAGAACATGATTTCCCCGAAGACAAGCAGTATTTTTTTAGCGTCTTATTGAGATCGTCTGCCTGCTCCTCAATGTCAGCTTAGCACGATTTAGCATAAAAGCACCTGCCAAGATCTTTAGCGATATTTGCCCCAAAGCGGCGCAATACCAAAGAAACCAGCCACAAAACCACCGATATGCGCCTCCCAGGCAATAC
>CANQXU010000287.1 GCA_947627865.1 uncultured Paenochrobactrum sp. | reverse complement strand
GTTCTCGTCGAAAAGCCGATTGCATTAACAGTTAGTGATGCAGAAAAAGAAGTCGCGTGTGCAAAAGAGCATGAGCGTATTTTCATGGTCGGACATGTGCTGCGGTTTCATCCGGCTTTTGAGAAAATGTTGGATCTGATCAAGTCTGGTGAATTGGGTGAAATAAAATATATTCATTCACACCGTCTGGGTCTTGGTAAGTTTCATACAGAAAATGATGCTCTATGGGATTTAGCTCCGCATGATCTCTCTATGATACTAGCAATTACAGGATCAGCGCCTGTAAAAACACATGGTGAAGGTGCTGCAACGCTTGATCACTTAAGTGATTTTGCTCATTTGCATATGGAGTTTGAAGGCGGCGTTAAAGGGCATCTCTTTGCTTCACGTTTGAACCCTTACCGTGAAAGACGCCTGAGCGTGGTTGGAACCAAAGCTATGGCTGTTTTTGATGATATGGAGCCATGGGCGCAAAAGCTGGCAGTCTATCGCCATCGTATTTGGAATGACGATAACCAGATTTTATTTGAAAATGCTGAGCCGGATTATGTGGCGATAGATGAGGGAATGCCGCTGACACGTGAGTTGGAGCATTTCATTCATTGTGTCGAAACACGCGAACAGCCCCGTACCAATGGTCAAGAGGCCATTGACGTGCTTCGTATTTTGACAGATGGGACTGTTCAGCATAAGTGAAACATATTTCTCGATCAAAATAATGTTGCCGACATTAATCCTGTCATGAAATCTTGCTAGTCAAACGTTCTTACAAAACTCGCAGAAGTTTGAACATTTAGGCATAGCAGGACAGGCAACTATTGATTACATAGAGTATCGAAGAAATTTGAACTTTTGTTGACGCCATATTGGAGCGACCATGCAATTTATTGATTTAGCAGCGCAGCGTGCGCGTATTGAAGATCGGCTGAACGCGGCTATCGCTAAGGTTGTGAAAGAAGGGCGTTATATTCTTGGACCAGAAGTTGCTGAGTTCGAAGAAAAACTGGCTGAATATGTTGGCGTAAAGCATGTGATTGCTTGTGCGAACGGCACAGATGCATTGCAAATGCCTTTGATGGCTCGTGGTATCGGACCAGGGCATGCAGTCTTTTGCCCAAGCTTTACATTTGCCGCAACTGCCGAAGTTGTGGCGCTTGTCGGCGCCGAGCCTGTCTTTATCGATGTTGATCCGGATACCTACAATCTTGACGTTGCCCAGCTTGAAGAGGCAATTGCAGCTATCCGCAAAGAAGGTCGTCTTGAGCCAAAAGCAATTATTCCGGTTGATCTGTTTGGTCTTGCGGCTGATTATACACCAATCAATGCGATTGCCGATCGTGAAGGTTTGTTTGTAATTTCTGACGCAGCGCAGTCAATTGGTGGCAAGCGCGGAAATATTATGTGCGGTGCTTTCGGCCATGTCGGGGCAACAAGCTTCTATCCGGCTAAACCGCTAGGTTGCTATGGCGATGGCGGTGCGATGTTTACCAATGATACAGAACTGGCAGAGACCCTGCGCTCAGTTTTGTTTCATGGTAAAGGTGAAACACAATATGATAATGTTCGCATTGGTCTGAACTCGCGTTTGGATACCATTCAGGCGGCAATCTTAATCGAAAAACTGGCCATTCTCGAGGACGAGATGGAAGCACGCCAAGTTGTAGCCAAGCGCTATAATGAAGGCTTGAAGGATGTTGTTAAAGTTCCTGTGATGCCTGAAGGTTATCGTTCAGCATGGGCACAATATTCTCTTGAAACAGAAAACCGTGATGCATTGCGTGAAAGTCTACAGAAGGAAGGTATTCCGTCTGTGGTCTATTATGTTAAGCCATTGCATATGCAGGAAGCTTATAAGCATTATGCACAAGCTCCGGGTGGTCTGCCTGTATCAGAAGCGCTTCCTACGCGCATTATGAGCCTTCCAATGCATCCTTACTTGGCTGAATCAGACCAAGATAAGATCATTAAAGCAATCCGTAGCTTCCACGGAAAATGATTTTGAAAGCCGGTTTTAAACCGGCTTTTTTCTTATCAATTGCGGGGTAAATATTTTGTAGTGATGCGGGCTAGAGTTGAGCCGGTTAATAACACCACAAAAAAACGAAATGTTTGCATGGTCATTATAAAAGCTGTGTTGCCACCAGCTGAGGCTGCAATAATAACCATTGCATCCGCTCCGCCTGGGCTCGTGGCCAAATAGGCGGTTAGCAGATCAATGTCGGTCATTTGGCTTATGAGATAAGCATAGAGGCTGCAAATAGCGATTAAGGCTAATATTGAGAGCACCAGCTTGGGCATGATTTTTGCAGCATGCACAATAATATCGCGTGTGAAACCTGAGCCGATATGCCAGCCAATAATTGCATATGAAATTTGCAATAATAGAGGGGGGAGGGTTATCGTCAGCAAACCGCTAAATTGGAGGGCGATTGCACCAAAAAGTGGGAGCATCAACCCTGCAGATGGCAATTTACTTACACGCCCTATCAATATTGCCAATGATATAAATATCATCGTTTGAGCAAATAAGAACCAGTCAAGCGGCACATATTTATCTGGTTCGGTGCTTGCAATATCGATTGCAAAAAAATGCGCAACAATCGATGCAAAGGCTGCAATCATAACAACGCGCAAATATTGCATGAGAGCCACAAGGCGCGCATCTGCACCATAATGAGCAGAGAGCAGCGTCATAACAGAGGCAGCTCCTGGCGCTGAGCCCCAGATAGCGGTTGAGCCGGGGAGCACCTTAAAATATGCTAGGCAATAGCCAAGTGCAGAGCTCACTAACAAGACAAATATTATTGAAATTATAAAGAGTAGAGCGTGTTCTTGAATATTGGTGACAAATCCGGAATCGACACTTAGAGCGATGAGGCAGCCAATAACACCTTGTGCATAATAAAAAGGTATGGCCGGTATTTTTACCGGCTTGGCACGGGCGGACATGAGAATGGCTGCAATCATTGGCCCGATCAGCGCAGCAGCGGGCAGGCCGATCATTTGCAAGCAAACTATCAATATTGCGGAGATAGCAAGAAGAGCAAACCATCTTTGCCAAATATGAGAAGGAAATATTTTGTCCTTTAAAATATTGGGCTTGAGTTTCGTCGTTTCTGGCCTGTTCCCACTGTCCAGCATGGCTGATATCCTTACCCCTTGCAAAGGAGAGCCGCCAGAGCGGTTTGTGTTTTAGTCCGGTCGTAAAATGGCACTAAGAGAACTTATTTTTCTTTTTCTGATTGCTTAGCAAGCTCTTGAATTCTTTGCGCAAGACTAACTCTTTGTGGCTTGTTTACTTCATTTTCGTCCAATTCTGTCGGGCTCATATTCGCTATTCTTTCAAGTGTGTGGTTTTGTTCTGCGTCATTAACAACCATTTGCGCAGTCAATTCTTGTATCTCTTCACGAAGCTTTGCATCGTTGGCAGGATTTACCCCTAATCGTTCCAATTTGCTTTCAGCATCGGAGAGCGCAGTAATTAACTTTGCAAGCTTTTCTTCAAGTTGTTTATTGCGTTGTCTTTCGGTCTCAACTGCTGCCATTGCGACATTAAGCTCTGTTTGGGATTTTTTATTTTGCATATTTGCATCCTTGCGTTCATGACGCAGTGCAGCGAGCTGACT
>CANQXU010000286.1 GCA_947627865.1 uncultured Paenochrobactrum sp. | reverse complement strand
CCTGAACTGGTACCAGAGGATATCAAAGCAAAATATCCAAACGATAAGACCGGACAGATCAATACATTGCTGGGCAAAAACCCGTTGCTGTTTGATACTTATCTGACCGATGCAATCGAAGTGGATGTTGACTGCTTGTGCGACGGTGAAAACACCTATGTTTCTGGCATTATGGAGCATATTGAAGAAGCTGGCATTCACTCTGGCGACTCAGCCTGTACATTACCAGTTCACACTTTGACGCCTGAAATTGTGGCTGAAATGGAACGTCAAACAGCAGCTCTTGCCAAGGCGCTCAATGTTGGCGGCTTGATGAACGTGCAATATGCTATCAAGGACGGTCAAGTATTTGTTCTTGAAGTTAATCCACGCGCTTCACGTACAGTGCCATTTGTCGCAAAAGCAATTGGTGCGCCAATTGCGAAAATTGCAGCTCGTATCATGGCTGGCGAAAAGCTGGATGATGCGCTGAACGCTTATGGCGGCAAGCCTAAAAAACCGTCACGCCCCCATATCGCGGTAAAAGAAGCTGTCTTCCCATTCGCCCGTTTCCAAGGCGTAGACACCCTTCTTGGACCTGAAATGCGCTCAACAGGTGAAGTGATCGGTCTGGACTATGATTTTGCTCTGGCCTTTGCAAAATCACAGCTCGGCGCCAATGTGGATCTGCCTCGCGATGGCACGGTCTTTGTTTCTGTGCGCGATGAAGACAAACAGCGTGTGCTCAAGCCTGTTAAACGCCGTGTTGATCTTGGCTTGAAAGTTTTGGCCACCGGCGGCACACAGCGCTTCCTTGCCGATAACGGTATTGAAGCAACGAAGGTCAATAAAGTGATCGAAGGTCGCCCGCATATTGAAGATGCTATCCGTAACCGTCAGGTGAATATTGTTTTCAATACAACCGACAGCATCAGCGCGGTATCCGACTCCAAATCAATCCGTCGCGCTGCCTTAATGAACAAGCTGCCTTACTACACAACAATGGCAGGCGCTGAAGCTGTGGCGGAAGCAATTGCAGCCTTGAAAGCTGGTTCTTTGGAAGTACGCCCTCTTCAGGACTATTTCAAAGACTGATAATCAGTATAATTTGAAAGCCGCCGCGTCCTGTGGCGGCTTTTTTATTGGGTCATAATGAATTATCATAGTGTTACTTCTCAATGGCCACCTTGTATGTGCCACAATTCTCGAATATAGAGGGTCATCGATTTTTGATCGGTGAGACTTTGCGACCCGTGCGACCTGTTCGCGCTTCCTAACGATCTCCTTTCTACAAATTCGATCCATGGGGACGTATGCGGCGCATGCGGACTATATATATAACGCCAGATGTAAGGAAATTACCATGGCAACGGGCATCGTAAAGTGGTTCAACACTACCAAAGGTTTTGGTTTCATTCAGCCTGACGAAGGCGGCGCAGATGTGTTCGTTCACATTTCAGCTGTTCAGCGCGCTGGCTTGAACCAGCTTGACGAAGGTCAGAAGGTTTCTTACGAAATCGTTCAGGATCGTCGTTCAGGTCGCTCTTCAGCAGACAACCTGACAGCAATGTAATTTGCACAAAGTTTCTAAAAAAGGCGGGGAAACCCGCCTTTTTTTTCGCCTGAAAGCCGGGCACTGCCGCAAAGCTCATTACGCCAATTATTTTTCATCAATTTACGACATTTATGATTGCTTGTGTTGCGATTCTCGGTGCAATACGACATAGCATTAATGTAAAGGCCGGATAAAACATGATCCGGCGAAACCAGCCTGCCAGTGAGGAGAATTTAAAATGGCATTTCTCGCCGACGCACTTTCCCGCGTAAAACCTTCCGCCACGATAGCCGTCAGTCAAAAAGCACGCGAGCTTAAAGCTAAAGGTAAAGATGTTATTGGTCTTGGTGCGGGTGAACCTGATTTTGATACTCCTGATAATATCAAACAGGCAGCGATTGAAGCGATTAACCGCGGTGAAACTAAATATACTGCTGTTGCAGGCATTCCAGAACTGCGCCAAGCTATCGTCGCAAAGTTCAAGCGAGAAAATGATTTAGATTATACCCCAGAGCAGGTCATTGTTGGCACAGGTGGAAAACAAATCCTGTTCAATGCTTTTATGGCGACGCTCAACCCCGGGGATGAAGTTGTTATCCCTGCTCCATACTGGGTGAGCTATCCAGAAATGGCAGCGCTGAACGGCGGCACACCGGTTTTCGTCGATACCAAGATCGAAGATAATTTCAAGGTTACTCCTGAAGCACTAGAAGCGGCCATTACACCTAAAACAAAATGGTTTATCTTCAACTCGCCATCCAACCCGACCGGCGGCGCATATACTCGCGCAGAGCTCAAAGCACTGACCGATGTGCTGATGCGTCATCCGCATGTATGGGTTTTGACCGATGATATGTACGAACATCTTGTTTATGGCGACTTTGAATTTGTAACACCTGTTCAGGTTGAACCGGCTCTTTATGATCGCACCCTCACAATGAATGGTGTTTCAAAAGCTTATGCGATGACAGGCTGGCGTATTGGTTACGCTGCAGGTCCTTTGCAGCTCATTAAAGCTATGGACATGGTACAAGGTCAGCAGACCTCTGGTGCATGCTCTATTTCGCAATGGGCCGCTGTTGAAGCCCTCAATGGCCCGCAGGACTTCATTGCAAAGAATAAAGCCATTTTTCAGGGACGCCGTGATCTCGTGGTTTCCATGCTCAATCAGGCTAAAGGCATCTCCTGCCCTACTCCTGAAGGTGCATTTTATGTTTATCCGTCATGTGCAGACCTGATCGGTAAAACAACCGCCTCAGGTAAAGTCATTGAAACTGACGAAGATTTCGTTACTGAACTGCTTGAAGAGGAAGGCGTAGCTGTTGTTCATGGCTCGGCCTTTGGTCTTGGACCAAACTTCCGTATTTCTTACGCAACCTCTGAAGATCTGCTTGAAGAAGCTTGCAAGCGTATTCAGCGCTTCTGTGCTAATTTGCGCTAAGCAGTTTTAGATATCATTGCTAAAAAATTAAGGGGCCTCTTGGCCCCTTTTATTTTTGCCGTTTGAACAGCAATAAAAGCCTACACAACCAATAAAAATCAGGAATTTAGATAAAAAAAAGCCGGACAATTGTCCGGCTGAAATTTTGAAGGTACCAAAAAGGTAAACCTCCAGAGGGGAACACTCAGAGCGCACAAATGGGAGGAGGAAACGCGCCCTGAGATGATTGTTATATGCACTAATTTAGTGGGATTATCAAGTAAGACGATTGCAATGCAGCTATGCATTTTTGCATAGCTCGAAAACAAAAGGTCATTACTTGCCTAAATAACAAAAAACTGCCGGAAATCCGGCAGTTTCGAAGCTTGGCTATCAAGCCTGAGTTGTAAGGGAGGTTTAAAACTCCCAATTTCGCGCTTTGGCAAACAGGAAATCTCTAAACACATGCAATTTGGCAGAGTTTTTCAATGCTTCCGGATAACAGAAATACGTATCGAATGATGGCGTTTCTTCCAGTTCCGGCATAAGTTTGACCAGACCAGATTGCTTGCTCACCATATAATCTGGCAAAACAGCAACGCCCAGATTTCTTTGCACAGCATTTCGGATTGATAGCAAATTATTGACCTGTAAAGCAGGAACACGCGGATC
>CANQXU010000285.1 GCA_947627865.1 uncultured Paenochrobactrum sp. | reverse complement strand
CTATTTGAAAGTAGTTCATGTTTTTTAACTTGTCCATAATCGACAACAAGAAATATAAATAAAAATACAAAAACAGATACAAAACAATAACATAATAATGTAGGGATATTTATTACTGGTTTTATCCAAGAAGGGATTCACCATGTATCGTTTCAGTCAAGTAAAATTAAAATAATTGTAGCTCCTCCTATTTTTAGCACCATCACCAGTGAGGATCTCCAGCCAGTTTTTGCCTTGAATAGATAATGGTAGGTATATTACCCAGTGAGCTATGCCAGCGTTCTTCGTTATATTCCACATACCAATTTTCTGTGAGTGTCCACTCCCCCTAAAATAAGACAGCTATAATTAGATTTTCTGCCTTTACATTTGCAGAGATCAAAATGAAAAAAGCACGTTTTACTGAAATTCAGATCATTAATATTCTGAAGTTGACTGATTCTGGGATGAAGGTTGAAGAAATCTGTCGTCAGAACGGGGGCAGTAAAATGTAGTTCTCTATAACTGGAAAGCAAAATATGGCGGAATGGCAACCAATGATGTTAAACGATTAAAAAAGCTTGAGAATGAAAACTCCCGGCTGAAATGCTGTTTGCTGAAGTCAGTCTCGAAAATCATGCCATGAAAGATAAGGCTGTGTTCGAGGCCATTCAGGCCGTTCTCGCTAAGTCACCTCAGGTGAGGTTTCTGGAAGTGTTATTATCGGCTCAGATTTAAGGGATATACTTTTCATCATAAAGCTGTGTGCCGTGTTTATTGTCGACTGAGTTTAAATCTTAAGCGCAGGATCAAAAAAACGCTTCCACGACGTGAGAAAAAACCTTCTCTGTCATGAATAAACCGAATATTCAGTGGGTGCTGGATTTTATCCATGATGCTCTGTATTGCAGCAAACGATTCAGAACATTGAATATTATTGATGAGGGAACACATGAATGTCTGGTGATTGAAGTCGGTACTCCCCATCAGCGATACCAGCCCAGAACGGTTTCATCCTCAGTTAACACATCACTGGCTTCCCAAGCGCTTCAACAGCCCGCCGGGCACCTTGCTGTATCAAACTGATGTAGGCTTGCATCACTGTGCTGACAAAGAGTGTATTTTCAGGCAAGTCGTGACCAAAAATAGAGTCAATTCCTAATAACGCCTGAACTCTGTCTTCTGCAGATGAATAGCGCTGATGAATAGCCTGGTATTGTTCCACCAACGGATCGACGACCTCAATCGAATGACCTTGTTCGTCAACACCGCTGATGTAGCGCATCCACCCTGCAATTCCCAGGGCGAGGAGTGAGAAGTCATGGCCCTCTGCAAGATGCTGGCGGATAGGATCGAGCAAACGCTGAGGTAATTTCTGGCTCCCGTCCATTGCGATTTGCCACGTCCGATGTTTCAGTGAAGGATTGGCAAAGCGTGAGATAAGCAACTCCGCGTAATCATTAAGACGGGTGCCGTACGGCATGGATAAGGTCACCGCTTGCTCTTGCAGCATCAGCGCCTTAACCGCAGTACGATAAGCTGGAGAGTCCATAGTATCAGCAATGGTTTCATACCCAGCCAGATACCCCAGATAAGCAAGAAAGGAATGGCTCCCATTGAGCATCCGTAACTTCATTATTTCAAAAGGCGTTACATCAGTAACGAACTGCGCCCCCACCCTATCCCAGTCAGGACGGCCCCGAACAAAATTGTCCTCAATCACCCACTGCCGAAAGGATTCGCAAGCAATGCCGCAGGGGTCGAAAATACCCAGTTGTTCCGCAATAAGCTCAAGAGACTCAGGGGTGGCAGCGGGTACAATTCTGTCGACCATAGTGCAAGGAAAAGTCACATGTTGTTCAATCCATTCAGCCAGCAGCGGATCTCTTGCCGCTGCCAGCCCCAGTACCGCGGCTTTCGCAACATGCCCATTTTCTCGTACGTTATCGCATGACAGCACCGTAAAGGCCGTTTTACCTTGTTGACGACGCCTGCTTAATGCTTCAACAACATAGCCAATTGCTGATTCAGGCTGTGTTGGACAGGAAAGGTCATGCTGAATAAGCGGATGGCTTAGATCCAATGCACCACTGGCAGCTGAAGTACAATAGCCTTTCTCTGTAATGGTCATAGAGACTATCGCTGTTTCTGGTCTGGTCATCGCCGCCAAAATACCCTCAGTACCATCAAACTCAGGATGCAGAGCTTCTTTCATCGAGCCAATTATCTTCAATTCAATACCTGTTACCCCTTGCTCGGCAACGGTATAAAACAGATTTTGTGCTTTGAGGCTTTCAATCAATCGTGCACCATTACCAGGCCTGATATTAACCTCACAAATGCCCCAATCGCTGTCGCTGCACTCTAATAAATGATGGGTAAATAACGCCTGATGAGCACGGTGAAAAGCACCACATCCAAGGTGCACAATACGAGAGACAAGACGTGTGTTTTGCCATTCAGGTCGTGCAACAGAAAGAGTTTCCGTTGCGATATTCTTTTCCATGGTAAATTCCCGTTAATTGCCCCTTTAAAAGAAAAACCGCATGGTTACCGCACCATGCGCTACCCCATTACTGGCTCAATAACATGCGCTGAATAGCCAGTTCAACGCCGCGAACTTCAGCCAACCCTTTCAGCCGACCAATTGCGGAATAACCGGGGTTAGTTTTTTTCTTAAGATCATCGAGCATTTGATGACCATGATCGGGCCGCATGGGAATAAGATCTTCTTCGCCAAGAGCTGTACGACGATGTTCTTCTTCAACGATAGCTTTGATAACGGCGTACATATCGACATCGCCACCTAAATGCGCTGCTTCATGAAAGGTTTTAGGATTATCTTCCCGTTGCGTTGACCGCAGATGTGTAAAGTAAATACGAGGACCAAACTGTTCTATCATCCTGACTAAATCATTGTCTGCTCTTACGCCATAGGAACCTGTACACATCGTGAAACCATTGGCCATACTGGTGACCGTATCGGCAATCCATTGCATATCATCGAGGGTAGAAACAATACGCGGTAAACCCAGAATAGGACGAGGCGGATCATCAGGATGAACTGCCATGCGTATTCCTGCCTTTTCTGCGACCGGAATAATCGCCTTAAGAAAATAAGCAAAATTTTCACGCAGCTTATCTCTATCAATATCCCGGTAGCTATCAAGAATCTGGCGGAACTGTTCCAGAGTATATCCTTCCTCTGAACCCGGTAAGCCGGCAATAATATTACGCGTCAACCGTGCTTTATCTTCATTATTCATTGCAATAAAGCGTTGATGAGCTTGTTGAATCTCTTCTGCACTATAATCGTTTTCTGCACCTTTCCTTTGCAATATATAAAGTTCAAAAGCAGCAAATTCGATATTATCGAAACGCAGAGCTTTCGAACCATCAGGTAAAAGATATTCGAGATCAGTTCGCGTCCAGTCCAGCACTGGCATAAAGTTATAACAAACAGTAGAAATACCACATAACCCCAGATGACGGAGTGTCTGCTGGTAATTCTCAATCCAGAGTTCGAATTTCCCGCTATGCGTTTTTATCTCTTCATGAATAGGAACACTTTCTACCACCGTCCACTCAAGCCCTGCTTCTTCAATTATTTTTTTCCTTTTCTGGATCTCGTCAACAGACCAGACGGCA
>CANQXU010000284.1 GCA_947627865.1 uncultured Paenochrobactrum sp. | reverse complement strand
ATGACGCTATTGGCAACACCGATAGCGCGCGATGCGTCTACATAGACTGTGCGTTTAAGTTGCAGTGTCGTGCCGCGGGAAAGTCGGGCAAAAACTGGCACAGAAAATACAGCAACCGCGTAAATCACATTTGTGATGCCTGGCCCAAGCAGTGCAATCACTGCAATCGCCAGCAAGATACCAGGGAAGGCAAGCAGAAGATCACACAAGCGCATGATGGCTGAATCTATCCAGCCACCATAAAAGCCGGCAACAATACCGAGTGAAACACCAACAATTGCGCCCAAAGATACGGATAAAAAGCCAACTGAAAGGGAAATTTGAGCTCCCCAGATAATGCGGCTTAAAATATCGCGGCCATAGGCATCAGTACCAGCCCAATGCTGCCAGCTTGGCCCTTGTAAAACCGCGTTGTAATCAGGCTGGGCTGGGTCATAAGGAGCAATGTATTTTGCAAATACTGCGACCAGAACCAGCAGAACAATAAAAGCAAGCGAAGCAACAGCTACTCTTTGCTTTTTAAAGCGGCGCCAAAACTCACCCAGAGGTTTACGCATTTTTTCAGTGGGTGCCCCCACAACAGTGGACGTACTCATTTGTAGCGGATCTCCGGATTTGCAAAGGCATAAAGAACATCGACCAGCAGATTGATGAATATGAATTGCAGTGAGAATAGCAGGATCAGTGCCTGAATGACCGGATAGTCACGATAAGACACGGAATCGACCAGCAGACGGCCAACACCCGGCCATGAGAAAACGCTTTCAACAACAATTGAGCCACCAAGCAGGAAGCCGAACTGCAAACCTACCATAGTAATAATCGGGATAAGCGCATTTCTAAGGGAGTGTTTCCACACAACTTTACGTTCGGGAACACCCTTTGCGCGCGCGGTACGGACATAATCTTCACGCGCGATTTCGATAAAGGCTGAGCGTGTAAAACGCGCCATAACCGCAGCAACACCGACACCAAGCGTGAATGACGGCATAATATAATGCTGCCAAGTGCCATAGCCGCCGGTTGGAAACCAGCCGAGGTGAACTGAAAAAAGATTGATTAATAACAGACCAAGCCAAAATGGCGGGAATGAAATGCCGGAAACGGCGATAATCATGCCAACATAATCCGGCCATCGGCCACGTTTAACAGCGGACATAACACCAATGACAAGGCCGAAAACTGTTGACCAGAGCATGGCAAAAACAGTTAGCCATACGGTTGGCATAAAGCGTTCGCCAATCTCTTCCATCACTGTGCGCCGTGTTTTTAGCGAAATGCCAAAATCACCTTGAACCGCTCGTGACATATAATTCACAAACTGTTCAGGCAAAGGTTTATCTAAGCCCAAAGATGAGCGAACGGCAATGACATCTTGCGGGCTGGCATCAGGCCCGGCCACGAGACGCGCCGGATCACCGGGCAGCATATGGACAAAGGCAAAAACACATACCATCACCATGATGATGACGGGAACTGTGGCAGCCAGTCGTTTGACGAGATAGGCAAACATGGTTTCTCTTCCGGAAAAATGTGCTGGCCATCAATGGCCAACACAATATTCATACACTTTCTTAGATCAGAGTGAGTGACTGATCAGATATCCTTATTCAGAAAACTCAGCCTCTTCGAGCAGGAAGCCACGATCAGGCAGCATGTAAACGCCTGAAAGATTTTTGCTTTGCGCTGAAAGGTTCTGCGGCACTCCAAGGAAAATCCATGGTGCGCCTTCCCATGCTAGTTTTTGTGCTTCTGCATAGAATTCAGCACGCTTTGCTGGGTCAGCGGTTTTGATAGCGCCTTCAATAGCGGCATCCACCTTTGGATCTTGGTAATAGGCAACGTTGAACATTGCTGGCGGGAAGCTTTCGCCATAAAGCAGCGGGCGAATACCCCAGTCCGCATCACCTGTTGAGGATGACCAGCCACCATAATACATCTGAACAGCAGCATCTTCCGGCTTGTCGATTGCCCAGATCTTCTGCGCTGCAACGCCTGCCTCAAGCGGCATAACATTGACCTTCACATTGAGAGGCGCAAGCTGCTGCTGAATGAACTGTACGGCGCGGATTGCCTCAGTATTAGAACCGGCCCAGACTTCTGTTTCAAAACCATTTTCGTAACCAGCCTCTTTCAAAAGCTCTTTGGCTTTATCAAGATTGAAATCATAGTTGCCGGCTGGAACATAATAAGCGAGGTTCTTTGGAATGATGGAATCCGCTTTTTCGCAATAACCATTATAAACGATCTTGCAATATGCATCCTTATCAACGGCATAGTTCAATGCCTGTCGGACTCGCACATCGTCGAATGGCTTTTTCATATTGTTCATCGAGACATAAAATTCGACGATGGATGGCGTTGGATTGACTGCAACATTCGGGTTTTTTTCGGCAACTTGAATGAGTTCTGGCGGGAATGACGGAACAAACTGTGCTTCACCGGTTTGTAGCATGGCGAAACGTGCGCCCGATTCCGGTACAGAACGGATGATCACACCATCAACTTTCGGCAGGCCTTCTTTCCAGTAATCGTCATTTCTGACGACTTCCAGAGTGTCGGCTGACCAGTTTTTGAACTTGAAAGGGCCCGTTCCAACAGGATTACGATCAATATCCTTGCCAAATTTTTCCAAAGCGGCAGGAGAAATCATCATGGCACCGGGATGCGATAGTGATGCAATCATCGCACCGAAAGGCTCGCTCAATTTGAGCTTCACAGTATTGTCATCAATAACTTCAACTGTGTCGACCATGGATACAAGGCTACGGCGGGACAGTTTATTATCCGGATTTGCCAGACGTTCAATATTGATTTTTACGGCTTCAGCATTGAAGTCTGTACCATCATGAAACTTGATGCCTTCACGAAGTTTAATCGTGAATTCTGTTGCATCATCGCTCGCTTCAAAGCTTTCAGCTAGAAGCGGTATGCTTTTCATATCTTTATCAAAACCAAAAAGACCTTGGTAAAAAAGACGAACAGATGTCTGCGATAGCGTGTCATTAATATTGGTTGGATCGAGACCTGTCAGGTTGTTTGGAATAGCAACCGTTAAGGGCTTCGCCCATGTAGCGCCAGGCAGCATAATCGCTGCAGCTAGTGCGGATGACAACAGGATTGATTTCAGTTTCATTGTAATCTCCTTCCTCTATATTATTGAAAATCGCCAACTGGATGCCGCGCCACATAATGGCCAGGCTCAACTTCAACCAATGGCTCAACAACCGGCATGTCGTCGGGTGCGCGCACTGGGCTTGGAATTTCTCCTTCAATCAGCGGGCGATTACGCTCGCGCCGTGTCGGATCGGCAATAGGAACCGCAGCCAGAAGACGGCGCGTATATGGATGCTGGGGATTTTCAAAAATCTGGCGACGTTCGCCTATTTCAACAATCTGCCCCAAATACATGACTGCAACACGGTGCGATACACGTTCGACCACTGCCATATCATGGCTGATGAAAATATATGAAAGGCCGCGTTTTTCCTGAAGTTCCATGAGCAAATTGATCACTTGTGCCTGAATAGAAACATCAAGAGCTGCTACCGCCTCATCAGTAATCAGCACATCAGGATCACCAGCAAGAGCGCGGGCAATACAAATGCGCTGGCGCTGGCCACCGGAGAACTGATGCGG
>CANQXU010000283.1 GCA_947627865.1 uncultured Paenochrobactrum sp. | reverse complement strand
TCCGGGTTACTGCGCTCATAGAGTGCTATCATTTTATAAATAGTCAGCTTTTCTCTTAATATCCGCTTTCCAGTCATAATATCGTTCACTCCTTAGTAATCCTTGTGCTCTGAGATATACATTCTACTCTGATATCAAAACTGGCAGACAGTTTATCGTGTTTTTATTGATGGTAGTAATAAAAGAGGGAAACCCGATGCTATCCATCCGATTTCCCTTTGAGGCAGAGATGATCTCTACAATAAGGCTTTATCCTGGCGGAATATCAGGGGTTGAGTTGCTGGCTTAGAGCCTGTAATTCAGGTGTGTTTTTTATGCCCTCAACCACCATATCAGCAACAGCCCGAGCACCTTTTTCCTGAAAGTGAGTGGTATCCGGTGCCGTTCTAATTCCCGCTTTTTGTGTTTTATACCAGGGATAACGGGGATCATTCGCATCGACAGCCAGCCAGTAATCCATCCAGTCATCGGAATGTGCATTAGCAAACTCAATGGTCGCTTGTTCAAGGTCGATAAGC
This sequence comes from uncultured Paenochrobactrum sp., assembly GCA_947627865.1. Taxonomy (GTDB): domain Bacteria; phylum Pseudomonadota; class Alphaproteobacteria; order Rhizobiales; family Rhizobiaceae; genus Paenochrobactrum. The sequence goes on along the minus strand of CANQXU010000283.1, from coordinate 3,178 downwards.
GGAACCTGATTAGCTACAGCGGTTTGCCGGATAGTGGCGATATAGTCGCCGTTAAACAAATATCCCGGTTTTGCGGATGTAATATGGCTACTGACAACCTTATCCTGCGGGCCTTGCTGAAATGCCGTTTTACCCTCGCTATTTTTTACCCGGGTGGTTGGGGTAAACAATACTGGGATAGCGCCTTTCTCACGAGCAAGCGCGACATACCTTTCCAGTGAGTGCTGAAAAGAGAGGTCGGATTTGCCTTCTGGATACTGGGGCTGTCCTTGACTATCATTCGGATAAGTACACAGATTTGCTACATCTGCCGCACCACGAATCGGTTTATTTCCATTACAATTCTGATCGTTATGGCCATGGGCGATAAATACATAATCTCCTGGCTGCAGATAACGCCCCATCTGCTGATACCAGCCTCCATTATAAAAATCACGACTCGAACGCCCTGCCCTGGCTCCGTTCAGTACCACTACACCAGAATCAGGACGGAAAGACTCCTGAAAAACTTGTCCCCATCCCATACGCGGCAGACGACTAACTTCATAGCTGGCAGCCGTTGAATCACTGACAATCAACACGCGTGTCTGCGCTTTAGTTATCGCTAATTTATCCTGCTCTGCCCGCTCAAGAAAAAAAGGTTCCCAGGGACCACTATTGTTGAGCCCTGCTAACGGACGAAAAGCGCTGTCTGTCAGGGTTACATGTCCCGCCTGGCCCGTATCGTTGTGATAACCACGATTCGTATTGATGACGGCCAGTACCCGAGTCATTGCATCATTGCTTTGAACCGGTGTGCTGACTGGATCAATAACCGAAATATCTTCCCCTGCCACCGCAAAGGCATCTGCCATGCCCTGGCGAAAATTCGCCAGCGGGAGATCCAGTGAAACCAGACTCAGTTCAGCGGGAGTCACATTCTCAACAAACTGCTGCGGGCCGATATATCCCAGCACTCCGGCTGCTTCAGAGACCATACGATCACTGAAGGGGGTAATATTTCCGGTATTAACCTTATCGTTGTTTAAAGTCATGACTAGCGAGGCCATACAACGAGCACGCGGGAGATTATTGTACAGACAGTTATCACCTTCGTTAGCCGCTATGGTACTCAATACCAGAGGAGGTACCAACCCATCGACCGGCAATCTATAACGCCCCTCACTATTGGTATCTGTACTCAGTCGCTCTCCTCGGCTGTCCGTTACCTGTACCCGAGCATCTTTGAAAGGCTGATCAGCAAGAACGATACCTTCCAGGATGGTCGACGCCTGAACCAGAGAGGGCAGTGAACACAGCAACGCTATCATCGTCATCTTATGACGCATAACTAACTCCTTGCATTAGAATTGATAAGTAAAACCTGCCTTCAACAAGGCTTCACGACTGTTACTGGTTTTGCTTTTAGCCACATCCTCAACGGCAAGATTGAGCTGCCAGTCAGGAAGGAATATCCAGTCGGCTTTCACATCCTGCCGATAATCATTCTTTTTGTTATTGGCAAGGATATAATCAGCGTTATAGTAATTCGCCTGATATGTCAGAATCAGCGTGTCCAATGGTGCATAGGCAATCCCCCCCTCTATACGGTGGCGATGTCTGTTCTGCTCACCTTCTTCGGCTGCGGATCGGTTGATTTTGCGATAATCGTAACGATACTGGGTATACAACGTCACAGGAGAAATGACCTGCCAGCTTAACTTGATCCCGGGTGTGTAACGGGCACCAGCCTTTTGCGTATCGCCCACATCACCGGTTGTTGCTTCGCCACTCTTACCACCGGAATAGAAGCGAGCTTCCATATTCGGCATTAACGTCAGCGCATTGGTCAGAGCATAATCATAGCCTACGGTAATGGAATAAGCGTTAGATACAACGTCATCCAGTGCGACATTTTGACCTTTGTTATAAAGATGAATTGTAATATCTACCCACGCTTTTTCGTCACTCTGATGAAGTATCCCAAATTCATCACCATGATATTTATTCTGTGTTCCATAGCTATGCTGATAATGAAAATAAGTTTCCGATGCCACCACACTTCCACTCAGCAGTAATAAATTGGCGAGTATATTTCCCAGATGTATTTTTTTCATCATAATAATCACTTAATTGTTTAAAATTAATTGAACTGGTAATTAACACCTATTTTCACTTTCCCTTGTCGGGATTTAGATGAACTGGAAACAGAAACATCATCTACTTCAAGATAAGGTCGCCACTGCTTATAACGATATTGGATCTTAAACTGGTGTTCGTAGTCAGTTTTCTTACCATTATAAACAGCATATTGGTTAGACGTGAATACACCTTTACTGTAAGAAGATGATTCATTTAAGTTATCACCGACATAATAGTTAAAGACATATCCTAAGGATATATTAGGAATGCCGCGCCATGTTACACCGGTATCAAAACGATTACGTGCGGTATCTGACTTCGAGCGATACTGCTCTCCGGTATAACCAAACTTATCACTGCTGCTGATCGTTTTATAACGTTCACTTCTTGATATTTTTTTAATTTCATAGCGATAGCGACCATAGACAGACCAGTCTTTATTAATGCTGTAACTGTATTTAACCCCGGATTGATAGTTAACTGAAGCACTACCAAAAGAGACTTCAAATGAAGGGGTTAGCGTATTTCCCTTTACTGGCATTTTGAAATGCTTCTGAATAACCAGTCCTCCTGACCCACCTTGCATATCATCCCATGCCACATCATAATTTTTTCCACCTCCAGAGGAGGTGCCAAATTTAACTTCATATTGCCAGAGGGAAGGTGTTTTATGAATTAACTTAAATGAATCGCTATGGCGTCGGTCCTGGGTTTTGAAATTATGTTCAACTTGTATTGTCGTTGTGCCTTCTGCGGCATAAAGACCATGAGAAAAACCGATAGCTGACAAACTGATAACTATTTTTTTGATTGTATTACCGCTCATAGCTTCCTCATCATAAATTAATTAAATATAAAAAACAGTTAAGATAAAAAATTCAACTTAAGTTACACGCGGGCACGGAACATCAATCTAGAAATAGAGATAATAAGAGAGCAGAAAGATATTGGATAATTTTAGTTAATATTCACTTCCAGAAATCAGGTAATGACTCCAACTTATTGATAGTGTTTTATGTTCAGATAATGCCCGATGACTTTGTCATGCAGCTCCACC
>CANQXU010000282.1 GCA_947627865.1 uncultured Paenochrobactrum sp. | reverse complement strand
GAAGGCCTGATTTATCTGCAGGAAACTGAAATCCCCATTGATGAAGTTGTTGCAAAGCTCGAAGCAATTGCAAAAACCGGTTATGAGGAGCGTATTTTTGTTCGTGGCGATAAATTGGCCGATTATGGCACTGTGATGAAGGTCATGGCGCGTATCTCCGCAGCCGGTTTTAAAAATATCGGCTTGGTTACACTTCAAGAGCAGGATAGCTGACGCCACCATGAAAGTTGGTCTTTCATCATCTGTGGCATTCCACATCGTTGTTATTGGCTTTGGGCTGGTTACATTTAGCAACCCGAAAGCCTTTGATGTGTCTAATGCTGAATCCTTTCCGGTTGATATAGTGCCGATTGAATCGATTACCCAGATTCAAGAGGGTGAGAAGACTGCACCTAAAAAAGAAATTTCGGCTCCCAAACCCTCAACACGTCCGGACAAAGTCGAGAATGCCCAAAATGTTGGTGATCAGGATATTGATCTGAAGACACCACCACGCCCAAATGAAAAGCCTAAGCCTGTAGAAACGGCTGAGACGCCGAAATCAGAGCCAGAGCCTGTTAAAAAGACACAACCTGAACCTGAGCCGACACCGGCACCGAAGCCAGCCGAGAAATCCGAACCTGTTCCGGCAACTGAAGTTCAGGCTAAACTGGAGCCCAAGCAGGAAGTAAAGCCTGATCCGGTTGCAGAAGCTATAGAAACTGAACCGGAGACAACAGATCAACCGGCTCCGAAATTACCAGATAGTGTACCAACACCACAAGTGAAGCCGAGCCCGCCACAGGCGCAAACAGCGAAAACACCAGATCGTAAAGCAACAGAGCAGCCTAAAAAACCAACAACAGACAAATCTGCCAATCAAAAATCGGAGAAGGATGCGATTGCTGATGAAGTCGCTGCATTGTTGAACCGTGAGAAGTCATCGGGCGGTGGTGCAAAGCGTTCCACTGATCAGGCTTCATTGGGCGGTAAAACGAATACTGGCGGCGCAAAACTCTCCCAGAGTGAAATGGATGCTTTGCGTGGTCAGATCGAACGCTGCTGGAATGTGCCTGCAGGGGTTGCCGATGCGCAAGGCTTGGTTGTGACGGTCAAAATGCGCTTGACTGAAAATGGCGAGATTGATGGTTCGCCTGTTGTTACGTCAGGCGGTGCGGATAGTGGAGTGGGCAGGGTTGCAGCTGAAAGTGCGCGTCGTGCGGTACAACGCTGTGCACCTTATAATCTACCACGTGATAAATATGATTCATGGTCAGAAGTGATCGTTAATTTCGATCCGTCTGATATGTTCTGAACCTGATGTTTAAAACATCTGTCTTTTTAAATAAACGAGGCCCATCATCATGAAAATCGATATCATGAAGATAAAGATAATAAAAATCTTATCGGCCGCTGTTCTGGCGGTTGCCACTGGTATGGCCGCAACTATGCCCGCTAAAGCGGTTGTTGAGATAAATATCAACAAGGGCGTCGTTGAACCATTACCAATCGCGATTACTGATTTCCTATCGGGAGATCAGTTGGGTGCACAAATTTCAGCTGTCGTGGCAGCGGATCTGGAACGCTCCGGTCTTTTTGCGCCGATCGATAAAAAAGCATTTATTGAAAAAATATCCAATCCGGATGCTGCACCGCGCTTTGAAGACTGGAAAGTTATCAATTCGCAAGCTCTGGTAACAGGACGTATTACCAAACAGCCGGATGGCCGCTTGAAAGCTGAATATCGTTTGTGGGATGTTTTTGGCGGGCAGCAGCTTGATGGCCAGCAGTTTTTTACAACACCTGATAATTGGCGTCGTGTCGCGCATATCATTGCAGATGCAATCTATGAGCGACTAACTGGTGAAAAGGGGTATTTTGACACGCGTGTTGTGTTCATTGATGAATCCGGAACGCCTCAGAACCGTGTAAAACGCTTGGCTATTATGGATCAGGATGGCGCGAATGTGCGTTATCTTTCTAATGGTCGCGATATAGTGCTGACACCGCGCTTTTCGCCAAATCGTCAGGAAATTACCTATATGTCATTTGAAGGCGGGCAACCACGCGTTTATCTGCTGCAATTGGAGACTGGGCAGCGTGAAGTGGTTGGAAATTTTCCGGGAATGACAATAGCACCGCGCTTTTCGCCTGATGGTCAAAAGGTTGTCATGAGCCTTTTGCAAGATGATGGCACCACCAATATTTATACTATGGATTTGCGCTCCCGTGTTACAACACGTCTGACGAATAGCCAAGCGATTGATACAAGCGCTTCTTATTCGCCGGATGGTTCTCAAATCGTTTTCTCATCAGACCGAGGCGGGCGCCCTCAGCTCTATGTGATGGGCGCAGATGGCTCCAATCCGCAGCGCATTTCTTTTGGTGATGGCTCTTATTCTACGCCAGTTTGGTCACCGCGCGGAGATTTAATCGCCTTTACCAAGCAGTCTCAGGGGCAGTTTTCCATTGGTGTTATGCGCACTGATGGTTCGGGTGAGCGTATCTTGACCAGCGGTTTCCATAATGAAGGCCCGACTTGGGCACCCAATGGTCGTGTTTTGATGTTCTTCCGCAAGGCAGCCGGTGCTGCAGGGCCACAACTGGTTACAATTGATCTGACAGGGCGTAATGAACGTCAGATTCAAACGCCTAATTTTGGTTCTGACCCTGCTTGGTCACCTTTGTTGGAATAGAGCAGCTGATGGCAATTTAGCTTGAAATTTAAAACGCCGCATTTCGATGCGGCGTTTTTATTTCGAGAAAGTCTCGGGCTATAAATCGGGTCGAAAATATGATAAATGTGGCTAAGTTCGATTAAGTGCCTATATTCCGCCTTAATCCTTGATCATTGGGAAAGTCTGAGATTTTTATCTTGGGTAATTTTCTGTTAACCATAAATATTCGCACTGCGTTAACTCCGATATGTTTAATGGTTATCACGTTGAAACATCGAATCTTAAGGAGCCCGGCCCATGCGCCGTTTCCAGTCAATTGCTCGTAGCCCGGTTGCCATTGCGCTTTTCATGACGCTTGCAGTTGCGGGTTGTGCCTCCAAGAAAAATCTTCCAAACAATGCTGGTGAGCTGGGCCTTGGCGCCAATAATGCTACACCTGGTTCTTCGCAGGATTTTACACTGAATGTTGGTGATCGTATATTCTTCGATCTCGACTCTTCAATGATCCGTGCAGATGCACAGCAGACATTGAGCCGTCAAGCACAATGGCTTGCCCGTTATCCGCAGTATACCATCACTGTTGAAGGTCATGCTGATGAGCGCGGAACACGTGAGTATAATCTAGCGCTTGGTCAGCGTCGTGCAGCAGCTGCGCGTGATTACCTTGCATCGCGTGGTGTATCTATGAATCGTATGCGTACTGTTTCCTACGGAAATGAACGCCCAGTCGCTGTTTGTGACAATAATTCATGCTGGTCACAGAATCGCCGTTCAGTCACAGTTTTGAATGGCTCAGGCAGCTAAAAAATAAAACAGACAAAAAACTTCTTGAAAAGCGGCCTAAATGGCCGCTTTTCGGCTTTTTACCAGAAGTTTACTGTGGTTGACAAAATTTAGCCGAACTCACTTGCCTCATGATAAGAATATTTCAGCTGAATCCGTATCCAATGGATGCTAGGGCTTTTAGCATGATCAATGGTTTCTTATAAATGAGGCACTTTGGAAGATGAAACATTCATTGAGGAAGATGACACTAGCATTGGCCATG
>CANQXU010000281.1 GCA_947627865.1 uncultured Paenochrobactrum sp. | reverse complement strand
AGGCAGGTATTAATTATGCTGCCGGAAATTGCGCTAACGCAGCAGTTTCTTGACCGCTTTCATAGCCGTTTTGGATCGAAACCGGCCGAGTGGCATTCTGATCTTTCACCTAAAGCGCGTGAACGTGTCTGGCGGCAGGTGGCGGAAGGGACAGTAAAAATTGTTGCGGGTGCGCGGTCTGCTTTATTCTTGCCCTTTCATGATCTGGGACTGATTGTTGTCGATGAAGAACATGATCCGGCTTATAAGCAGGAAGATCGCGTGTTTTATAATGCCCGCGATATGGCTGTTGTTCGTGGTCATATTGGCGGTTTTCCTGTGGTGCTTGCATCTGCAACACCCTCAATTGAAAGTCAGGTGAATGCGGATCAGGGACGCTATAAACGTATAAAGCTTTATAGTCGTTATGCCGATGCCGCTTTGCCGACACTTAAAACAATTGATATGCGTCGTTCACCTCCACCACCAGGGCGTTTTTTGTCTCCAGCATTGAGCGAAGAAATCGGTAAAACAATAGCGCGCAAAGAGCAGGCTTTATTGTTCTTAAACCGTCGTGGTTACGCCCCTTTAACTTTGTGCCGTGTTTGCGGACACCGTTTTCAGTGTCCAAGTTGCTCAAGCTGGCTGGTTGAGCATCGCTTCCGTGGTCAGTTGATGTGTCACCAGTGTGGTTATCATGAGCCAGTTCCTGAAGCCTGTCCGGAATGCGGAACACTTGATCATTTGGTCGCATGCGGCCCGGGCGTCGAGCGCATTGCGGAAGAAACCGAAGCTTTATTTCCGGATGCGCGTATTATCGTTTTGTCATCGGATATGTCGGGTGGCGTCAAACGTTTGCGTCTTGAATTGGAAGCTATCGAAAAGGGCGATGCAGATATTGTTATTGGTACGCAGCTTGTCGCCAAAGGCCATAATTTTCCGAATATGACCCTTGTTGGCGTTGTTGATGCCGATTTGGGATTGGCCAATGGTGATCCGCGTGCGGCAGAGCGAACGTTTCAGTTGCTCAATCAGGTGACAGGGCGTGCTGGTCGAACGGGTAAAAAAAGTCTGGGGCTTTTACAGACTTATCAGCCAGAGCATCCGGTTATGCAGGCAATTATTGGCGGCGATGCAGAGGCGTTTTATACCCGCGAGATTGAAGATAGAGAGCGCAATGCGCTGCCGCCATTCGGCAGATTGGGCGCTTTGATCATATCGGGCGAAAATCGTATTGAGGCTGAAAACCATGCGCGGGCATTAAGACGGGCTGCACCTTTTTCATCCGAAATATCTGTTATGGGACCTGCAGAAGCACCACTGGGGCTCGTCCGTGGCCGCTACCGCTTCCGGCTTTTAGTGCACGGAACCAAGCGGGCTGATATCCAGTCCTATATCAAGGCGATATTATCGAATGGGCCGAAAACCAAAGGTTCATTGCGGGTTCAGGTTGATATTGATCCGCAAAGTTTTCTGTAAAAGAGCCTTAAGTAAAAAGTGGATTTTCTATTATTACAGCGAGAACAATTATTAAATGACTATACTCTGCATCAAAGCTAAGGATGTTTAAATGGAGTTTTATTTGCCTGTGAGCCAAGGTGAGTGGCTCGCCTGGACTTCAGCTGTCATCACGGCTCTTATCGGTCTGTTGATGTTTCTGGCACCCAAAATAACCATGCGCATTTTGCGTTTGCAAATGGAATATGGCAGCAGTGTTGCCAGTGCAGGCATACGCGGTAATATGGCTGGGTTCTATCTTGGTCTATCGCTGACATGCCTGATTTTTGCCCAGCCTTACCTCTGGTTTGCGCTTGGGGCATCATGGGCATTTGTTGCCTTAGGGCGGCTGATTTCGATGTTGTCAGAGCCGACAAAATCTGGCTTTAATTGGTTTGCGCTGATTCTCGAATTCTTACTGTCAGCCAGTCCTTTGGTTTTTGCTTTCGGTATTGTGGCTTAATTTTGATATTTAAACACAAAAAAAGATAGTTTAAATGGCTGGTTTCAGTAAAAAATGGTCAGACTTATTCGCTTTTGTGCTTCTTTTGCACCATTGGGTTTAAAAAGACAGGGTTTAGCGTGTTGCGAGTCCCGCAGGTCTATGCTAGACGGCATGCACATTTCGGTGTGGATACCTTGCCTGTCAAGGGATCTCCGGAAATAATCAATAAAATCACCCGATTGACTTTTTATCATGTGATATAAAGCAAAACGGTGATTTCAACGTAGAGAGCTGGTAGTTCGTGGCACAGACGTCTTCGCTCATTTCAGGGGTCAGTCAGCGTTATGCGAGGTCGCTTTTCGATCTGGCGCTGGATTCTGACTCCGTTGTTTCTGTTGAGAAGGATCTTGACCGTTTCGAGGAACTTCTGAATGGAAGTGATGATCTTCAACGGCTGATCGTAAGCCCGGTATTTACATCTGATGATCAGTTGCGCGCTGTTGCAGAGGTCGCTGACAAGTCTTCTATCAAGGGTCTTGTCGGTAATTTTCTGCGTGTAGTAGCCCGTAATGGTCGTTTGCATGCAATACCTGGTATTATTGCAGCATTTAAGCAGATTGCGGCAGAGCATCGTGGTGAAGTAACGGCAGATGTCGTTGCGTCTCGCGATTTGTCGGCAACTCAGCTAAGTGAATTGAAGGCAACACTGAAAAGTGTTGCCGGCAAGGACGTGGCGATTAACGTCAGCGTCGACCCGTCGTTACTCGGCGGAATTATCGTGAAGATGGGTTCGCGTCAGATTGACACGACCCTTCGCACCAAACTTTCTTCTCTTAAGCTTGCACTGAAAGAGGTCGGCTGATGGACATCCGCGCCGCGGAAATTTCCGCAATTCTTAAAGAGCAAATCAAGAACTTCGGCAAAGAGGCAGAGGTCTCGGAAGTCGGTCAGGTTCTGTCCGTCGGTGACGGTATTGCCCGCGTCTACGGTCTGGATAATGTTCAGGCCGGTGAAATGGTCGAATTCCCTGGTGGAATTCGCGGTATGGCGCTTAACCTTGAAAGCGATAATGTTGGTGTCGTTATTTTCGGCGCTGACCGCGATATCAAGGAAGGCGATACTGTTAAGCGTACGGGCGCGATCGTTGACGTTCCGGTAGGACCTGGTCTTCTTGGCCGTGTTGTTGACGCTCTTGGTAACCCAATTGATGGTAAAGGTCCGATTGTTGCGACCGAACGCCGTCGTGTTGACGTTAAAGCTCCTGGTATTATTCCGCGTCAGTCGGTTCATGAGCCAATGTCAACAGGCCTGAAGGCTATTGATGCTCTTATTCCAGTTGGTCGTGGACAGCGTGAGCTGGTCATTGGTGACCGTCAGACTGGTAAGACAGCTATTATTCTGGACAGCTTCCTTAACCAGAAGCCAATCCATGATAACGGCCCTGAAAAAGACAAGCTGTACTGCGTTTACGTAGCGGTCGGCCAGAAGCGTTCCACTGTTGCTCAGTTGGTTAAAGTTCTTGAAGAGCGTGGCGCTCTTGAGTACTCGATCATTGTTGCGGCGACTGCTTCTGATCCTGCGCCGATGCAGTATCTTGCTCCATTTGCCGGTTGTGCAATGGGCGAATATTTCCGTGACAACGGCCAGCATGCGCTGATTGGTTATGATGACCTTTCCAAGCAAGCTGTTGCTTATCGTCAGATGTCCTTGTTGCTGCGTCGTCCTCCGGGTCGTGAAGCTTATCCAGGTGACGTTTTCTACCTTCACTCCCGTCTTCTTGAACGCGCTGCAAAGCTCAATGAAGAGAACGGTAGCGGTTCATTGAC
>CANQXU010000280.1 GCA_947627865.1 uncultured Paenochrobactrum sp. | reverse complement strand
CTGGCTGATCAAATGTCAATTTTACCACCTGCTATTCGAACTGATGCCCATACAATCGCTTTTGATTGTTCGTCAATTGCCGAAGTCATTGGCTGGATGACATCATTATCTGCAATGAGTTTTGCGCTGCGTTAAATTACGCCGATTACAAGATTGAGGAAATTATGACTGCAAATTCACCTGTTATTGCGCTGCATGGTGGTGCTGGAACAATCCTGAAATCCAACATGACACCTGAAAAAGAAGCTGACTTTCATCAAGCATTAGCTGCATGCCTTGAAGCAGGCTTGTTGATTTTGCGCGAAGGCGGCTCTGCCTTGGATGCTGTGACTGCTTCTGTGATGGCGCTTGAAGACAATCCGCTCTTTAACGCAGGACGTGGCGCGGTTTTCACAACAGATGCAAAGCATGAAATGGACGCTGCCGTCATGAAAGGCGACACACGTGAAAGTGGCGCGATCAGCGGCATTTGTGGTCCTCGCCATCCTGTTCTGGCTGCACGCGCTGTTATGGAGCAAACTGAACATGTATTTTTAGCAGGCGACGGTGCTAAGCGCTTTTGTGAAAATGCTGATCTTGAGATGATGGAGCCTGAATGGTTCTCGACCGAGCAGCGTTTAAATGCATTGAATGCAGAAATGGAGCGCCGCCGTCTTGGTGTTGAAGATGATGGCGATCCGGCACGCAAGCATGGTACTGTTGGCGCTGTAGCGCTTGATCAGCATGGCCATTTGGCTGCGGCAACATCAACTGGTGGTATGACTGCCAAAACACCGGGTCGTGTTGGTGACAGCCCTGTTATCGGCGCAGGTACTTGGGCAGATGATAAAACCGCAGCTATTTCTGCCACGGGTCATGGAGAGTTCTTTATCCGCTGGGCAGTTGGGCATGAAATTGATGCACGTATGCGCTGGGCAGGTCAGGACTTACAAAAAGCTGCGACTGATGTTGTTACAGAGCTTGGTGAAATTGGCGGCTCGGGCGGTCTGATTGCTGTTGATGCAAAAGGAAATATCTGCCTCCCCTTCAATAGTCCGGGAATGTACCGCGCTTGGTGCGGAACCGATGGTGTTATTCATACTGCAATCTATAAAGACAGTTAAGAATTTAAATATGCCGCAGAAAACTCTGCGGCATATTTTTTGAATGTCATTTACGACAGGACAAAATAAATCTGGAATAGACTCGCGTTCTCAACCGATTGCGCAGATTTGCCTGCCGCCTTTGCGCTTGAGCTATGGGTTTGTGTGATGAGATTTTTATATCTTTAAAGCCGGCATTCTCAAGCATTGGTATAACCATCTCGGCTTTCAGCCCGCTACCAAAAGGCAAACGCTCCATAATATCTGCATGTTGTTCGCTTAACGCACCATCATAAAATGGATCAGCACCCTGCATCGCGTCCAACAAACGGATAAGTTTTAGTGCCCATTTACCCTGCCAAGTTGGCGTTGCCCAATCTCCATCAAAAAACAATAACTGGCCATCTGCTTTAAGTACACGATACCACTCATTAAATGCCTGCTGCGGATTGGTAAGCGTCCACACCAAATGGCGGCAAACAATAGCGTCATAGCTGTCATCCGGCTCCATCGGGTTCTCCGCATCTGCAAAAATAAAGCGGATATTGCCATTGTTTTTATGTTTTTCTTTCGCAACTGCAAGCATTGCTTCTGAAAAGTCCAAACCCGTAACTTCATGCCCTAGCGATAGAAGCAAGCGTGACACTTCACCCGTACCGCAGGCAAGCTCCAAGATTTTCCGTGGCCTTGTGCCCAGATGGTCGAGAATTTCTTGCCGCCATGCAGCAAACTCCTCTCCTTCAGGAATGTGGTGCCCAAATGCCTGATCGAAAGTTTTGGAGCGAAGCGACCAGTATTCACGAATATCTTCTTTTAAATCATGGTTTGATAAAGCACGATGAGCGGTCATGATTATTCTTTTGCTTCATCAATGCGTTTGAAAATTGCGTCAAAGCGTGTTTGAGCACGTTGAGGCGTTTCAAATTTACGGATTGTATCATCCAATTCAACATCACCTACTTTGATCAGCATGATCATGCCCATGCCAAAATGCGGTGAGCATTTAATGCCGTAATAACCGCTTTGATCAAAGGTAACTTCCAGCTCTTCATTTATTTTGCCTTTAAATCCTGCATAATCCGCTGGTACCATCCCATCAATACTAGCTGCATTATGGCCTTTTCGCGTAGCCACAAATTTTACTGTGTCACCGGGCTGTAGCGCCAGAAAATCGGGTTCAAATACCATCGAACCGGCTTCGCCCCGATTAAGCATTTTAACCTCATAAGTTTCAGCATTAGAACTGATTGATGCCATAAAGAAAGTTGTATTTGCGACTAGAAAAGCACATAAAATGCGAATTATATTTTTCATGAGATTATCTCTAATGTTTGGTTTGACTTAACTTTATTTGCTCGCTGTGGAGCGCAATAACGCAAATGACATGAGCCATCCTCAAGCGTTTCGACCACAACATGGACACCAAAAACATCCCTGATCATTTCTTGCTCAAGCACCTCTTCCGGCTTGCCACAAGCAATGAGATTACCTTTTTTCATCACTGCTATACGGTCACAGAACATAGCCGCATGGTTGAGATCATGAAGGGCAGCAATCGTTGTCAGCCTTTGCTGTTTTACCAGATCTAGAAGCCCAAGTTGGTGGCCTATATCCAAGTGATTGGTTGGTTCATCCAGCAACAATATGGGTGATTGTTGCGCTAATGCGCGACCAATATGCAAACGCTGCCTTTCACCGCCAGATAGAGTTTCCCACATGCGGCTTGCCAGATGCAGCATATCCACTTCTTTTAAAGCTTGATCAACGACCTGATCATCATGTTTTGACCAAGGCGTAAGAGCGCCAAGATGAGGGGTTCGGCCAAGCTCGACAGCTTGGCGTGCAGTGATGCGTTCATTAGTCTGGGCTTGCTGCTCTACAAATGCCAATTGCTGCGCTATAGAGCGTCGCGGTATGTTTTTTAGCGGAACACCCTGCAAAGTTACCTGTCCGGTTTGTGAATGTTTCAAACCCGACAAAATCGACATGAGGCTGGTTTTACCTGAACCATTTGGCCCGATAATGCCTAAAAACTCACCTTTTTTTATTGATATCGTAAGATTGTTGAGGATTTGACAGCCGCCAACTCTATAGGAAATATTTTCTGCAGATAAAATCATATGCGCCGCCTTCCCTGACTTAAAATCAGTGCAAAGGCTGGGGCTCCAAAAAGTGCTGTGATCACACCAATCGGTAAAACCTGCCCGGGAATAATGATGCGTGATATGATGTCGGCAACAATCATGAATACTGCGCCAATCAAAGCTGACACAGGTAAAAGGCGACCATGTCTGACGCCAACAACCATACGAGCGGCATGAGGAATGACCAGTCCGATAAAGCCGATTGAACCAACAATACTCACCATAATCGCAGTCATCAGCGCAGCAATACCGATCAATATGCAGTAAACACGCTTAACCGGAATTCCAAGGGAAGCCGCAGAATCCCGACCGAATGTAAACGCATCAAGCGCTCTTGCATGCCATAAGCAGACAAGTAATCCTGCAATCGTCACGGGCAATGCAAGGGCGACATCTGGCCAGCGCACACCTGATAAATTACCTAACAACCAGAACATAATGCCCCGCGCCTGCTCGGCATTGGCAGATTTCGTCACAATAAAAGAAGTGAGCGCATTAAAGAGCTGTGAGCCTGCAATACCAGCTAGAATGATCGCTGCAGT
>CANQXU010000279.1 GCA_947627865.1 uncultured Paenochrobactrum sp. | reverse complement strand
ATTTCAGACCATTTGGCCAAACGTTCATCAGCCTTTGCCGGATCAACGATGGAATCTGCCTCTGCCGCCAGTTTATCCAGTGCTTCATTGCAATATTTCGACCAGTTCCAGCCACCTTCAACAGCACCACCGCAACCAAGGATCGGGCCGTAAAAATTTGCCGGATCCGGGAAATCCGCAATCCATGCCATACCGCCGGACCAAACCATCGGCGCATTACCGGCACCGCCAGCCTCGATCACATTGGCCTGCGCCAGTGATTTGATGGATGCATTGATCCCGATTGCCTTCAGATCCCGCTGAATAGCCTGTGCAATACGCGGGTTCGGATCAGTATTCATGACATAGATTTCGGTTTCGAAACCATCCGCATAACCGGCATCAGCCAAGAGCAGTTTCGCAGTTTCCGGATCATAGGCGTATCCGGTATAATCCTGAGAGTAGCCCGGCATGGATGGCGGCAGCGGTTGATTGGCAGCAACTGCACGACCATTAATCACCTGAATAATACGGTCTTTATTGATCGCCATATTCACTGCTTGGCGCACTTGCGGCTTATCAAACGGCGCCTTGGTGACATTCATGGTGATATAACCGGTATGAAGCTGACCACCCTCGACAACATTTTTGGCTTGCTCAGGGTCTTTCATCACCT
This sequence comes from uncultured Paenochrobactrum sp., assembly GCA_947627865.1. Taxonomy (GTDB): domain Bacteria; phylum Pseudomonadota; class Alphaproteobacteria; order Rhizobiales; family Rhizobiaceae; genus Paenochrobactrum. The sequence continues at coordinate 3,149 of CANQXU010000279.1, read as the reverse complement.
CAACAAATTTTGCCGGAGGAATACCGTCACCCGGAATATCAACTTCACCCTTTTGCGCACGCAGCAAAGCGACAACCGGTTCCTGACCAACTTCTACGGTGAAGCTGTCGAGATAAGGCACACCCGCGATCCAGTAATCAGCGTTCTTTTCAAAAACGAGACGCTGGCCCAATGTCCACTCACCGAGTTTGAACGCACCGGTACCAACCGGCTTCTTACCGAAATCCGCACCCGCGGCTTCAACGGCTTCCTTTGGCACGATGAAAGAGAAATTCAGCGCCATCACATGCAGGAATGTTGCATCAGGACGCTCAAGCTTGATCACAACTGTTTGGGCATCCGGTGCGCTCACACCTGCAAGGCCTTCCGCTTTACCGGCAGCGGCATCTTCATAGCCTTCAATCATCGAGAAGAAGCCCTGACCCGGCGACTGGGTAGCCGGATTGACAACGCGGTTGAGCGAATAAACCACATCATCGGCTACGAGGTCACGGCCATTGTGGAATTTGACACCTTCACGCAGTTTGAAAACATAGGTCTTGCCGTCTTCGGAGATTTCATAGCTTTCCGCCAAGCCCGGACGCAGTTCGGTGGTGCCCGGATTATAGTCCATCAAACCATCGAAAACCGACTTAATCATTGACCAGTTTTGCCAGTCATAGCCGATTGCTGGGTCCAGCGTTGCAACATCGTCCTTATAGGTAACGATCATGTTGCCGCCATGTTTTGGCTCCTCAGCTGCCGCAGGATTGGACACTTGCAGCGCCATCAAGCTCGCCAGAGCGGTAGAAAGTAAAAGTTTCTTCATTGCCTCACTCCTGTTGTAAAAAGTCGAATTTTTGAAACATTATCGGGTCCCGTTCCGGTTCTTAGCGAAGCTTGATGCGCGGATCGATCATTGGCGTGATCAGATCTGCAATCAAATTGCCCAGAACAATGCCGCAAGCTGAAACAAGCGTTACGCCCATAATGATCGGAATATCCACGCGCTGAATGGCCTGCCATGCGAGCTGCCCGATACCGGGCCAGCCAAACACACTCTCGACCACCACAATACCGGACATAAACAGCCCGATATCAATGCCGATCATCGCTATAATCGGCAAAATAGCGTTCGGTAACGCATGACCGAGAATAATGCGGCCACGTCCAAGACCTTTAGCGCGCGCTGTGCGGATGAAATCCGCGCGCAACACATCAACCATGGAAGAGCGCATAATGCGTGAATACCAGCCAGAACCGAGAATTCCCAATGTCAATGCGGGCAGAACAATGTGCGAAAATGTGCCATAGCCACCGATCGGGAACCAGCCAAGCTGCACAGAGAACACAAAGAGCAACAATAGCGCGACCACAAATTGCGGTGCCGAAACAGTCATGAAACTGGTCAGCATCAATGTATTATCGATGGCTTTGCCGCGATTGAGGGCTGCAATAATTCCAAGTGGCAGGCCGATCAGCAGTTCACAGGCAATGGCCGCAACCAGCAACTGCAATGTTGCCGGCAATCGCGACACAATGAGCTCGGCAACTTCCGTTTTCTGCAAGTAAGAGCGGCCGAAATTACCATGCAGCAGGTTCCACAAATAATCGCCATATTGAACGATAAATGGCTGATCCAGCCCCAATTGCTGCCGGATACTGGCGACAGTTTCTGCCGTTGCCGAGCGACCTGCGATCTGGCGTACCGGATCGGCCGGAAGCACGTAAAGCAGCACGAATGTGATAAATGAAACACCCAGCAGGATGAGCGCAGACTGGATGAGCCGGCGCATAATATAAGCAAGCATCAGTCACGCCCCTGTTGTGTTGGGTCGAGAATATCGCGCAGCGCATCCCCTACGAGGTTAAAGGCCAGCGCCAGTAACAAAATGGCCGCACCGGGGATAAAGACCAGCCAGGGAGCTGACTGAAAATAGGTCTGATTTTCGAAGATAATATTGCCCCATGATGGTGTTGGCGGCTGCACCCCCACCCCAAGATAAGACAAGGTCGCTTCCAGCAGCACTGTCGTGGAAATTCCAAGTGTGCCCCAGACAATCAGTGTCGGGATCAAATGCGGCAGAATATGCTTGAACAGAATACGGCCATGCCCTGCCCCCAGTGTTTTTTCTGCGGCGATATAATCACGCTCTGCCAAAGAAGATGTTTGGGTGAAGATCACGCGTGCGGTTTGTACCCAGTTCACAAAAGCAATAACCATCGCCACGATCCATAAGGACGGCGAAAAAATCGCAGCCAGACAGATCGCCAAAAGCAAAGCGGGAAAAGCCATCATCAGATCGGTGAAGCGCATCAATACGGAGCCGGTCAGCCCGCGAAAATAGCCAGCCGTAACACCAATCAAAGTGCCGATAAGCAATGCTGTGCCATTGGCGACAAGACCGATCACCAAAGATGTCTGCGCACCATAGAGCAGACGGGAAAACAGATCACGCCCCAGAAGGTCGGTGCCAAACCAAAACTCCCGTCCGGGAGGCAGTGGGGAGCCTTCAATAGTCAAGCCGTCAAAAAACTGTTCATTGGGATCATAAGGTGCAAGCCAATGGGCAAAAACTGCGCCACCAACACACACCAAAATGATAAACAGACCCAGCAATGCAAGCTTACGATGCAATAATCGCTGCATTTTTGAGCGTCCGCGTTTTGGCGTCGCTAAAAGGTCAGGCGAGGTCGTAGCGTCTGCCATCTTTGGCGCCTCTCTCTGTAGAATGATTGGCGACAATACGCTCTGCCGCCGTCTCAATAGTTACGCGCCAGGCCATGGCGACTTGTCGCAAAAACTCATAGGCTTCCGCCTCGGTCTTGCCCTTCATCATGGAAATCATCACAGCCTGAACAATAGTTTGCCGTGCCGACAGACGTTTTTCTAAATCGGCCACAACGGCTTCTGATGCTTTCGCATGGTCAAAATTGCTCCGCGCCACCAAAAGCGCTGCATAGACACCTTTATCGGCGACGGGTTTCAGCAATTGTGCATGTGCGCCCATTTCCATTGCCCATTTCAGGCGTCCCGGAACTTCCGATCCGATCAGCGCAATCATCGGCATTGGCGAATTGCCCATACTCCAAGGAAACTGTTCATTATGAGCGGTATCGGCATCATAAAAAACGAAATCACCTGCCAGTGCTTCTGCGGGCAATTCCGG
>CANQXU010000278.1 GCA_947627865.1 uncultured Paenochrobactrum sp. | reverse complement strand
ATTGCCGCGAACAGTGCGCATTTGCGCCTCGCTCTCTTGAAGCAAATCGCGTCCATTAAGCAAAACCTTGCCAGTTATGCGGCTGGTATCTGGTTGCAGCAAGCGCATTATGGAAAGTGATGTTACACTTTTTCCTGATCCGGATTCGCCGACAACTGCAACCGTTTCGCCCGCTTTCACATCAAAGCTGATATTTTTTACAACGGGGAGCCATTTTCCATCACTTAAAAAGCTGGTACTCAACCCTTCAACTGACAAAACAGGTTCAAGATTTTCTGATCTTTCCATCGTTAAATCTCCCATTTTAAATGCCTGTTCCCTATAGTTTCAATTGATTTTAATAATTAACTTATTTTTATAATCTATTGTTATGTCATAATTTATGAATTAGTCCGGCCAATTTTGAAGCGCGTCAAAACGTGATTTACTGCGCTCGGCTAATGGTGTTGCAATGATCTCATTGCTGGTGCGAGCTTTCGCTAATTCTTCTTTTAATCTTTGTGCCACTATGACTTCTTGCTTGGCATGCAAGTTACATGGATCAAGATAAAAATATTGATGCTCAACTTCATGATCCCGTGCAATGACAGGTGGCGTGCCTTTGCCAAGTGCATCGACTAAATCCCAAGCCGTAATGTGGGTTTCTTCAGGCGTTATATTAATGCGCAGGCGATCCAGTGGATTATGGGTTGGGTCCGGTTCAATGATTGTCTTAACGCCTGGCAAGCCGGAAAGTTCTTCTTGCCAGTAGGCGAGGATATTTTTTTCCCGATTTCTGATTGCGGCATGATCACGGACTTCCCATGCTTCCAATGCAGCAATAGCACCATAAATACTCTCTTTCCCAACTTTCATGCCACGACCAATGCCAAGATTTTGCAGGAAAGCTGCACGCACCAGCTCTTTTTTACCTGCTACAATTCCCGAGGTCGGGCCACCTAAAAATTTATGTCCAGAGTAAAGAACAACATCTGCACCGGCCTCTAAAAAACCTCTCAGATCATATTCTGAAGCTGCATCAACTATGACCGGAATGTTCTTTGCATGACATATTTGCGCAAAGCGTTTCAGATCAAGCAGGCCATAATTAACAACATGGTGCGATACCACATAAATGGCAGCGGCAGTTTTTTCATTAATCGCACCTTCAAGGTGAAAGTCATAAGCAGTTGTTGCCTGACCAATCATCACCGGCTTTGCGCCCGCGAGCTTGATCGCCTGATCAACAGGAGCGCCATAGCTGACTATATGCCCCATTTGGACTATGACTTCATCTTTCAAGCCAGTGGTATCGGGCAGGCGCTCAATCAATGCTAGATTGTTGCCGGTCATTGCACCCGCAACAGCAAGGGTTATGCCTGCCGAGCATGAAGCCGTAATAAAGCCTGTTTCTGCACCTGTAAGGCGGGCAATCACTTTGCTAGCAGCACGTTGTAAATCATTAATTTCAACAAATTGCGGTAAAATTTCTGCCATAGCTTTGGCGACTTCAGGAACAGCAATGGAGGCACCAAGGCCGGTCATCGTGCCTGAAACATTGATGACCTGTCGCAGACCAAGCTTTTCGTGGATGTTAACTTCTGACATTCTTTATCCCCTCACTGAGGTTTTTTATTATTAAGAATAGCATTTTATTCTATAAGACTGGCATTTGCTTCGTAATTGTGTAATTCTATTATGCAAATTTCGTTTACATGATGTGGAGACCTGTAGTGAATAAGCATAGCGCCCCGTCTGATTTGGCTAACACAAATAAAGAAGATCCAAAGCAGGTGGCTGCTCCAAAACGTTCTCGCGTTAGCGGCATTGATCGCGTTTTGCAAATTCTTGATTTTCTCTATGAGAGCGCTACCCCCAGTGGCGCCTATGCTATAGCCAAGGCCATTGGTGCACCTTTGTCTACTGTCTATGTCATCGTTGATGATATGGTGGGAAAGAAGCTCCTGAGCCGTGATGAAGCAGGTCTTCTTTGGCTTGGCGAGCGCCTTTATCACTATGGTTTGGCCTATGCCCACTCTCTTGATTTTTTGCGTGTTGCGAATAGCGAAATGCATGATCTTTGCCGTGATATTGGCGAAACCATACAGCTTTGCGGCCTTGACGGTGATTATATGCAGGTATTGGCCATGGCCGATGGGCCAGGGCATTTTCAAATCACATCGCGGGTTGGCACACGCGTGCCATTGAACTGGACTGCGTCGGGTCGCTTGCTTGTCGGACATTGGTCTGAAAATGACCGTCTCACACTGTTTAAACGCTGTGCTTCTTCCTCTCCAACGGGACGAGCCGATACAGACGCCCAAATATTGTCGGAGGCTGCGGCTGCTGCATTTAGCGACAGGATTTCGATACAGGCTGGTGAGTCCGATTATGCTGTTGCTTGTATAGCCTCTCCAATTTGCAATGAAGAGGGCGCATGCGTCGCCACTATCTCTGTTGTTCTTCCTGAGCAAAAAATTCGGGAAGACAGCAAGCTTTATGTGCAAAGCGTCCAGCAATCTGCTGAACGTATTGAGACTTTGATGGGCTGGCGCAAGCATGAAAACTCTCCCGTGGCAAATCTCACTCAACCAATGCGATAATTGCTTCAATCTCAACCGAGATATTATCGGGCAATGAGCCTAACCCAACAGCGGAGCGCGCATGTTGCCCTTTATCTCCAAACACTTCGATGAAAAGATCCGAGCAGCCATTAATAACCTCCGGATGTCTTTCGAAGCCTGGAGCCGCATTCACCATACCGAATAATTTGATAACACGCTCTATTTTGTTGAGATCACCAAGAGCCTGATGCATGACTGCGAGTAAATTGATCCCGGTAAGCCGCGCATGTTTATATGCTTCTTGCGGTGTTATATCTAAGCCAACTTTGCCTTTATGCAGCATACCATCTGCTTCACGCGGACCCTGACCGGAAAGATAGAGCGTCTTACCGTCAATCACATGTGTTACAAAATTTGCGATAGGAGGGGGAGCATCGGGCAGCTTGATCCCCAATGCATCCAAACGCTGATAGCAATCAATAATATCGTTTTTATTCAATGAGTTATCTCTCTTAAACATAATCATGCCCATGATGTTTAAAGTACTGTTGGCCGAATTTTCCGGCCAAATCATTTTATGAATGCAGCCTTTTATTTGCGCTGCCCACACACATATTTTCAAATGCGTTTTTTAGCGGTAGCAATAGCCATGGCTGTGATCCACTTTTTCTATAGCTATGGGCTGATAGCGCTCGGAGGCGAAAACATCCGTTCCAATGATTGCAAAACGGGGCTCAAACAAGCGGTTGAGTTTTGCTTGATGACCCAGTGAATCCGTGACTTCCAAATCTGAATCTACAACATTAAAGAGGGTAAACTCACTTCTGGCGCCCTTAATCAAAAGGTCATTCATCGGCAATCCAATAACTTCCGCAGGCGCATGGGTAACCGCTTCGATTACCTTTTCAAATGGCATACCGACGCTTAAAAGCTTAGACATTGTAGTGCTTAGATCCCAAACAGACTGGTTGAGACTGCGCAAATGAACATCAGTCGATATAGAGAAGGGAAGTAAACCGCGCTCGATGGCAACTTCGGCTACACGGAAAGAAAATGAAGCTCCACCATGCCCGATATCCAGACGAATACCTTCTCCTGCACAACGCTCCGCAAGTTCAAAAAGGTCTTCATCTTCAATGATGCTGCTACCCACTTTACCATTGAAACAATGCGTTACAATATCGCCAGGGCCTAAAATTTCGAGAACTTCATCATAAAGGGCAGGGGGTTCACCAACATGTACCATCATCGGAATTTTAAGAATTTT
>CANQXU010000277.1 GCA_947627865.1 uncultured Paenochrobactrum sp. | reverse complement strand
GTATTGCGTTGTCTCCAAACAAAAAAGCTGCCTAAAAGGCAGCCTTTTCAAAAGTCAGACTTTATTCGATTATTTGCGAACAGCGGTGACTTCAATTTCAACCAACCAAGCCGGGCTAGCAAGCGCTTCTACCTGCATAACTGAGCGTGATGGCAGATTTGGTTGTTCTTCTGTGCCAAAGAACTGGGTGTAGCCATCCATGAAGCCGGCAAAGTCCATTTTGCCGTCTTTTTCTGGGTCACCAACGAGGAAAACCTGCATTTTAACCACATCGCCCATTTCCAGACCCATGGATTTCAGGCTTTTGTCAATTGACTGGAATACAGTCTCTGTTTGCGCTTTGGTATCACCATATGCAGCAATCGTGTTTTTCTCTGCTTTTTCGTCAATAACGCTCGGCACAGCACCGCTAAGATAAACTGTCGCTTTGCTTGCAGGAACTTCGACTGCTTTGGCAATAGGGAAGGTTGAGCCTTCGTTAAGGTGGCGGATAACATCTTCTGCGTTTGCCTGATTGGCAAACAATAGCGACACAGCACCGGCTGCGAGAAGGGCGAACTTGTTCATGTATCTTTTCCTTGTAAGGGCTCATTATTGCAAGAATGATTTTTCCGGTAAAGTGGGCCAGAAAAAGGCAGAGTTAAAAAAAGGGCGTTGTTTCCACAGCGCCCTTTCTTAAAGTCATATTAGTCGCGACTATCAGCAACGTCCTGAGCAGTGACTGGTTCTTTATAGTCATTGCCAAAGTTGGTGCGGATATAGCCGACGACATTAGCAATCTGCTCGTCATCCATCATCTTGCCAACTGCCGGCATGCCTTTTAGGCCGTGCAGCAGAACATAGATCGGATAGCTGGCTTCTTCGAGTGTTTCGTTATTGGCTAGTGGTGGGTAGTAACCAGCACCAACTGCGCCTTTGCCTTCTGCCAAATGGCATGCCTGGCAAACGGTTTCATAGATTTCCTTGCCTGAACGGGCATGGATCATGCTGCCTTCACTCAGCCCTTCGCCAGCTGAGTCTGCAAAACTCATTGAGGCCGAAGCGGTAAGTGCAACACCTGTAGCAGCGATCAGACGCAATGCGCGGGATGCAAAAGTGTTCGTAGTCATCGTTTTAATCCTTTTCATTAAACGAGGGAGGAAGCTGTTCAGCCTCAGCCTTTGATGACTCGTTCATGAAGTCTTTCGACCGTGTTCAGAGCGGAAAGTATCGCACCTTCCATCCAGCCCGGGATGTAAGAGCAATGTTCACCGGCAAGAACAATACGGTCGTCGATTTTGACCATGTTCTCATAATGCTCTTCACGCAGTTCCGGAGTCCAGTCACCAGCACAGCCGAGGGTATACGGGCTGCGATGCCATGCCCAAGTAACACCAGTTTCGAACTCTTCTTTGTACTGCGGATGAAGCTGTGAGCCGAACTCAATTGCTGCTGCAATACGCTCTTTAGGCTGCATGGATGAAAACTCGTATGAGTTTGGACCATTCCATGTGTAGCCACCAAGAAGTACACCCTTGCCAGTGGTGTTGTACTGTGTGGAAGGATAGGAAATCTGGCGGATTGGCAGGTTGGTGAAGGAAATACCGCCAAAGATGTGCTCATCTTCTTCCCAGAAACGGCGCTTGAACTGAAGGCCGAATTTAACGGAAGAAACATAAGGAACAGCTGCGATCGCTGCTTTCATTTCGCTCGATACGTTCATATCGATCTGAGCGAGAATTGGCAGTGGAATGGTACAAATGCACCAGTCGCCTTCAACTTGAACCATTTTACCAGGATTTGTGACGTCTTCGTAGGTAACGGTAACGCCTTTTTCACCCTGTTCGATCTTGTTAACTTTACAGTTGTAAGTGATCAGATCGCCAACTTCACGGGCGAATGCCTTACCGATCTGGCCCATGCCGCCAATCGGCTGGAACATTGTGGTCTGGAATTCGTAGTTGGTGAAGTTCCCGAGGAAGCTCCACAATCTTGACTGCAGAAGTGTATCTAGTTCGTATGGTTCGCTCGCTGTCGGAGCCGCACCAACGCCACCACCAGGCATTTTGTCAAAGCCGCGATACTCGGAAGTATGCAAGCTTTTTACATATTCCATGTTCTCGTTGAGCATACCCCAAGAGCGCATTGCTTCGAGAAGAATTTCTTTATCTTCTTTGGTAATGACATCGTCCAAGGCGCCTTTATTGGTGGCTTTTGCCATCAATTCACCGACATGACCTTCAAAGTCAGTCTTCACATCGCGAATGCGCTGTGGCTTGCCGTCGAAGGCTTTGGTGTTGTGTAGGAATGCGTTGTAGTTCAGCTGCTGGAAAGGCTCCAGAGGAACATTCAGACGCTTACAATAATCCAGCACAGCATGGTGGTGGTAAGGAATGCGCCAAGGGCCGAGGTTACTGTACTGACCTTCTTCAAATTCACAGGTCTGTTCTGTACCATCGATTTCCTTGAACTTGTCACCTGCGTGCACAGTCCAGTTACGGCCGCCCGGGCGGTCGTTATACTCAATAATTTTAACGTTATAACCAGCTTTACGCATTTCAAGCGCTGCTGTCATACCAGCCAAACCGGCGCCGAGGATCAGGATTGTGGCGCCTTTTGGGTCGCCATCAAGCTTAATCGGGCCTTTATAGACGGATTCACTTGCATGTCCGAGAGAAGTCATTGCTTGATACATCATTGCACCGCCTGCGGTGGTGCCGATCATGTTGAGCAAATCTCTGCGTGTAAAATTGGAAAACGCGTTGCTGCGGTTCATTGTTATTTTCCTCATGACTACCGGTGATTGGGAAGCCACCGATTGTTACTAAAGCACTACTGCTCCAGATTCGCCCAAATTAGGCGGGATCATTTTACAGTCAAGTGACAGTGACTAAAACAGCTGCAGTTATTAAAAAAACTAAATCGAGAGCGCATCGTAGATTATACTAATCAAGTCTACGCGTTTAGGCAATTCAAATAAACAGCGCGTTAAATGCCTTAAATAAGTGCTTGTTTGAAAGCTTTGGTATGGACGCTTTCAAATGTTTGTCATGCTCTACTGTCCTACTTCATTGTTTTTTAGGCGTTTAGCATCGCAGGAATTCTTGGTTTATTGATTTTATCTGCTTAAATATTTGTTTCTACTATCATTTTTTCTTTAAGACTAGTATAGACTAGCTATGCATATAATTCATGGGTCATGATTAGGTGGTATTCCATGCTTAAAATGACTGCCGTTGCGGATAAGTATTCATATCCTGATAGTGTGACGAATTTTATTTGTAGCAAAAAAATATGATTGGCTTTGTTAAATGTGTAAAGTCCAACTTTGTGTTTCCGTCAAAAAGGCACAAAAGGGAGGTTATTTTCTAAATAATCTTTTTAGTATGTGAAATAATTGAAACAAATGCTATAATGAACGAAACTCAGCAAGAACGGTTCCGGTTTTCTCGGTGACCGTTTTCTTTTTGTCTGCCGGTACGATGTTCATATCATGGTGCTGCTGAAGTTCTTTTGGCGATATTTTGGTAGCGTCATAAAGAATACAGAAAAGGATGCCTTGAACAGGCATGAAAGGATAGGGCATGGAAAAATTCCCGATGACCCCGGGCGGCTTTGAAAAGCTGAAAGAAGAATTGCGCTGGCGCCAGCAAGGGGAAAGGCCGCGTATTATTGAGGCGATTTCTGAAGCACGCGCCCATGGTGATCTTTCAGAAAATGCTGAATATCATGCTGCCAAAGAAGCCCAAAGCCATAATGAAGGCCGCGTAGTCGAATTGGAAGATTTAATTGCAAGGGCTGAAGTCATTGATGTGACGAAGCTGACTGGTGATAAAATCAAGTT
>CANQXU010000276.1 GCA_947627865.1 uncultured Paenochrobactrum sp. | reverse complement strand
CTAATATTGAGTATTACACCCAACCTTGTAGTTCTCTTCTAACCATAGCCTCAATCACTTTCATACCCTCGTCGCTATCATTTAAACAAGGAATATGCGTAAATTTATCGCCACCGGCTTCGACAAATTCTTCTGCCGCCTCGTGGCCGATTTCGTCAACAGTCTCAAGACAATCAACAACAAAGCCAGGATTGAGAACAGCCATGGTCTTCACACCTTCCTTAGCCAGTTTTTCAACTGTATCATCGGTGTAAGGCTGGAGCCATTCTTCTGGCCCAAACCGAGACTGGAAAGTAGTCCGAAATTTATTCTCATCCATCCCCAAGCGCGCGCGCAATAAACGTGATGTCTCAAGACATTGCTGCGGATAGGGATCTCCTTTTTCGGCATAGCTTTTAGGGATGCCATGATAGGAAGCCAGAATCACTTCCGGCTCGTAATCAAGTCCAGCTATATGGCTTTCAATAGATTGCGCTAAAGCTTCGATATAAACTGTTTCTTTTTCATATGACGGCACGATACGAACAGCCGGCATAAAGCGCTTTTTCATCAATGCCTTGAAAAAATCGTCATTAACGGTTGCTGTCGTCGTTGCTGAATATTGCGGATAAAGCGGGAACATCACAATGCGCTCGCATCCCTGATCCATCAAGCGATCAACTGCATCTTCAATGGAAGGCTGACCATAACGCATCGCCCAGTCAACAACGACATTATCATAATCTTTGAGGCTGGCTGCGAGCTTATCACTTTGTGAGCGCGTAAAAGTGCGCAAAGGAGATTCATTCAGCTCCTTGTTCCAAATCCGATCATACATAGCACCTGAAGATTTGGGGCGTTTGCTAAGTACAATGCCGTAAAGAATCGGCAGCCAAATAGCTCTAGGCCACTCAATCACGCGGCGGTCAGATAAGAACTGTGCCAGATAGCGCCGCATTGGCCAATAATCTGTTCCATCCGGTGTACCCAGATTAACCAGCAAAACCCCAACCTTGGGAAGCGTTAGAGCCTCTTGCTGATGATTGGCAGGATTTTGTTGTTGCATCTTTTTTCCCTGATAAAACTAAATCTATAAATTTCTACTACTCACACAAGCTCGCTAAAAGAGAAAATAGCAGTGTTGTGTATATGTCATTACAACCACTCGTATATGTATAACAAGGGTGAAGAAATCAATTTTTTGAAATAACAGTTATTTCAGTATTTTTTGTAATGATGATTGCGAGAGCGCAAACATCAAACGCACTGCTATCCCCATCAAGTTGTTTTGGAACAAAATAATGAGGATAGGCTCATCTGGAAGAATTAAGCACGTCGCAATGAGAACTGCGCACCTTCCGAGGTTGTGCAGTTTAGCTGCGACTGTGTAACCAGCGCGCAATTAACTTTAGATGCCGTGCCGCGCACGATTGAGCGCATATCGATTTCTACCAATTGAGGGTTCAAATAGCGGTAGTTACCTTCCGCAAGCTTCTCATTGGTATCAGTTGTGCGTGTTTCAAAAACACCTGCGTTAAAGCGCGAGATAATCCCGTTCGGATCAGCCCAGCTACCATCAACTGCTGAAACCGGACGTGTTTGTTGATAAGGAGAAGTACCAGGACCTGGGGACTGACAAGCCGCCAAACCTAAACCAACAGCTAAAACAGGAACAATCTTGCGCAAAGATTTCATATCAGGCTCTCCGATAAATACTCATTCTCTTTGATGTCGTTTAAATTATATCAAAACAAGTCTTTTAGCGAATATAAACTCGATTATCTGATATGCGTTACACGACTGCCACATAAATACACTGATTTTGACTTACCAACTGCCAATATCACAAGATCAACTGCCCTTTTAGCAATCCACGCAATGAGTTACCCAGCCAAAGCTGCTTTGCCTTTTGCAGATCATTGACAGTCAGTATGGATTCTATTGCTTTTCCTGCTTCCAGCATTTCTGCGCGCAAAACACCATTGAGCAGGCCACAAGATAAGAGGGGCGTATGATAGATACCATCTCCAAAATCAGCAAAAATAGTGGTTATAGTTCCCTCACAAACCTCATCACGATCATTTAAAAGAATGACCTCATCAATTTCGCTGCGAGAATATTCTTCTCTTGCCTCATTATAAAGACCACGTCGTGTTGTTTTATGAGCGAGCAGGACGTCCTTATGATTTAGGCGTGTTTTGGCAATGCCTAAGCGCCATATCACATCCTTATTCGGATGGATGTAAGGAACCGTTTCAAGATCAATATTCCCTAGAGGATCAAGTGAAATACGAACACGCAAAGCTTTGAGAGAAAAAGCGCGCTCGTTCAATATTGTTTTTAGCTTTTCCCTTTGAAAAGAAAAACCCAGTTCGCGAGCTGATTGCTCCAGTCTGTTTATATGCTTTTCAAGCCGTATAAATCCACGTTCTGGCTCGAAGCGGAAAGTCTCAATTAACTGGTAGTCTGGCAAATTTAGTGCTGTGCCATCACGAACTTTGCTTTCAAAAGACATTCCTCATACTCCGCAGTTGCCGTTGAATCGTAAACAACCCCTCCCCCGACATTGAAACGCGCTTTGCCATTGTCAAAGAGCGTTATTGTCCGGATCATGACATTAAAGCACATTTGTTTATCCGGCGCGATCCATCCCATAGCACCACAATATGCGCCTCTTTGCTGCTCTTCCAGAGCGTAAAGAATCCGCATTGCGCTTATTTTAGGAGCGCCAGTGATGGAACCACAAGGAAAAAGCCCGCCAAACAGCTGTCGGATCGTTAAATCCGGTAATAATTTCGCCCGTATTTTACTGATCATTTGATGAACTGTTTTAAAACGTTCAACTTTAAAAAGCTCTGGCACTTCGACAGTTCCGGCCTCACTGATGCGCGAAATATCATTTCTCAGCAGATCAACTATCATCCGGTTTTCTGCCTGACTTTTTTCATCCTTAGTCAAGAAATCACGTAATGCATCATCTTCCGCTGGTGTATTGCCGCGCGGCGTTGTTCCTTTCATTGGGTGCGTCTCGATAAAACCATCGGCGTCCACACGAAAAAACAACTCAGGTGAACGGGATGCGATTAACGGAACCCCCTTGCTTTTCCCAAGTGTCGAAAACCCAGCATAGCCGACGGGCTGTTTTTCTGCCAATTGAAGGAAAAGAGCGAAAGCATCTCCCTCCCATTCTGCCTCAATCGGAAATGTGAGATTACCCTGAAAACAATCGCCCTGAGCCAAATGCTGGTGCAGTTTTTCAAACCGAATACGGTATTGTTCTTTATCCCAGAGCGGTCGAAAATGCTCTATTGCAGTTTTTCTAGCGTGCTCAGCAGGTTTAGAAAATTGAAGTTTATCCGGCACCTGATCAGGACTATCGAAAACCCCGAAACATAAAAGCGGCACATCCCGCTTTTCCGGCAACAAATCATTCAAAGCTGGTTCAAGTAAAAAACCCGCTTCATAAGACATATAACCAGCTAAATATTTGCCATGAGAATGTGCCGTCTGCAAAGCTGCAAATGCTGCCTCAAACTCATCCGCTTTAGTTGCGATGATAAGTTTTTCAGGCGAAGAAAAACTTATCTCTTCGCCCGAAATCTCATCACGAAACAAAATAGTTTCATCTAAACAAGCGGCATATTCGTAAGACATTGCAGCTTTACACCTGCTCACGCGTCTTCCATCTGCTCCAATTCATCAATGATTGCCTCAATCACTGACAAACCTTTTTTCCAAAAATCTGGATCTGTTGCATCAAGACCAAATGGCGCAAGCAATTCTTTGTGATGTTTGGTGCCACCGGCTTTCAGCATATCAAAATATTTTGCTTCGAAGCCATCTGGATCTGTCTGGTAAACTGCATAAAGCGAATTGAC
>CANQXU010000275.1 GCA_947627865.1 uncultured Paenochrobactrum sp. | reverse complement strand
GCACTGTCTGGTGTGACCAATATTATCACTGTGACTAATCGTGATTTTACGTTTTTGACACTGGATGCCTATGCAGAAACAGGTGTCGAAAATATTGAAAATCAGTTTTTGCTTGAGCCGATGGGGCGGGATACCGCTGCTGCAGTCGCTTGGGCGAGCTTACATATCCAGAATGTCTATGGTTCCGATGCTGTTGTCCTGATCTTGGCTGCTGACCATATGATTAAGGATGAAGCTGCATTTCGTGATGCTGTTGAACAGGCCGAGCTTCTCGCGAAACAAGATAAAATTGTTACTTTTGGTATTCAGCCAGAAAGACCCGAGACTGGTTACGGTTACATAGAAACAGACCCGCAAGATAAAAGCCGCGTTTTGCGATTTGTTGAAAAGCCGGATGAAGCAACGGCGCAAGAATATCTTGCCAGCCAAAACTACTTTTGGAATTCGGGTATGTTCTGCTTCAAAGCAGGTGTTATGATTGATGCTTTGCAACTTCATGCACCTGAAATTTTGGATGCCGTTAAGGACGTTGCTGAAAATACGTCATCTGGCGAGCAAAGAGGTGTTAAAACCTTTGAGGCCGACCAGACAATATTTTCCAAAGTACCAGCAATTTCTATTGATTATGCCGCGATGGAAAAAGCTCAGAATATTGCCTGTGTTCCGGTTGATTGCGGATGGTCCGATGTTGGTTCCTGGGCTGCAATCGCTGAGCTGGTTGAAGCCGACGAGAATGGAAACCGCTTGACGGGTGAAGCTATTCTCGAAGATAGTGAGAATAACTTTGTCTATTGCGATGATCGATTGATCAGCATGATTGGCGTTCATGATTTGGTGGTTGTAGATACTGCTGACGCATTGCTGATTGCTGACAAGACAAAGGGTCAGCAAGTAAAATCCATCTTCACTAAACTTAAGAATAGCGGTCATGAAGCCGCTCAACTCCATCGTACGGCGCATCGCCCTTGGGGGACTTATACCGTTTTGGAGGAGGGGGAAAACTTCAAGATTAAGCGCATAGTGGTCAAGCCAGGTATGAGGCTGAGCCTGCAATCGCACCACCACCGGTCCGAGCATTGGGTGGTTGTGTCGGGAACTGCTAAAGTTACGAACGGCGAAGATGTCAGTCTGCTGACAACAAACCAGTCAACCTATATTCCTTGCGGGCATTTACACCGCTTGGAAAATCCGGGCTTGTTGCCCTTGGTGCTGATTGAGGTGCAAAGTGGCGAATATCTGGGTGAGGATGATATTGTTCGCTACAATGATATTTATGGTCGTGCGTAACAGACCATTTGTTGTTCGCGTTTAAATGAAAAGGGCATGATTATGATAATCATGCCCTTTTTGTTAATATGTTAAATCGGCTCAGTACCCCAAAGCCATGCCGTCACCACGAGGATCTGCACCGCCTTCATAGGTTCCGTTTTCTGGATGGATCATGATTGCCTGAGCATGGCCAAGTGTCCCATCCCAGCCCGCAGCCATTTTAACCGGATGTCCGCGCAGGCGTAATTCCCGTATGGCTTCTTCAGGAATGCGTGATTCCAACACCAGATCACGTGATACAGTGCCCCAGGTGCGCCCCATCAACCAGCGTGGCGCTTCAATTGCCTGCTGAACGTTAAAGCCGAAATCGATAATGCGGGTGAGCATTGCAGCCTGTGTTTGCGGCTGCCCCTCACCACCCATTGTACCGTAAGCCATAACGGGCTTTCCGTCTTTCATCAGCATGGCTGGAATAATCGTATGGAAGGTGTGCTTTCCTGGCTCCAGCGTATTGGGATGGTCTTCTTCTAATGAGAAGAATGAGCCACGATTTTGCATGATAATGCCGGTGTCACCAGCAATAACGGCAGAGCCGAAATCATGATAAATTGACTGGATATTGGAGACAACCAACCCATCGGAGTCGGCAGCACAAAAATAGACTGTGTCACCATCCGGCGGAGTGCGTTTGCCTTTATCTCCAAATTTGATGCCTGCCTCAATATCTTCAGCATCAAGCGCTCTTTCAGCTGTAATCAAGGCTTTACGCTTTTGCGCGTATTCTTTCGATAGAAACACATCCAGCGGAATATTAACATGAGCCGGATCACTCAACCATTCATCGCGGTCGGCAAAGGCAACTTTTATTGCTTCGACCATATGATGGTAATATTCAGCCGTATTCGGCCCCCATTCTTTAACATCATATTGCTCAAGCAGATTTAAAATCTGCAACGCTGCAAAGCCCTGTGTTGCTGGTGGCAGCTGATAAACATCATAACCGCGGTAACTGCCGACAATCGGCTCTGCCCAATTGGCATGATAAGAACTGAAGTCTTCATAACGCAATGGTGACCCCATCGCTTCTAGCCCTTTGGCCATTTCCTGTGCGATTGGGCCTTCGTAAAAGCCTTTACGCGCACCATGCTCGGCAAGATATTCGAAAGTCTTGGCAAGTTGTTCTTGCTTAATCAGCTCGCCCTCTCGCTGTGGCTTGCCTTTTGGTAAATAAATCCTCGCCATGTCTTTGTTCTGGTTGAGGATTTTTTCATCTGTTACCAACCAGTCTGCAAGCGAACGGGTAACGGCCATGCCTTTGCGGGCATATTCAATTGCATCGGCAAAGAGCTCCTTCCATGGGAGTTTACCATAGCGCTCATGGGCTAGCCGCCATCCATCAACAACGCCTGGAGCGGTGAGTGCTGCCAAAGGACCGCGCATGGGGATTTGGTCAGTATAGCCTTTTGACTTGTAGAATTCACGTGTTGCGAGTGCGGCGGCAGGTCCGGTTGCTTCAATCGCCTCAACGCCATTTGCCTTGCCGCCGGCAATGAGCAGAAATGCATCACCGCCCAAGCCTGCCATATGCGGATAGACAACACAAAGTGTTGCACTGACGGCGATTGCCGCATCAACCGCGCTTCCGCCACGGCGTAAAATATTCTGTCCGGATTCCGATGCCAAATAATGCGGACTGCTGACCATACCACGGGAAGCAAAAACGGAAGGTCTGCCAGTTCTTGGCCCATTAGAATGTATCATGTTAACCTTTCTTCGTCATTTAGCCTTAGGAGGGAAAAGGATGCGCTGAAGCGGTGGGATAACCGCTGCAACACTCATCGCAACCATGCCGAGACCGGAAACAAGCTTCCAGTCGCGTGTCGTGCCCAAACTGATCAATGGCAGGGCAACTAAAAATAGAATAAGCGACACACTCAGATATGAGAGGCGATTTTGTAAAATTCTCTTAATCATAATTGCCTTCCTTTATTGAGTGATCACTACCAACAGGACAGTCATAATACCTGTGAGAACAAAGGTAATAAGTGTCCAGGGTAGGGTTTTACGAAGGATAGCGCCTTCTTGACCATTAATACCGGTTGTACTTGCGCCCATTACAACATTCGCAGGCGCAATGGCATTGCCGATGGCACCACCAGCACTTTGCGCTGCAAGAATTGTAGCTTCGGGTAAGCCTTTAGCTTTCGCCAGTGTGACTTGCAGCTCAGAGAATATGACCTGTGATGACGTGCTGCTGGAGGTCATAAATGCTCCCAATATGCCAATACCGTTTGCCAGGAATGCATAGACATAAGCCGGAGCAACCGCCGCAATACCAAGAGCAAGCATCGTATTTTGACCTGAATGCTTCATGATCGACGCAAGAATGAGGAACGCGATGATTGGCACTGATGCGGGAACAGCAGAGCTGATTAATCCCCAGACAACACCCAATTGTTGTTTCCCGCTATTGATTGCCCATTCAGCAAAATAGTTTTTCTGCTTGAATACGAACCAAGTAATTAATGCGGTAACAGTGATTGTTGCACCTGGATGGCTCAGATAATGCAGCGGTGAATATCTGGCACTTTCAGTTGTTACAACACCTGCAAGTGTCAC
>CANQXU010000274.1 GCA_947627865.1 uncultured Paenochrobactrum sp. | reverse complement strand
GAGCTGAAAAAACGTGAAGAAGCCAGTGATGCTGTCAATGCATCTAAAACAGATATTGGTTGGGGACACCAGATTCGTTCTTATGTTTTGCAGCCTTATCAGCTGGTGAAGGATTTGCGCACCGGTGTTGAAAGTACTGCACCACAAGATGTGCTTGATGGTGAAGTGACAGAGTTTATGGAAGCCGCACTCGCGCATCGTATCAGTGGCAGCGATACTGTTGTTGAAGACATTGAGTAATCATTAGTTCTTTGACACTATGGTTTTTAAAGGCGGGAATGCGTATAGCTTTTCCGCCTTGTCTTTTTTCAACTTTTTATGGATTCGCAGCTTATGTTATATTTTTCGCGCTGGAAATCTGCACTGATCTGGTTAGTGGTACTGGCTGGCATAATTATTACTTTGCCAAACTTTTTCTCCCGCGAGACTTTATCCAAGCTTCCGGACTTTATCCCGACCAAACAAATTTCTTTGGGACTGGATTTGGCAGGCGGTTCACGGCTGATTGTACAAGTTCCCAATGCGAATGAAGAAAAAGTTGAACAGACAGCCGCCATTTTGGAAAAACGGTTGGAAGGGCTGGGCTATAAGGATTCATTGGTTGAACCGGAGCGCCGCGGGCAGATCCTCATTGAGGTTCGTGGCCTTTATGATGTTCAGCTTTTAAAAGATATTTTAAGTGTTTCCGCCAATATTAGTTTTCGTGAAATTGATCGCACAATTTCACAGGATAAAGCAATTCAGGAAGCGCCACCTGCGGGGGCTTCTGTTGTTTACTCATATGATGATCCCCCGGTAGGCTATGTTCTTCGTGATGTGCCTATATTGACTGGACAGGAAATATTATCTGCTCATGCAGCCTATGTGCCTGGTTCAGAAACACCGGTTATCACCATTGCACTAACGCCTGAGGGGCGCAAAAAAATTGCGGATATTACAAACAGTAATCGCGGGCGTATTTTTGCTATTGTTCTGGATCAGCAGGTTATCTCGGTACCACTGATCGACCAGAAAATAGATTCTAATGAGCTGCAGATTACCGGCGCTTTTGATTTGCAAGCTGCTTCTAATTTGGCTGTTGTTCTAAGTTCCGGCTCTTTGGAAGCACCGCTATCGGTTCTTGAAGAAAGAACGATCACATCTGCACTTGGCGAAGATTATGCCACAGCCTCGATGACTGCTGCTGCATTGGGTGCAGTGCTGGTAGGTCTTTTCATGATCTTGTCTTATGGCACTCTTGGTGTCATTGCCATGATTGCGTTGGCTGCGAATATTATACTTCTTACGGCAATTCTATCACTGATTGGTGCCTATATTAGTCTGGCGAGCGTGGCGGGTCTGGTTCTGACGATCGGCATGGCGGTTGATGCGAATGTCTTGATTTATGAACGTGTGCGTGAGGACAGACGTCATGGTTATTCCGTTGTGCAATCCATGGAGTCTGGATTTTACCGCGCACTATCGACAATTATTGATGCCAATTTAACAACATTACTGCCCGCGCTTATATTGTTTATTTTTGGTAGCGGCCCGATCTTTGGTTTTGCTCTCACTGTTACGATTGGTATTGCAACCACACTATTCACAACTCTTACCTTTACGCGCTTGCTGATTTCCGAGTGGATACGCATTGTCAAGCCAACGGAAGTACCAAAGCGCCGTCTCAAGCTTGTCCCTACAGTGACGAAAATACCATTTATGCGTTTGCAATTTGCAACGCTTGGTGCCTCAGTACTGGCTTGCGCTATTGTCGTAGCTTTATTTGTTAATGTCGGACTGAATTATGGTGTCGATTTCCGCGGCGGTGCAATGGTTGAACTGCAGGCACGCGACGGGGATGCTGATTTACGTGATATTCAAGAGCGATTGGCTGAACTCAATATCGAAAGTGCGCGTGTACTGCCTGCTCAGTCTGAAGAAGCAGCGCTTGTTTTAATCGGAAGTCAGGAAGTTGGTGACGAAGCCGAGCAAACTGTGGCGGTTAAATTACGCGATGAATTCACACAGGATTATACATTCCAGCGTGTTGAAGTGGTCGGGCCAACAGTCTCCGAGCAATTATCGAATGCAGGTATTCTTGCGGTCATTTTATCGCTGCTTGGGATATTTCTATATATTTGGTTCCGATTCCGCTGGCAGCTCGCATTTGGTGCGATTATCGCCACCATCCATGACGTTATCATACTTATTGGTATGTTCGTTATTTTCGGGATGGAGTTTAATCTTTGGAGTGTTGCTGCGATCATGACCATTATTGGATATTCACTGAATGATACAATCGTCATTTATGATCGTATCCGCGAAAATTTGCGTCGCTATTTAGCGGTGCCGCTACCTGTTATTATTGATGCTTCTATCAATCAAACATTGTCTCGTACTGTACTGACCTCCTTGGTAACATTTATCGCGCATGTTCCGCTTTATGTTTTTGGCGGAGCGGATATTCGTAACTTTGCGCTTGCTCTTACGGTCGGTATTGTTGTTGCAAGTTATTCTTCCATCTTTATTGCAGGTCCGTTGCTGGTTCAATTTGGTCTGAAACAGCGCAGTAAAGATATGGATGGCGATGACAATATGAATGATGAGCTGGCTCAATCACTGAAGCTGGAGGTATAAATGTCCGCTGGTATTCAAATGCGGGAAGCCCATTTTCCCGGGCGCGCACCAATTGATGCATATGGCAATTACGGGTTTCGCTTTGCGGATATGTCGCACAAAGGCTCAATACTTTGTTTGCCGTCTGGAATTCATGGATGGGAGCCTGCAGTAAGCCCTATTATACAAGTCTCTGATCTTGATCTGATCCTCAGCCAAGCTGAAGACATCGAGATATTGCTGGTGGGTATGGGGCAAGAGTTGCGCCGACTGCCGGAGGATGTGCGTGCTATATTGCGTAAACATAATATTGCATCGGATCCGATGAGTACTGGTGCTGCAGTTCGTACCTATAATGTATTGCTGGCAGAAGACCGGGCGGTTGCGGCAGCACTCATAGCGGTTGAATAGATATGACTGAGAATGAACAGCATTGTCTTGATCTATTGCGTTCAAGTGATCAAGATCGCTATTTATCAGTGCTTTATGCACCGGAGAATAAAAGAGGGGCTTTAGCCGCTCTTTACGCCTTTAATGTCGAGATTGCACGGATTCGTGATGTGGTGCGTGATGCATTGCCAGGAGAGGTGCGCCTCCAGTGGTGGGTTGATCTGATCAATGGTCAGAGCCACGGTGATGCTGTTAGCAACCCTGTTGCGGCTGCATTGATGCAGGCAATTTCTGCCTATAACCTACCCGTGGAGGCATTTAATAAGTATTTGGAAGCGCGGATTTTTGATCTTTATAATGATCCGATGCCCAGTCGAAACGATTTGGAAGGCTATAGTGGCGAGACAGCTTCTTTGCTCATTCAGATGGCAATGTTTATTCTGGATAGAGAAAAAGCTGTTGCTTTTACCGATCTTGCAGGGCATGCGGGTGTTGCACAAGCCATAGTCGGTTTGATCCGTATGCTGCCAATCCATCGTGCCCGTCGTCAGCTATATATACCGAAAGAAATTTTAAAAGCTGCTGGAGTTAGTTCTGAGACTTTTTTTAGCTCACAAAAACCTAGCGATTTTATAATTGTCATTGAGGCAATGGCAGCGCTTGCTCAGGAGCATATCCTGATTGCTAAAACAGAAGCTGATAATTTGCCGAAATCACTAATACCTGCTTTGCTGCCTTTTTGCCTATCGCAAGTTTACTTAAAAAAAATATTGAAAAAACAAGGTAGCTCAGCGTTTGAAGTTGCAGATATCTCGCCTTTAAAGCGCCAGTGGACTTTGATGAAAATCGGATTGACTGGTAAAGTATAATAATAAAAAACCGGCATAAGTGCCGGTTTTTTATTGTTTTTATGTTGATTGTGCGATTAGTTTCGTGGGTTCTCACTCAACCAAGTATTGAAGTCTGCAAGGGCACGCAAGC
>CANQXU010000273.1 GCA_947627865.1 uncultured Paenochrobactrum sp. | reverse complement strand
GTGAATGCTTTGGAGTTTTTGTACAAAGGCCCAATGTCTACAACGTCCGGTCCGACTGTTCCTGATCGCACGGGTAGATCAAATGTTTTGCCGTCCAGGCTAAAACTCGCTGTCTTATCAGACATTGGTATTCCTTTCATTTTCAGTTTCCCACAACCAAAAGGTTGCCATCTGCATAGAAATTATTACGGATCTGGTTATTTAACAACAAAGTAGAACGTGACAATTTCCTGGTTCAAACTACCGCAAAAGCTGTAAGTTTCAATCATGTAAATACTTATTTTTAGGTTCAATTGTCACGTTCTGTTTACTTTTTACTCAAGAGCCAAGTTAATTAAGCTGATCTTGAATACGAGCAAGGGATTCATCCCTGCCCAACACTTCAAGAACGTCAAAAACACCCGGTGACGTGGCTTTCCCAACCAAAGCTGCCCGAAGTGGTTGAGCAATTTTACCAAGCTTTAAGCCTTTTTCTTCTGCAAGAACACGCATGGCAGAATCAAGATTAGCAGCTTTCCAGTCATCAACTGATGACAGGCTGGTAAAAGCAGCAGCCAAAACACTGCGTCCCTCATCATTTAAAAGTGAAGAAGCTTTTTCATCCAGTGTTAGAGGGCGCTCGGCAAAAATGAACTGGGCACCATCAGCCAATTCAATCAAGGTTTTTGCACGCTCTTTCAGACCAGGCATTGCATGTAGCAATTGTGCTTTGTTGCTATCATTCAATTTATCAAGAGTGGCCTGACCATCTTCAAGATAGGGTAATGTCTCGATGAGCATATCAGTGAGTTTTTGATCATCACTTGCACGGATATGGTGACCATTAATGGCTTCAAGCTTCTGAAAGTCAAAGCGGGCTGCACCCTTATTGACATCTTCAATTTCAAACCATTCAATCATTTGAGTGATTGACATAACTTCATCATCACCATGGCTCCAGCCAAGGCGAGCGAGATAATTACACAGGGCTTCCGGTAAATAGCCCATGCTTCGATAGGCTTCGACACCAAGTGCGCCATGGCGCTTGGAAAGTTTAGCACCATCTGCACCATGAATTAGCGGAATATGCGCCATTTTTGGCACATCCCAACCCATACCCTGATAGATGATAGTTTGGCGCGCCGCATTGGTGAGGTGATCATCACCACGTATAATATGAGAAACATTCATATCATGATCATCAACCACCACAGCATGCATATAGGTCGGTGTGCCATCTGATCGCAAAATGATGAAATCATCCAGATCTTTATTCGGGAAGCGGACATCGCCTTGCACTAAGTCATGAACAACGGTCTCGCCATCACGGGGAGCTTTGATACGGATAACAGGCTTGATGCCTTCAGGCGCTTCATCTTGTGAGCGGTCACGCCAGCGGCCATCATAGCGAGGAGGGCGACCTTCCTGTTTGGCCAGTTCACGCATTTGTTCTAATTCTTCAGGCGAGGTATAGCAGTAATAGGCCTTGCCTTTTGCCACCAGCTCTTCAGCAACTTCACGGTGACGTGCCGCGCGCTCGAATTGAGAAACAGCATCACCTTCCCAGTTAAGCCCTAGCCATTGCAGGCCTTCAAGAATTGCAGCGGTGGCGGCTTCTGTAGAACGCTCACGATCTGTATCTTCAATGCGAAGCAACATCTGCCCGCCGGTGTGTTTGGCATATAGCCAGTTAAACAGAGCTGTTCTGGCGCCGCCTATATGCAGGTAACCAGTTGGAGATGGCGCAAAGCGCGTGATGACAGGTTTGGACATATTAGCTCCGGTAGTATTCATTTATCAAAAACTGGTATTCAATATAGTTTTTGATCATTTCGCCTGTTAAGGCGACTCTGCCTCATAAGAGGCATCGACTATTTCTGGTAGTCATGTAGCATAGGCAGTCTATTGCGCAAATATGTAACTCATTAATTGCTGCATTTTTAATGATAACATGGCGGGGAAGCCATGCATGGGGATGATAAAGGAATAAATCAGGTCGGCGAGTTGCCGGATGAGCTGCCCTTGCATGAAGGGCAGAGATTTCCGACGTCCACATTTCTAGGTAGCTCCACCTACGAAGTGATTGCAAACACAAATCTGCATAACAGCGAAAATGCAGCAGAACCTGCTCATGAGAGCCACCGACTTTCAATCGCATATTTTACCAAATTTTGTTCGTCAATTCAGACCATGCTCGTTCTTGAAAGCGGTCGGGGTATAGGCTTTTTATTGCTCCCCATTGCTTTGGGAAGTGGTATCATTACTTATTTCAGTTTAAATTTTGAACCGGGCTGGGGATCGTTACTGTCAGCATCGCTCATAGTAAGCGTTACTCTGTTTGCCGCAAGGTCAAGAGTATTTATTAAAAATATTGCCTTGTTGAGCTTAGTGTTTTGCATCGGCTTGCTCGTTGCAAAAAGCCATACAGAAATGCGTCCAATGACGATGCTGGGTTCGGCCGTTTCAACAAAGATTACAGGGGAGGTCGTTGCATTATCAACACTCGCCAATGGTTCATTCCGTCTTGAAGTCATCGTGGAAACTACGCAGCGACCTGTTCTCCGTTATAGTCTAAATAAAATAAGAGTGACTGCACGTGATTTACCCGCAAATATCCAGCTAGGCGATTATATCGAAGGGATCGTTCGCTTACGCCCTTCATCTGGTCCGGTAAGACCCCATAATTATGATTTTGCTTTTAATAATTTTTATCAAGGCAATGATGCAAGTGGCTTTTTTCTAGGCGTGCCAAAAATTATAACGAAGCCGGAAACTCGTCAGGCGGAAGAATCCCCGGAAATTTTGACAAGTATCAAACGTTTTATATCTAATTTACGCTTTACAATAACCGAAAAAATTGAAGAGCAGTTAAGCGGAGAAAATGGAGCAATTGCTTCGGCTCTTATTACTGGTTATCGCACAGGAATAACTGAAAAAACGAATGAGGCTTTGCGTGATGCTGGTTTAGCTCATGTTTTGTCCATTTCTGGTTTGCATCTGGCGCTCGCTGCAGGTGTTGTTATGATTGGTATTCGCAGCCTTGCAGCATTATTCCCCAAATTTAGTGCGAAATATCCGGTCAAAAAATTTGCAGCATTTGCATCATTGCTAAGCTCTGCTTTTTATCTAGGAATATCAGGAGCTGACGTGGCAGCACAACGCAGTTTCTTGATGGTGGCAATTATGCTGGTGTCGGTAATGTTTGACCGGTCAGCTATTTCAATGCGGAATTTAAGTATTGCAGCCTTGGTCATTCTCGTGGTGTCGCCCAGTGAAATTGTTGGGCCAAGCTTTCAAATGTCCTTTGCTGCGACCGCTGCATTAATTGCAATTTATGCTTGGTGGAGCCAACAAAAGAAACAGGCATCGGGAAGGGGCAAAAATGAGAAATACCACAAAAAAATGCGGCTCGACTGGGGACTGAACCTGATACAAAAAACCATTATTGGTACCGCAGTAACCTCAATAGCGGCAGGTGTTGCAAGCGGCCTATTTGCTGCTTATCACTTTAATAATACGGCTCCCTTTGGTTTGCTGGGCAATATTTTAGCCATGCCTGTGATATCGCTGATTATTATGCCCTTTGCCGTTTTATCAATCTTGCTGATGCCATTTTATCTGGAATGGCTCCCGCTCCAGATTATGGGGTTGGGAATTACATTGATGAAAAAAATCGCTTATGGGATTGCTTCCATTGCCCCAGAAGGCAATCCGGGGATGATGACATCATTCACATTAATTATTTTTTCACTGGCCTTGCTGGTGGCAGTCATAGCGACAACGCGTTTAAAATTACTGGTAGTGCCACTATGTATCATTGGCCTGCTGAGCTTTTTGATCGATCGCAATCCAGATGTGATAATTTCGGAGGATGCCAAGCTGGTTGCCATATTGAATGAGAATGGCGCTTTAGCTGTCAACAGGACCAGACCATCACTCTTTACAATCAATAATTGGTATAAATCCTATAAGGCCACAGAAATCACCAAGCCAATATTGGTTGGTCAAAAGCCCAA
>CANQXU010000272.1 GCA_947627865.1 uncultured Paenochrobactrum sp. | reverse complement strand
AACCAAAGCAGTGATAACGCCCTTTACGATCCTCGCAATGGAAGCTTGGGGTTTTCTCGCCATGAAACGGGCAACAACCCCAAAAATCACCGCGTGAAGCAACACTCTTCTTACGATCAAAGGCGACTCGGGTCCCGATCAAGCTAGAGATCGGTACCCGATCTCGGATTTCATCAAGAAACTGAGGAGTAAAACGCATTAACCGCAAACTTCCTTAAAATTATCAAACCCATTTTTACGAATGAGCCATTCGGCGGCTCTATTGAACCACCCTGTTTAAGCCACACACTCTTATATAAGCGTTTAATTATCGCCATCAAAGTAAAACAGATAGCACGGAATAATGATATCCAATGTTAAAGCATCTTGCAGTCAGCCGATATCAATCAGCGCTCTCAATGAGAAAACAAATCAAAAAAGTCAAAACCGTCAGAAGAAACAGGCCTTCAGTCAAATGCGCCCTAACGTCCCGAAGGCAGCATTATACACAATATCTGACTGTGTCGCCTCAAACTTAACCACGCCCCAGGATATATCAGTGCTTAGATTTACAGTCTGTTATGATTTGAGTGCCTATGCACGCTTATGCTTGTCAATCATTTGATTTTGCGCCATATTTTATCTATAATACAGTGTCATGCCTTTTTGTGGCATTTCTTTTCAAACATTTCATCACAATTATATAAATATCAAAATTGGCTTGTCAGCCGGAATTTTTACGGAGTTTTATTTGAGCGGTTCAGTAGTCCTTCTTCATCTGGCAGGCGCAGTTGCCTTGCTTCTCTGGGCGACTCGCATGGTCCGCTCCGGTGTCGAAGAAGTATTTGGCGACCGCTTAAAGCGAGGCCTGCGCAATCGTTTGCAAAACCCGCTTATGGCGGCAACCTTCGGCATGGCGCTTGCCATTGCTTTGCAAAGTTCAACCGCAGTAACTTTGCTCGTTGGATCATTTGTCGGCTCAGGTTTTGTTTCCGGTCTGGCTGGATTAATGGCAGTGCGCGGTGGTGAGCTAGGTTCAGCGCTCATTGTTAAGATTTTAACTCTGGATCTCACATTATTGATTCCAGTTTGTATCGCCGTTGGTACAGCTATTTCTATGAGTACCAAACGCGAGGAATGGGCAAAAAGCGGTCAAATTCTTGTCGGTATAGGCCTCTTAATTCTTTCACTCGATTTAACCTCAGCTGCAACGGCCCCCTTGCGCGAGAGCGAAATACTGCCAATCATTGTCGATTATTTGGCAAATGATCCCGTCACCGCTTATTTACTTGCGGGCCTTATGACATGGTTGTTTCATTCCAGTGTTGCCGCCATCATTTTACTCGTCAGCTTCGCGTCACGCGGACTGATCGGGCATGAATTGGCAATTGTCATGGTACTTGGCGTCAATCTCGGTTCTTCTATCATTGCCCCGATTTTAACGCGCCGTTCGCCCTCCAGCATGCGGGTTGTCCCCCTTGGAAATCTGCTGATGAGAGGTGCGGGATCACTGATCATCCTGTTGCTTTATCTAAGCTTTCAGCCGAATCTTAATTTCTTGGGATCGGACGAAGCTTCGCGCGTCATCAATGCACATATCTTATTCAACATTATCATTTTGATAGCTGGCTTTCCGTTATCCGGTCTAATTTTAAAAACTACAACCGCTCTCATCAATATGAATACAGCGAAGAAAAAAGCAGACCTGCCCGCCGAGATTGAAGAATATAGTGCCCTTGATAAAACTGTATTTGACCGCCCTTCTCAAGCTCTGGCCAATGCTACGCGCGAAGTGATCGGCGTCTGTGAAACTGTAGAAGTGATGTTGCAGCGCATTATGGGTATTTATGAGTATCCTAATCAGCAGCGCATTCATGACCTTGCCGCACTCGATGATCGTGTCGACAAAAAGCATCTTGCCATCAAACTATACCTCACCGAACTTGCCACTTATCCAATGAGTGATGCAGAAGCCTCGCGCATGCAGGAGCTGCTGGAAGCCTGTATTAAGCTTGAACAAGTCGGGGACATCATTGTTCGCAACATGCTCGTGCATGTGCAGAAGAAGCTCAATAAAAACCTTGAGTTCACTGAGGATGGATGGAAAGAGCTTGTCGAGTTTCACCGCATAGTGCTTTCAAATGCCCATCTTGCATTCAACGTCCTTATTTCCCGCGACACAAGAACGGCGAGAGAATTGGTCAAGCAAAAGGATAGTTTGCGGGAGCTGGAAAGAGAAACCACAATGATGCACTTTACGCGCCTGCGTGAAGGAACTGCGCGCAGTGTGGAAACAAGTTCACTCCATTTAGATACAATCCGCGATCTGAAACAGATTAACTCACTGCTGGCATCGCTAGCTTATCCGGTTTTGGAAGAACGTGGCGAGTTGGGGGATACCCGACTGATCAAGCCGCCAAAGAAAAAACCGTAAACAAAACGCCCGTCATTTATATGACGGGCGATGATCAAAACTTTGGCGTTGTCTCATTCCGACCAGTAAGGAATGCCCGCCCTGTTTTAGGCTAATATATTGCGGTCTAGCCCTCATACTGCACCAACCATGCGCAGACTGCTATAAAATTATTTCAGCAGATCTTTGACAAATGCACTGGCTTTGGTGAAATCCATTTCACCGGTATATTTTTCTTTTAAAACAGCCATAACCTTGCCCATGTCGCGCAAGCCTACTGCTCCGATTTCGGCAATTGCATCTGAACAGGCTTTGCGAATATCGTCATCGCTCATCTGTTCAGGCAAGAATCCTGCTATAATAGCGATTTCTTCGCGTTCGCCTTCTGCAAGCTCAAGACGTCCGCCTTCTTCATAAATCTTTGCAGATTCTTCACGCTGCTTGATCATTTTAGCCAGCATCGCCAACAGCTCTTCATCGCCGACCGGATCTTTACCTGCACTGCGATTGGCAATATCACGATCCTTAGTAGCAGCAAGAACAAGTCGCAATGTTGAAACACGGCGCTTTTCCTGCGCTTTTAGTGCCGTAGTGAGTGCCTCAGAAATGGTCTGGCGCAGCATAAATATCTCCTAACTATGTGCTTCCCATAATATCCGTCTTGGAAAGATGGATATAACAGAGCGTAATCCTTTAATTATAATAGCATAATTGCAATCAAACAATCGTCACCATTTTCATGAATCCAAAACTTGTGCAAGATGGGCGATTGACCTTTAATACAAAAAAACAAATGAACACCCGATAAGATCATTGACCAAAAGCCCCGCTTTGTTTAAGGGCTAGGGCTTAGCAGGACATCATTATGCGTACACGGCGGGAATCTTAAAGCCCGTTGCCTTTTGGCGTGCCCTAATATCCTCAGGCCAGTTTCAAAGCTGGCAAATCATACATTTCAAGATCGCGACAGGAGTGCCATCTATGCCCCACAATGAGAAAAAAACTGCACCCTGGACAACCAGCAAACCAACAGGCGTTTTGGTACTTGCTGACGGAACTGTCATTTACGGCATGGGCGTGGGCACTATTGGTGCTGTTGAAGCAGAAGTCGTTTTCAACACATCTCTCACCGGATATCAGGAAATTCTGACAGATCCGTCCTATGCAGACCAGATCGTAACCTTCACTTTTCCGCATATTGGCAATGTTGGCGCCAATGATGAAGATGTTGAAGAACTCAATCCGGCAAACGGCCATGGTGCCGCCGGTGTTATTATGAAAGCTGATATCAGCAGTGCTTCTAACTACCGCTCCGGCCTCGAATTTGGCCCTTGGCTAGAAAAGCGTAATATCATCGGACTTTATGATATTGATACCCGAGCTCTGACTGCATTGCTACGTGATAAAGGCTCGCAAAACGCAGTTATCGCGCATGATCCGGAAGGAAAATTCGATCTTGAGGCGCTAAAAAAACGCGCTCGCGAATGGAATGGTCTAACCGATCTTGACCTTGCAAAGCAGGTTTCCAGTGCAGAAAACATTGTCTGGAATGAAACTCCGTGGATTTGGAATCAAGGTTTTGGTGAACAAACAGAGCCTGATTTTCACATCGTTGCAAT
>CANQXU010000271.1 GCA_947627865.1 uncultured Paenochrobactrum sp. | reverse complement strand
GTGAGACCCAATGCAGTTCCGGCTTCAATCTGCCCTTTATGTACAGATTCTATACCAGCACGAATAATCTCAGTCCCATATGCGCCGAAATTGATGACCAGCGCTAATAGCGCAGCGCTGTTTGGTGAAAAA
This sequence comes from uncultured Paenochrobactrum sp., assembly GCA_947627865.1. Taxonomy (GTDB): domain Bacteria; phylum Pseudomonadota; class Alphaproteobacteria; order Rhizobiales; family Rhizobiaceae; genus Paenochrobactrum. The sequence goes on along the minus strand of CANQXU010000271.1, from coordinate 3,890 downwards.
CGTAACCCAATCGACGGCAGACCAAAGAAAATAAAAAATATCTGAACCAGAAATGGTGTATTTCGAATAACTTCAACATAGATATTAATAATAATGCGAAAGAGTTTCGGGCCTGATGTCTTGCCCCACGCACAGATAATCGAAACGATAAGTCCGAGAACCATAGCTGAGACGGACAGTTCTATCGTCTGCCATGCACCGATCATCAATTGATCAAATGACGCAAAAACAGGCGTAAAATTGAAACTATACAAGCTGAGAAACTCCCTCCATATCTTGATGAACAGATTTTCATAGGTACAACAACCAGCATTTTGGTCAAGCATGCATTGCTGAAGTTCCTCGGTTTACGACATTTATTAACCGCCAATTATGCCCTAAATGCCCTTTATCCATCCTTCTCATTTTAAAAAACTTAACTTTCACCCATTTTTAAAGAATCGAAAAACCTTAAATCAGGGCGTTTTTTCGCAGTTCAAACGATTAAACAGTACATCTTGCCATGAAGTTTTAGAGAAGTTCAGCTAAATGTCGTTATAATCACTAAAAGGGAAATATATGGAAGGATAATGCCACTAAAAAGACTGTATTATAGCATTTACATTTGCCGTAATTCGGTCTAGTCGCACTATTATATAAGTCAAATAGCAGACTGAGACGGCAAGTATCAAAGCGATCGGTCAGGGAGTTTCTGCTGATCGCGAAAATTTATTACGGTGGTCATAATGCTTATATCCTGGCGTTACGCGGTTTTTGCTGTAGTTGCGCTCCTAACGGTTGTCACAGCCATGATAGCAGCCGCCTATTCGGCATGGTTTTTACTGCTGACGGCAGGTTTTGGCTTTCTTACCCTTGTCGGGGTCTATGACGTCATCCAGCATAAACATGGGATATTGCGCAATTATCCGGTAATCGGTCATATGCGTTATATTTTGGAAAGCATTCGTCCGGAAATGCGCCAATATCTTATTGAGGGCGACAGGGATGAGCTTCCTTTCAGCCGTCAAGACCGCGCACTTGTTTATCAGCGCGCTAAAGGTGTTGAAGATAAGCGTCCTTTTGGAACGATCGAGAATGTTTATACATCCGGCTATGCTTGGTTGACCCATTCGGCCGCACCGACAGTTATCAAAAACACTGACTTTCGTGTCCGGATCGGCGGATCGGCCTGTAAGCAGCCTTATGATGCCAGTCTTTATAATATCTCGGCCATGAGTTTCGGGTCACTATCTTCCAATGCCATTCTTGCGCTGAATAAAGGTGCTAAAAAAGGTGGTTTTGCCCATGATACTGGTGAAGGAAGTATCAGCCGCTATCACCGCGAAGGTGGTGGTGATCTGATTTATCAAGTCGCTTCGGGTTATTTTGGTTGCCGCAATGCTGATGGTAGTTTTTCACCGGAAAAATTTGCCGAACAAGCAGCCAATCCGCAAGTTAAAATGATTGAGGTCAAGCTCAGTCAAGGCGCCAAACCCGGCCATGGCGGCATGTTGCCAGCATCCAAAATCACACCGGAAATCGCAGAAGCCCGTGGTATCCCAATGGGTGTTGACTGTATTTCTCCTGCCGCACATTCGACTTTTTCCACACCAATTGGTCTAATGGAGTTTATTGGTCAGCTACGCGAACTTTCCGGCGGCAAACCAGTCGGCTTCAAACTATGCATTGGCCACCGCCGCGAATTTATGTCGATGGTAAAAGCCATGCTGAAAACTGGTATTATTCCTGACTTTATCGTTGTGGACGGTAAAGAAGGCGGCACGGGAGCGGCACCTGTTGAATTTGCCAACCGTGTCGGCATGCCAATGCTCGAAGGCCTTACTTTCGTACATAATGCATTACGCGGTGCTGGCATTAGAGACGAAGTCAAAATTGGTGCAGCGGGTAAAATCATCACCGCCTTTGATATTGCACGCGCATTTGCACTGGGTGCAGACTGGTGCAACTCAGCACGAGGCTTCATGTTTGCGATTGGTTGCATTCAGGCACAAGCTTGCCATACCAATAAATGCCCTGTTGGCATTGCAACCCAAGATCCATCCCGCAAAAAAGCGATTGATGTTGGCGATAAAAGTGATCGCGTAGCGCGTTTCCACCGCAATACCATGCATGCACTTGGTGAAATTGCCGGCGCAGCAGGATTAACCGATCCACGTGACTTCATGCCCTACCATTTCATGTTCCGTAAAACGGATAATGAATTCTTAGACGGTAATGAAGCTTATCCTTACCTGCCTGAGGGTTTTCTTCTCTCTGACGAACGGATTGAAGGTCTATCTGATTGGTATAGTCGTTGGGGTCGCGCATCCGCTGAGACTTTTGCCATGCCGGTCATACCTTATGGGCCATTCAGCCAAGATGAGCGTTCAAATACTATAAAGCTTGCAAAAGCATAATTCGGCAACCTTATAGAATAATAATTGCTAATCCCGTGCAGTCTTTAATAGTTGCACGGGATTATTATTCTGTCTCTCTAGCGCAAATCAGGATAGTATTTTCGCATCTGCAAAAGAATAGCCGTTGCCATTGCCGCTTTTAATAAATCACCTGGTAAAAAAGCTAAGGTTGATATGGCGGCCGCCCCAAGCGGTATGCCCGTAACGATAGAAATCCCCGGGACCCCGATTAGGTAAATCACCCCAATACCGCCAACAACAAAACTGAAAAATGCATTATACATATTCAAGCGCTGCCAAAAGGCACTGATCATGAAGCCGATAGTCAGCGTTGCAAAAGGCCAAGCGATGAAAAAACCAGCCGTTGGCCCGACATAAACGCCTAAACCTCCACGGCCACCCGACAATAGTGGCATACCAACACTTACAATAAGCATGAATAAAACTGCGCTTAATGTACCCCGCCCTGCTCCCAAAATACCACCAGCCAGCATGACGCCCAGCGTTTGAGCAGTAATCGGAACCGGAATAAACGGAACTGCAATTGGCGGTATAATCCCTAAAATTGCAATAATTGCAGCTAAAAGCGCAATACGCACAATGTCACGCGAAGACATAGCTCACCTTTTCTTACAATATATAAAGTGCATTAATAGCCACGCGCTTCCATAGCAAGCGCCAGCTCATCCGCTTGTTTCAATGCTAAAATTATCAAGGGCAGAAATAACAGAATTGAAAACGGCGAAGCGCCACGCGCTTTTCTGGCATCTTGCAAAGCGTGCCAATTGCGCAAAAGAGACGGGATAAGCTGAAGAACCAGCGCAATCATCAAGCCCAGAATACGTGGTTTCACCCCCACAATTTTAAAAGGGCTGGCTGCCTTTTCCAAAGCTCGGATTAAATCAGAAGATTGTGTGGTCGCACTCAGCATACTCGCCGCCAGCACCATTATTAGAAAGCGAAGTGTAAAAACGAGGCCCGTCTGCCAGCTTGAATAAAAGAGATGAAAAGTAAAAACAAAAGCAGCAAGAACCAAAATTGGCCGAAGCATCTTCCATAGCCAATAAATTGGTATTTTAGCAGTGAGCGCAACCATAATAAGCCCGAAGAAGAGTGAGACCAACACCCAAAGCGGCACGCCCATAAGCGGAACTAAGCATAATGCCACTAATAATGAGAGCTTAACTCCGGCTGGAATTTGATGCAAAAAGCCTTTATTTTTTAGATAAACTGAAGCAATCATCCATGCAGCTCCAGCCATTGCGGAACAATGTGTGCAGCCTCTCCATCCAGAACCACTTCACCCTGATCAAATGCAATGACACGCTGATACTGCATTATAGCACCAAAATCATGCGTAATAAGAATAACTGTTTGAGGCAGTTCATCAATTATTTCCAAAAACTGACGCTTTTGTCGATGATCTAAAAAAGTGGTTGGCTCATCCAAGATCAGATAATCCGGCTCGCTGATCATAACAGACAACAACGAAAC
>CANQXU010000270.1 GCA_947627865.1 uncultured Paenochrobactrum sp. | reverse complement strand
TGGAATATATGCGCATAGATAAAGATAATCAGTAGATGATAAAAGCCCCGTAAATTTTACGGGGCTTATTATTTTTTTATTCAGCTTTATTGCTCACGCCTGCCTGCTCAAACGTAGCCATATTATTATGACATTGTGAAGCGGCCTTGACTATTCCAGCAGCCATTGCAGCACCTGTGCCCTCACCCAGTCGCATGCCTAAATCAAGCAATGGAGTTTGGCCTAGCTTTTCCAGTAATTTTGCATGTGCAGGCTCGGCTGATACATGACCAAACAAACAATGATCAAGCGCGTTAGGATTCATAGCATGTAAAACCGCCGCTGCCGATGTCGCAACAAAACCATCAATAATAACCGGAATTTTTTCTACACGTGCAGCAAGGATAGCACCAGCCATAGCAGCGAATTCACGGCCACCTAAACGGCGCAGGATTTCTAAAGGATCTTTCAAATGTCCAGAATGAAATTCAACGGCTTTAGTTATCACTTCAAGTTTGCGCTGCATTAATTCACCGGTCGAGCCTGTGCCCGGGCCAGCCCAATCTTCAGCCGTGCCACCATAAAGAGCAAGCGTAATAGCCGATGCGATGGTGGTGTTGGCAATGCCCATCTCTCCGATGCACAATAAGTCTGTACCACCTGCAATGGCTTCCATACCAAAAGCCATTGTTGCGGCACAAGTGCGTTCATCCATCGCTGCGGCAACTGTTATGTCTTCTGTTGGGTGCTCAAGTGCGAGATCAAAAACCTTAAGACCAAGATCATAAGCAATGCAAATTTGATTGATGGCAGCACCACCAGCAGCAAAGTTTTCAACCATTTGCATTGTCACAGATTGCGGATATGGTGTAATATTATGCTTTGCAACACCATGATTTCCTGCGAAAACTGCAACCAAAGGACGCGTTATATGTGGTTTAGCTTTTCCGCTCCATGCGGCCAGCCATGCAACGATTTCTTCCAAACGGCCTAATGAACCAACAGGCTTTGTAAGCGTAGCTTCACGTTCTGTTACTGCTTTTGCACTTGCCTCATCTGGGCCTGGCAAATTGCGTATAAGTTCGCGGAAATCATCAAAAGGCAGCCCACTCGTACTCATTTTTAAGTCCAGTCGTAATTCGAGATAAATGTGGAAATCAATGTCGAAGCATCTATAAGCTTTTATTGGTGATTTTGAAATGCCTGCCAACACAACAATTGAAACAATCTTGTTTCAGGCCTTTTGCTTAAGGAGTAAGATCCTGTCTCTACGATATATATTGAATGCAACCATTCAGGCTTTAAGTTTTTTAAGCCGCATTCCACTTCCGAATTTTGCTTTTAAGTCTGGTGCATTGCCGATCAACCAAATTACTGGTTTTTTTCCACTCGCCGGTATGGTGTTGGGTGGGTTGGCATCAATTGTTATGGTGGGGAGTAATTGTATTGGTCTTCCACCTTTGGCTTCTTCAATAATGGCTATTGCAACATTATCACTGCTTACTGGTGCATTGCATGACGACGGGCTTGGTGACACAGCTGATGGTTTTTTTGGTGGTAATACGCCTGAAAAGCGGCTGGAGATCATGAAGGATTCACATATCGGCACTTTTGCAGCGTTAACTTTGATCGCCTTCTTTACAATGAAAATTGTTTTGCTATCGGCTGTCATAGAAAGATCAGGCTTATATTCCGCAACAATTTGCTTGATTACTATTGAAGCTGCCAGTCGTGCAGCCATGGTGGCTTTTTGGTACAAAATTCCATCCGCACGCACTCACGGCCTTTCAGCAAATATCGGAGCACCAGCAGATAATGCTTTTTGGACCGCACAATGGAGCGGTCTGCTAATTTTTGCCGTTGGGTTTATATATATATCTGGTCTGACGACATTTTTATATGCCTTCATAGCGACGGTCTGCACTGTATTTGCTTTTGCTAAACTATCCTTGAATAAGATAGGCGGGCAAACGGGTGATACATTAGGTGCCTGTCAACAATTGGTTACTTTAACTCTGCTTATCACAATGGTTTCTCGTATATAGTGATTTATATTTCATATGGCTGAAACAGAAAAAACCACCGTCGCCTCTCCTTGCATACTTGTCTGTAACATAGATCAAGAAAGTGGTTTATGTCTTGGCTGTGCGCGAACATTAAATGAAATCGCACGCTGGAGCATTATGAGTAATGAAGAAAAAGCTACGGTGATTAGTCTTTTATCCGAGCGTCACCGTTCGTTACAAAAAAAGGACATTTGATGAGACGCTCATTCTGGCTTGTCATTGCAATGATTGCAGTGCTCTGCCTGATATTAATTTTCAACCATGATCAGGGCATGACATTCGGTTATGATAATGATGTGTTTGCTCAAGCTGGTTATCTTGCAATATTGGGAATTGTGATTGGTGCCGGCGTTCTTGGCTCTGGCATAAAACTGAGTGATATGGCGCGTAATATTGCAGTATGGGCTTTAATTGTTCTATTTTTAGTCGCAGGCTATCAATACAGATATGAACTTCAGGATATTGGCTCCAGAATAACAGTGGGACTTATACCAGCAAGCCCTATATCATCCTTTGATGCGGATGGTAACTATACGGTTAGAATTGAAAGATCCGCCGATGGTCACTTTCATATTAATGCAACTGTAAATGGTCACAAAACAAGCTTCCTTGTCGATACAGGCGCTTCATCTGTAGTGTTATCCAGCCAGGCAGCCAGTCAAGCTGGATTTGATGTTGATCAGCTGAACTTCTCAATTCCAATTCAGACCGCTAATGGTAAAGCATTTGCCGCACCTATATCGATCGGCGTGTTGAAAGTGGGTAATATTGAGCGATACAATATGCGAGCTTTGGTTACTCAAGATGGCTCAATGGATGGTAGTTTGCTTGGAATGAGCTTTTTAAACAGCCTTCAGGGCTTTAGCGTTCGCAGTGATCAACTCATTTTGATAGACTAAATCACAGGGGAGCATAAATATTCAAGCTCCCCCAATATCTTCAAGCGCTAATGTTTTCAGCAACTTCGGCACGCGCTTTTAAAACTTCATTATAAGCATACCGAATTACAGCGCTGGTCGCGCTATGTGCTGTGGCCTCCGTTGATAAAATCTGGCGAAACCGCCTTGCTCCTGGGCTACCTGCAAACATTCCTACCATATGGCGGGTGATATGGTTCAAACGGCCACCGCTAGCGACATGTTTATCACTATAATCGCACATAGCCTGGATTATATCTTCCTCTCGGCGCTCAGCGGCAGCCAGACCATAAATCTCTTTATCAACAGAACCTAAAAGAGTTGGATTATGATATGATGCCCTACCCAGCATCACTCCATCAACATGTTGTAAATGCTGCTGCGCATCAAAGATATTATCAATGCCGCCATTAATGCCAATATACACATCACCCAAACGTTGTTTAAGACGATAGACGCGCTCATAATCCAATGGTGGTATCTCACGGTTTTCTTTAGGTGACAGGCCTTGCAACCATGCTTTTCTGGCATGCACCCAAATCACATTTATACCCTCAGAAATAACCTTATCAGCCAAATCATTTAGTGCAGTTTCAGTGTCCTGATCATCAACGCCAATGCGGCACTTCACAGTTACAGGGATATCAACCGCAGCTTTCATTGCTGCCAAACAACCCGCAACAATATCCGGTGTAAGCATTAAACAAGCACCAAAACTACCAGATTGAACACGGTCGGACGGGCAGCCAACATTGAGGTTTATTTCATCATATCCATAATCGACAGCGATGCGCGCTGCCTCCGCAAGTTTAGAAGGATCAGACCCGCCCAACTGCAATGCGATAGGATTTTCAGCATCATTGAAGCCTAATAAAGCGTCCCGATTTCCGTGAATGATGGCATCCGCTACGATCATCTCGGTATAAAGCAAAGCATTTTCACTAAATAAACGATGGAAATATCGGCAATGGCGGTCCGTCCAATCAATCATTGGCGCAACGGCAAACCGCACATTCTTATAATTCGTTAAATCTCTATGTTTTCCGTCACTTATGGTCATTACTTAAATGCTCGT
>CANQXU010000269.1 GCA_947627865.1 uncultured Paenochrobactrum sp. | reverse complement strand
GCTGCACCTTTGTTGCCGCGCTCTTCTTTGACGACTTGAACAAGCAAAATTTGGCGGCGCTTGATGACGTCTTGAATGTTGTACTGGCGTCTGTGCAGGCGCTGAGCTGGAAGCTCTTCAAGAGCATCTTCTGAACCTACGGATTCAACCTGATCATCATCTGTGTCATGCTGATGGTCATTATCGTCATGCTCGTCATCATCATTAAAAAGCTGTTTTACGTCTTCTTTAACAATATCAGAGTGAATGGCCAAAGCAGCAGCAGGGGTGCCTGGTACGTAATCGGCAAAAGCCGGACCCACTGGCTCTGCGGCAGGTACTTTGTTGTTGTCATTGCGCTGGAAAGGACGACGACCGCGACGACGATGTGAACGGCGTGAGCGGTCATTACCATTGGAAGTATTTCCATTGGCGTTCTTTTCAGGCTGCGCGGTGTTGGCCGCGGACTCATCATCATCGTCGTCATCGTCATCTGATGAGCGCGATTCTGCTTCAATTAAAGCCTGACGTTCCGCATCGCTGATCTGGTAGTAATCCGGATGGATTTCAGAGAATGCGAGAAATCCATGACGGTTGCCGCCATACTCTACAAAAGCAGCCTGCAATGATGGCTCTACGCGCGTTACCCGCGCGAGATATATATTGCCTTTCAGCTGCTTTTTATGATCGGACTCAAAATCAAACTCTTCAATTTTGTTCCCATGGGTAACTATGACGCGTGTTTCCTCTGGATGGGATGCGTCGATAAGCATTTTGTTGGGCATTGGTTTCTTTCCTGCCGGCCATCTGGCGCAAAATAAGAGCGCGCATCGCGTTTCCAAAAGGGGAACGGCGCGTAAAATTGCGTTTGCCGGATGGTAATAGGCCTGTCAGAACGGTGTATACTGGCTTCTCACGCAGCTGCACAATTGCAGGCGAGGTCATCAGATTTGTAATGGTCGGTCTTAAGTGACCCATATCCGTTCCGATCATAGCGATCTAATAAATGACCCATATCTCATGGGCCGACCTTTTGCTCCATTTGAGCTGGCGACCGCGCCGAAACGCGCTCTGCCAATTTGCTAGACGGCTGGCGGAGCACGCAAGCCGTTGAATTCTTTACTGGTTACATCCCTCAATCTCAGCCACACTGGCAGGGTCGGGGGCTGTTTTTCATAGGAGCCATATAAAAAGCTCTGCTATGATTCTATATAGCACTTGCAACCACTTATAGCTTTTATGGTGTGATAAGGCTGATGACAAGCGCGAATGTGATTGCGGTGCAGTTGTAAGCAAACAAACTGCATGGCATTTCTTGATTATAAAACTTTTTTAAGGATAAAAAGATTAATTCAGGGCCTATGTGAAAAATAAGCCGCGTTTTTGCCATTTAGTGAAAGATGGTGGAGACGGAAAATACATTTTTTCAATTGAATTGCTGTGTTGTCGGTTCTAATGCGTAAATTATTACGCCAGTGAAGTTTGCAAATATGTTTGAAGGTTTTATGTCGTACCGTTATTTTTCATATTTTATAATTTTGACATCTGGTCTCTTGCTGTCTGCAGTTCAAAGTCCTTCACAAGCAAGTAATGTTATTGGGACTGAAACAGTGTCTTTAAAGGCTTTAACTTTACGCATTGCTGGCGATGAAACACGCACGCGCATGGTGGTAAATTTCGATAAAGAGCCGGAGATTACATCTTTCATGATGAGTGCGCCTTATCGCCTTGTTGTAGAGATGCCGGAATCGGGATTTGGCTTTGATGAAAGTGCAATATCAATGCACGGTTTGATTGATCAAGTGCGCTACGGAAAAGTCGGGGATGGTAAATCCCGTATGATTTTTACTTTGAAGGGGCCGTTCAAAGTTGAGAACATACAGGTGGCAAAAAATGAGAGTAGTAGTGGCTACCGCTTAATGGTTGATGTCGTCGCAATTTCTGACAGAGAGTTTGCTTTGGCAATTGCAGCGCAGTCGGATGCTGACAGTTCCGTCGAAAAACATGATATTGATACGGCGCCTGTGAGTAAAAGTTCTGAGTTTGTCGTAGTGATTGATGCCGGACATGGGGGTATTGATAGCGGAGCTTCGGGAGTGTCGGGAACGCTCGAAAAAGACGTAACTTTAAGTTTTGCAGAAATTTTACGTGATCTTTTACAGAATGAGGAAGGCTATAAAGTCTTCATGACGCGAGAAGATGATAGTTTTTTGCGTTTGGGCGAGCGTGTTCGCATTGCGCGTCAGCACGAAGCAGACTTATTTATTTCAGTTCATGCAGATACAATCCGGCAGCGTGATATCCGTGGGGCAACGGTTTATACTATTTCTGATCAGGCATCCGATGCGGTGGCACGTGCTATGGCTGAGCGTGAAAACAAGTCGGATGCTCTTGCAGGTTACGAGATTGATGAGGCGCCGGAAGTGGCGGATATCCTGCTTGATTTAACACGTCGTGAAACGCATAATTTTTCACTGGGTTTTGCTGAAAAGGTAGTCGATTCTCTACGTGACGAGATTTTTCTTATCAATAATCCGCATCGTTTCGCAGGATTTCAGGTTTTGAAAGCACCAGATGTACCATCAGTCTTGCTGGAGCTTGGTTATCTTTCTAATAAGCAAGATGAAAAGCTGATAACAGATCCTGTTTGGCGCGAAAAAATGGCGCAGAAATTAATTTTGGCCATTAAAGCTTTTGCTAAAAAGAAAAACCAATAAATACACATAAATAAGATGCAACTCTGCCACATAGAGACATAAAACAGCGAAAAACCATATGTGTTTAATACTGTTAGATTTATATTCATTTTTAAAAAAGTGAATTAATTCAGCGATGTAATGTGTTTACGCAATTGAATTCTTACTTGTTTTTAATTTGCGCTAATCAAATTCATTGGTTAGTAACATTAAAAATAGTGCAAATGACCTTGTCTTTGACGCATTTGCTCGCCACTACGCTTTATAGGTTATACTTTTGGCGAATATAGATTAGACTTACGCATGATGGGGGTGCCTTAATCCATTAGAAGAACTGACATGTATGGCTGGTCAAATAGCTGGTTGGGACTGTTGGATTGAGTAGCAGATTTTTGGTTAAATACGGCGCTGTCATTGGCGCTGGCTGGCGGAGACACTGTCTCGGTCTTTCAGGATAAACGCAGGAATCCGAATTTATGGTAAGACTGATCGGATATTTTTTCGGTATTGGAGCTGTGTTGATGCTCGTTGTCGCTGGGGCGGTAGCGCTTTTTATTGGTCATTTGAGTCAAGATTTACCAAATTATGAGGTGCTGGAGAAATACGAACCTCCAGTGATGACACGTGTTCATGCCTCTGATGGTAGCCTCATGGCGGAGTTTTCACGCGAAAGACGGTTGTATTTACCGATTCAGGCTGTGCCTGATCGGGTTAAAGCTGCTTTTGTTTCTGCAGAAGACAAAAACTTCTATCAGCATAATGGTATTGATCTGGGCGGCATGGCACGCGCTATGGTCAATAACGTTAAAAATATGGGGTCTGGTCGTCGGCCTGAAGGCGCGTCAACGATCACCCAACAGGTAGCCAAGAACTTTCTTCTCAATTCCGAGCAGACCTATGATCGTAAGATCAAAGAAGCTATTCTGGCAATGCGCATTGAGCAGGCCTATTCTAAAGACCGCATTCTAGAGCTTTATCTCAATGAGATATTTTTTGGGATGGGGGCTTATGGTATTGCTGGTGCCGCACTGACTTATTATGACAAGGCTGTGAGTGATCTTACAATTGCCGAAGCTGCATATTTAGCTGCTTTGCCAAAGGGGCCTTCCAACTATCATCCTTATCGTCAGACTGAACGTGCGCTTGAACGTCGTAACTATGTTATCGATCGCATGGTTGAGAATAATTACATATCACAGTCCGAAGGGGATGAAGCCAAGGCGCAACCGCTGGGCGTTGATGTGCGCAACACCTCCAAATATTTGTTTGCGTCTGAATATTTTACCGAGGATGTCCGTCGGCAGTTGATCAGCCGTTATGGTGATAAAACACTTTATGAAGGTGGTTTGTCTGTCCGCACCACCTTGGATCCTAAATT
>CANQXU010000268.1 GCA_947627865.1 uncultured Paenochrobactrum sp. | reverse complement strand
GATAAGAAGAGCCGCGAGCAGTTCGAGATGCGCACGCACAAGCGTCTTCTCGATATCGTTGACCCAACCCCGCAGACTGTAGATGCGCTGATGAAGCTGGATCTGTCGGCTGGTGTTGATGTCGAGATCAAGCTGTAAGGCTTGAGGACGGAAGGAACGAACCGATGCGTTCAGGTGTTATTGCACAAAAGCTGGGCATGACCCGCGTTTATACAGACGCTGGCGAACATGTACCAGTGACAGTTCTTCGCATGGAGAATTGTCAGGTCGTTGCACAACGTACAGTAGAAAAAAACGGTTATACGGCTGTTCAGCTTGGCGTAGGAATTGCCAAGGTAAAGAACACTTCTAAAGCTCTTCGCGGTCATTTCGCACTAGCTGAAGTTGAGCCTAAAGCCAAAGTTGCAGAATTCCGCGTTTCAGAAGAAAATCTTCTGGAAGTTGGCTCAGAAATTACTGCAGAACATTTTGTCCCGGGTCAAAAAGTTGACGTAACCGGAACCTCGATCGGTAAAGGTTTTGCCGGTGTTATGAAGCGCCACAACTTCGGTGGTGGACGCGCGACACACGGTAACTCTGTTTCTCACCGCTCACATGGTTCGACTGGTCAGCGCCAGGATCCAGGTAAAGTGTTTAAAGGTAAGAAGATGGCCGGTCACATGGGTCATACCCGTGTAACGACTCAGAATATTGAAGTCGTGTCGACCGATAGCGATCGTGGTCTCATCCTAGTTCGTGGCGCAGTGCCAGGTTCAAAGGGTGCATGGATCCTCGTTCGTGATGCTGTCAAAGTTTCGCTGCCAGAGAATGCTCCGAAACCGGCTGGCATTCGCGCAAGCGCAAATAATGCAGCTGCGGACGCTGCCGTAACTGAGGGAGCCGAATAATGGATCTCACAATTACCACTCTTGAAGGCAAGGAAGCCGGCAAGATTCAGCTTAACGCTGAAATCTTCGGTCTGGATCCACGTGATGATCTTATTCAGCGCGTAATCCGTTGGCAGCTTGCCCGCCGTCAGCAGGGTGGTCATGCCACTTTGACACGCGGTGAAATCGCCCGTACGGGTGCTAAGATGTACAAGCAAAAAGGTACGGGCCGCGCTCGTCACCATTCTGCTCGTGCGCCTCAGTTCCGTGGTGGTGGTAAAGCTCATGGTCCGGTTGTTCGCAGCCACGAACATGAACTGCCGAAAAAAGTCCGTGCACTTGGTCTTCGTCACGCTTTGTCTGTTAAGGCCAAAGCATCAGATCTTATCATCATTGATGATCTGACAGCATCAGAAACCAAAACAAAAGCGCTCGTAGCTCAGTTTAATAAACTCGGTCTCGAAAATGCTTTGTTCATTGGTGGTGCTGAACTTGACGTTAATTTCAAGCGCGCTGCGTCGAACATCCCTAATATTGATGTTCTGCCGGTTCAGGGGATCAATGTTTACGACATTCTGCGTCGTGGGAAGCTTGTTCTTTCCAAGGCAGCTGTCGAAGCCCTTGAGGAGCGTTTTAAATGACAGATCTTCGCCACTATGACGTGATCGTCAGCCCGGTGATCACAGAAAAGGCAACAATGGTTTCTGAACATAACCAAGTTGTTTTTAATGTAGCCCGCAAGGCCACCAAGCCGGAAATCAAAGCCGCAGTAGAATCGCTATTTGGCGTTAAAGTTACTGCTGTAAACACCACTGTGCGCAAAGGCAAGGTGAAGCGGTTCCGCGGCATTGTCGGGCGCCAGAGCGATGTCAAAAAAGCGATCGTTACTTTGGCTGAAGGCCAGAGCATCGACGTGTCGACAGGTCTCTGAGAGGCCGTGGAGTAAAGACAATGGCACTCAAGCACTTTAATCCGATCACACCAGGTCAGCGTCAGCTGGTCATCGTTGATCGTTCAGGCCTCTATAAAGGCAAGCCAGTCAAAGCTTTGACACAAGGTTTGTCCAAAAAAGGTGGCCGTAATAATACCGGTCGTATTACTGTCCGTTTTCAGGGTGGTGGTCATAAGCGCACTTATCGCTTTATTGACTTCAAGCGTCGTAAACACGATGTCATCGCTACTGTTGAACGTATTGAATACGATCCAAACCGTACCGCATTTATTGCGCTTATTCGTTACGCAGATGGCGAACTAAGCTACATTCTGGCTCCTCAGCGTCTTGCTGTCGGTGATCAGGTTGTTGCTGGTCAGTCAGCAGACGTTAAGCCAGGTAACGCGATGCCTCTCGGCTCAATGCCAGTTGGTACCATTATCCACAACGTGGAAATGAAGCCAGGCAAGGGCGGTCAGATTGCGCGTTCAGCTGGTACTTATGCCCAGTTGGTCGGTCGCGATCAGGGAATGGCTATTCTTCGTCTTAACTCTGGTGAACAGCGCTTGGTATCAAGCAACTGTTTTGCTACAGTAGGCGCAGTATCCAACCCGGATCACGCAAACATCAACGACGGTAAAGCTGGTCGTTCGGTATGGCGTGGTAAGCGTCCTGGTGTTCGCGGCGTTGCCATGAACCCGGTCGATCACCCGCACGGTGGTGGTGAAGGTCGTACGTCTGGTGGACGTCACCCAGTCACTCCATGGGGCAAGCCAACCAAAGGCAAGAAAACACGTTCGAACAAGTCAACTGACAAGTTCATCATGCGTTCACGCCATCAGCGCAAGAAGTAAGAGAGGTAGTCTAAAGTGGCTCGTTCAGTTTGGAAAGGCCCGTTTGTTGACGGCTATCTTCTCAAAAAAGCTGAGAAGGTTCGTTCCGGCGGTCGTAATGAAGTTATCAAGATGTGGAGCCGTCGCTCCACTGTCTTGCCGCAGTTCGTTGGCCTGACATTTGGTGTCTATAACGGTAATAAACACATTCCGGTATTGATTTCAGAAGAGATGGTCGGACATAAGTTCGGTGAATTCGCTCCTACACGTACTTATTACGGACATGGCGCGGACAAAAAGTCAAAGAGGAAGTAACGATGGGCAAGGCTAAGGCTCCACGCCAGCTTAAAGACAACGAGGCGAAAGCCGTCGCCCGTACGCTTCGCGTCAGCCCGCAGAAGTTGAACCTTGTCGCGAGCATGATTCGCGGCAAGAAAGTCAACGCTGCATTGGCGGACCTGGAATTCTCTCGCAAGAGAATTGCAGGTACAGTGAAGAAAACACTGGAATCAGCGATTGCAAACGCAGAAAACAACCACGACTTGGATGTTGATGCTCTGATCGTTGCTGAAGCGTATGTCGGCAAGTCAATCGTTATGAAACGCTTCCATGTTCGTGGTCGCGGACGTGCAAGCCGTATCGAGAAGCCGTTTTCGCATCTCACCATTGTTGTCCGTGAAGTCACGGAAAAAGGGGAGGCCGCATAATGGGTCAGAAAATTAATCCAATTGGTTTTCGTTTGGGAATCAACCGTACCTGGGATTCGCGTTGGTACGCGAATACCGGAGAATACGGTAAGCTACTGCATGAAGATGTGAAAATTCGTGAGTATCTCACGAAAGAACTGAAGCAGGCAGCGATTTCTAAGATCGTTATCGAGCGCCCTCACAAAAAGTGCCGCGTAACGATCCATGCAGCTCGTCCGGGAATCATCATCGGTAAGAAAGGCGCAGACATCGAAAAACTGCGTAAAAAACTTTCCGAAATGACAAATTCCGATGCAACTCTCAATATTGTTGAGATTCGCAAACCGGAAATTGATGCGACCCTTATCGCTCAGTCGATTGCACAGCAGCTGGAACGCCGTGTGGCATTCCGTCGCGCTATGAAGCGTGCAGTTCAGTCTGCAATGCGTCTTGGTGCAGAAGGTATTCGTATCAATTGCTCAGGTCGTTTGGGCGGTGCGGAAATTGCACGTATGGAATGGTATCGTGAAGGTCGCGTTCCTCTTCATACATTGCGTGCGGATATCGACTACGGAACAGCCGAAGCGCAAACCGCTTACGGGATCTGCGGCGTGAAGGTTTGGGTATTCAAGGGCGAAATCCTTGAGCATGACCCAATGGCTTCAGAACGTCGTGCGATCGAAGGTGACAACCAGGGTTCCCAGTCGAACCGCCGTCGCGAAAACGCCTGATTTATCAAGGCTTTTGCGAGAAAATTGGAGTAAAGAACAATGATGCAGCCAAGGCGCACCAAGTTCCGTAAGCAGTTCAAGGGCCGTATTCA
>CANQXU010000267.1 GCA_947627865.1 uncultured Paenochrobactrum sp. | reverse complement strand
GGCGAAACTGCTGATACTTTAGCCTCCTTGCGCTATTGTCGTGAGCAGGGTGTGAGAATAGCTTCGGTTGTTAATGTTCCGACCTCTACGATAGCTCGAGAATCAGATGTGGTCTTTCAGACATTGGCAGGGCCCGAGATCGGTGTCGCTTCGACAAAAGCATTCACATGTCAGTTGGCGGTTTTAGTCTCACTTGCGCTGGTTGCGGCCAAGCAGCGTGGATATTTAAGCGATGAGGAAGAGCGGGAATGTGTACGCCATTTGGCAGAGATACAGCGCATCGCCATGCGTGTATTGAAAACGGAAGCCAGAATTGAAAAAATAAGCCGTGATCTGGCACATGCTAAAAATGCGCTTTATCTTGGACGTGGCAATCTTTATCCGCTAGCGCTTGAGGGGGCACTGAAATTAAAGGAAATTTCCTATATTCATGCTGAAGGCTATGCGGCAGGTGAGCTGAAACACGGTCCCATTGCGCTTATAGATGAGGATATGCCGGTTATTGTATTGGCGCCTTCTGACCGGCTTTTTGAAAAGTCTGTTTCCAATATGCAGGAAGTTGCAGCGCGCGGCGGTCGCATCATATTAATTACGGATGAAGCTGGTGCACAACGCATTGATATGGAAACAATGTCGACTATTATATTGCCCCAAGTATCAGAATTGATTACACCACTTATATATGCGCTTCCGATCCAATTGCTGGCCTATCATACGGCTGTCTTTATGGGGACAGATGTTGATCAGCCGCGCAATCTGGCCAAATCGGTGACCGTGGAGTAAGAAGTGACGATTAAATGAGAGATAAAGCTTGGCTGATGCCAACTGCATGCTGAAAAGCTTGCTTCGTTTCCGGCTTTGCTTTAGCCCTCTTGTAACCTAATAATTATTCAGTGACGAGCCAGTATGTCCATTATTGATACACGTACGCCAGAGCCAAAACGTTTTATTTCCGGTGCCACAGGAGACTGGGAAATCGTCGTCGGGCTGGAAGTCCACGCACAAGTGACTTCAAAATCGAAATTGTTCTCAGGTGCATCAACTGCATTTGGTGCCGAGCAAAATGCCAATGTGTCGCTTGTTGATGCTGCGATGCCGGGTATGTTGCCGGTCATCAATATGGAATGCGTCAAGCAGGCCGTTCGCACAGGTCTGGGCTTGAAAGCGCAGATCAATAAAAAGTCGGTCTTTGACCGCAAGAACTATTTTTATCCTGATCTGCCGCAGGGCTATCAGATATCCCAGTTTCAGCAGCCGATTGTCGGTGAGGGAAAAATTACCATTTCCGTAGGACCTGATAATAAAGGTCAATTCGAAGATGTAGAGATTGGTATCGAGCGTCTCCATCTTGAGCAGGATGCGGGTAAATCCATTCATGACCAGCACCCGACAATGTCCTATGTGGATCTAAATCGTGCGGGCGTTGCATTGATGGAGATTGTGTCTAAGCCGGATATTCGTTCAGCTGATGAAGCTCGTGCTTATGTAACGAAATTACGTACGATTCTGCGCTATCTCGGCACTTGTGATGGCAATATGGACGAAGGCTCCATGCGTGCGGATGTGAACGTATCTGTTCGTCGTCCGGGCGGTGAGTTTGGAACACGTTGCGAAATCAAGAACGTGAACTCGATTCGCTTTGTTGGGCAATCCATTGAATATGAAGCGCGCCGACAAATCGCTATTCTTGAAGATGGCGGCACCGTTGATCAGGAAACACGCTTGTTCGATCCAGTGAAAGGCGAGACACGTTCCATGCGCTCTAAGGAAGAAGCGCATGACTATCGTTATTTCCCAGATCCGGATTTATTGCCGCTGGAATTCGATCAGGCTTTTGTGGATGCGCTGGAAAAAGAACTTCCAGAACTTCCGGATGATAAAAAAGCCCGTTTGATCGAAACGCAGGGTCTTTCTGTTTATGATGCGTCTATTTTAGTAACGGAAAAAGCGATTGCTGATTATTATGAAGCAGTCGCTAATGGTCGCGATGGCAAAATTGCTGCCAACTGGGTGATCAATGATCTGCTCGGCGCTTTGAATAAAGCGAGCAAGGATATTGAAAACTCACCAGTTTCGCCTGCGCAGCTTGGAAGCATTATCGATTTGATCAAATCCGGTACGATTTCAGGTAAGATCGCTAAAGATCTTTTTGAAATTGTCTGGAATGAAGGCGGCGATCCTGCGCAGCTTGTTGAAGAGCGCGGGATGAAGCAGGTAACAGATACCGGAGCTATCGAAAAAGCCGTTGATGAGATCATTGCAGCAAATCCGGAAAAGGTTGAGCAAGTCAAAGCCAAGCCGACATTGGCTGGCTGGTTTGTTGGTCAGGTCATGAAGGCGACAGGCGGTAAAGCCAATCCGCAGGCTGTGAATGATTTGGTCAAAACCAAGCTTGGTATTGAGGAATAATATGTGGGTGAGAACTGCCACGTCTGCCGATATACCAGCAATTCATAAATTGCTGGTGGAAACATGGCAGGCCACATTTTCCGATATGCTCGGAGGGGCCGCAGTTGATGCGGTCACCGAGCGTTGGCATTCTATCGAAGCACTATCTGCCAATCTGAAGAAGCCTTATTCAGAGTTTGTCGTCGCTGATAATGGAGAAGGGCGCATTGATGGCGTTGCTTTTGCCAGTCAGAGTGATGATAAAAAAGCTCTGCTTCATCAGCTCTATGTTAATCCAGAGGCGCAGGTTCAAGGTGTTGGAACAATGCTGCTCAGCGAAGTTGAGTCTGCTTTTCCTGATGTGACGCATATGGAGCTTGAAGTTATTGCGCGTAATGAGCGTGCGGTTAAATTCTATGAGCGTAAAGGTTATGTCGTAACCGGTACAATTGAAAATTGGGGCGAGCCGGATTGCAGTGAGCAGGTGCTTATTATGCAAAAAAAGCTGGAAGCCTGGAGCATGTAGCAGAAGCTTGAACGCTTATCTGTGATATGCACTAAACAATCATGCCGTGGTGTTTCTCGCGGCATCTTGCCACTTGCAAGAGATTGATTATACGGTCATAAGCAAGTGGCTTAGCAATTATAAAATCTGAAGCTGGGACGGGCCATGATTACATTTCTTAAACAAGTTTTCACCTGGTGGAATGGCCAGACGTTAGGAACGCGCTTTCACACTTGGCGCAAAGGCGAACGCGTTGGTGAAGATGAGTTTGGTAATATTTATTATCAGGGCGGCAAAGATTCTGAAGGACGCACGCGTCGCTGGGTAATTTATAACGGTTATTCAGAAGCCAGTGCCATTCCTTCTGGCTGGCATGGCTGGATGCATCACCGTGTTGATACACCGCCGAGCAAAGAAGATTATAAGCCCTATGATTGGCAGAAGCCGCATTTGGAAAATCTGACGGGCTCATCTTTAGCCTATCGTCCAAAAGGGGCTATTGCTTTACCAGGTGTGCCACAAGGCGAGCGCCCTCGGGTTACTGGCGAATATGATGCTTGGACACCCAATAATTAAGCAAGCAATTTGCTAATATTTGCGCCGGAGATTCCGGCGCTGTTGCATTTTAGCTGAGCTTTTTAATTAATGCTTGGCTAATGATGTCTGCGACATATTTATTGATGGCTTTCTATTGTCACATTTGCTTTCTATGAGAACTTTCAGTTATAAATTGATGATAATTTAAAAGCGCGGAAACTGATTTGACGATGCTGAAACTTACCGGAAATAAAACTTTCTGCCTGAATATAAAAAAATCTGCATTCATTTTTGCAGCAGTATTTTCAGCTGCTTTTGCAGGTTTGGGTGCGTCTGCGCAAGCTGAAAGGATTAATAATCCGGTAGCAGAGTTTTCCGGCCTTGATAAAATTACCGGCCGTATTACGACCTTTGATGTCTATATAAATGAGACCGTCCAGTTTGGCGCGTTACAAGTGACACCAAAAGTGTGCTACTCACGCTCTGAAGATGAAACCCCGAAAACAGATGTTTTTGTAGAGGTGGATGAAATCACTTTGGATCGCAAGGTGCGCCGTATTTTTACCGGATGGATGTTTGCGGACAGTCCGGGGTTAAATGCTGTTGAGCATGCAGTCTATGATGTGTGGCTAAAAAACTGTAAGACAAGCTCGGATATACCAGCTCCGAAATGATTTGTGTGCATTACGATACTGCCTTAAATCGGGTCGTTT
>CANQXU010000266.1 GCA_947627865.1 uncultured Paenochrobactrum sp. | reverse complement strand
AGTATCAGTGTTGAAGTAGCGAATTTTTCCACAAAAAATGAATTTCCCGTTAATATTCAGGAAAAGCGATTATACGGTTAGATAGTGGGTATAATCAGTTTTCCCTGATATTTGAATGGCGCTATTTTTTCGGTCGGCACTGCATGAAACAATAGAGAGCATCAGAATTTTTTCTGCCTGCAGCAGGTGAGATCTTAAAAATTAAGCTCATCTGCAATGATAGTAAGTTTTGCACAGCTAACTCGCGACGATTTTTTGTTTCCACCGATTAAATAGCGACAATCTATTTTGTTCAAAAAAATAAAAAAGGAGATTGAATCATGTGCGGGTTGAATGGTTTTTTTAACACTCACGTAGGATGTTCAGCAAGTTCAGTTATAACAAAAATGAATAAAGCACTAGATCATCGTGGTCCAGATGATCTAGGTTTTTGGATGGATGAAAATATCAGTTTGGTTCTTGGTCATCGACGTTTAGCTATACAAGATCTTTCACCTGCAGGTGCACAACCCATGCATTCAGCTTGTGGGCGCTATGTTCTGGCATTTAATGGTGAAATCTATAACCATTTAACCTTGCGTGAACTACTTAGAAAAGAAGGTCAACTATCATCTTGGCGTGGTCACTCGGATACGGAAACCATGCTCGCTTGCTTTGTCAATTGGGGGGTAGAAAAGACGCTAAAAGCGATGGTAGGCATGTTTGCAATAGCTTTATGGGATCGCCAGAATAAAGTTTTAACTTTAGCAAAAGACCGTATGGGTGAAAAACCTCTTTATTGGGGCTGGCAAGGTAAAAGTTTATACTTTGGTTCTGAGTTAAAGGGACTTAAAGCACACCCTAGTTTTAGAACTGATATTAATCGTGATGCGATAACCTTATTATTACGGCATAGCTGCATCCCTGCCCCTTACAGTATTTATCAGGGCATTGAAAAGCTAAGACCTGGATACTGGCTACAGCTGCCTCTTGCAGAGCCTGAAAAAGCAAAAATAGCGCGCCCACAAGCATATTGGAATTTTAACGAAATCGTTGAATCAGGTTTGGCCACACCTTTTACAGGAAGCCCAGAACAAGCAATTGATACTTTAGAGTCTGCTCTAATGGAAAGTATTGGTGATCAGATGCTGTCAGATGTCCCACTAGGTGCTTTTTTAAGTGGTGGTATAGATAGCAGTACAGTCGTAGCATTAATGCAAGCACAAAGTTCTAGGCCAGTGAATACCTTTACCATAGGCTTTAATAACGCAGATTATAATGAGGCAACTCATGCAAAAGCTGTGGCAAGGCATCTTGGTACTGAACACAATGAAATCTATATGCAGCCTGAAGATGCGCTATCCGTAATACCAAAGTTACCCTCTATATACTGCGAACCATTTTCAGATAGCTCGCAAATCCCAACTTTTTTAGTAAGCCACTTAGCACGAAAGCATGTGACCGTAGCGCTAAGTGGTGATGGCGGCGATGAGTTATTTGGCGGTTATAATCGATATCTTATGGCTCAGCAAGTTTGGAATAAAAGTCGTAAGTTGCCAAAGCCAATACGGAAAATAGTAGCTGCAGGCCTTACATCTTTATCTCCAAAAAATTGGGATACTTTGTTTAACACCCTTAATCCAGTTCTTCCTAAAGGTTTTAACATTCGCACACCTGGAGACAAAGCACATAAGCTAGCGGGTATATTAAATATTGATAGTGAATATCATTTTTATCAAAAACTGACTAGTCATTGGCAACATCCGGCTGAATTAATTATTGGAGCACAAGAGCCAGAAACATTAACCAGCGAATCAGGTTGCTGGCCAAAAACTGATAGTTTTCAGCACGCTATGATGGCCATGGATGCGCAAACCTATATGACGGACGACATATTGGTGAAAGTTGATAGAGCGGCTATGGCAAATAGCTTAGAGACAAGGGTACCAATGCTAGACCATCGTATTGCTGAATTAGCCTGGCGAATGCCGTTAGATTATAAAATCCGTAATGGTGAAGGGAAATGGTTATTAAAGCAGGTATTATTCCGCCATGTACCACGCGATTTGATTGAACGACCTAAAATGGGTTTTAGTATACCACTGCATGAGTGGTTGCGTACTTCATTACGAGACTGGGCAGAGTCATTACTGGATGAGAATCTTCTGCTGCAGCAAGGCTATTTTCACCCAGAGCCAATACGTATAATGTGGAAAGAACATCTAAGTGGAAAATATAACCATCAATACCAATTATGGGACATACTTATGTTCCAATCTTGGCTAGAGACACAATAGATTTTAATTTAGTGGTCAACAAAAATTGGCCACTAAATTAGTAAGTAGCTAAAGGTAAAAGACTAAGTTTGCATCATGACCTTTTTTATCTCATAATAAGTAGAACGACTAATACCAATTTCATCCCATGGCTTTCTACTTCTAGCACTATTTAAATTAATCTTTCTACCACCACCTTTGCTTTTCTTTCCACCTATAGAACCTCTTTTTCTTTGTATTTCTGTCGAATGAGTTTTTTCTACATACTCATTAAAAGAAGATTCAGAGAAAAATTTTATAGTCCATTTAGCAATACTTTTAGCAATGCTATTAACCTCATTTTCATCCAGAGGTACTGCAAATTGCAGATTATAAGCACTGGCACGTTCGTAACAGGCTTTCAGCCACTGCTCATACTCAGGCCATCCCTGACGAATAGCGCGGTATGCCCACTTTCTGGTTTTCTCGAACAGAGTGCAGTTTCGTCCTAATCCATAGTCGGCAACAATCTCCTTGTCATTCGCAGCACTCAGATCTAGCGAGTCGGCCAGCCAGTCCAGCGTATAGAGTTCCGGCTGCCACACGGCAATTTTCCAGTGCCCGTGATTCGGATTTTTACAGATTAGACCTGAGTAACCTGCGTCAGCATCCAGTTTTTTACGCAGCGCGCTCTCCACGGCAGCGGCATATTTCAGCGGCTTCATTCTGCCGTCAGGTGCAGTACGAATCGAGGTTTCCATCGCGTACAGCAGATGCGCGTGACCGTTTTCAGGGTTGGTGATAGTCAGCGTCGGCGCAGGTGCATTGCGGTCGCTCCAGTCAATAGCGGCCCCGGCGCGGTCGACGTCAAAGCCAAGCCAGAACATGGCATGAGGCTGGTTAAACTGGATATATTTTGCCAGAATGGCGCGCTCTTTCCCTGCGATGCGTACACCAAAGTGCAAATCATCCGAGAAGTACGGCTTATGCGGGAGTCGTTCATTGAACAGTTCGAGTGCGGCGTTACGCAATGTGCCCTGCGCTTATGGCGGGCTGTTGTCTGGCACGGTTCATGTGCTAATATCCTTTCAAGGTTTCGACCTGGCCCTGGTAATCATGACTGTCCGCCAAGATATGACATGATTTCCGGGGCTTTGTTTTTTCTGGGCTTAAAGTTACACCGTCTTGCCCCATCTGTCGATCTCATCGATATTTACCATAACATCCGTTGTCTGCACCTCCTCAGACGCTCTGAGAGCGATTTTCACACCTGACCGATAAAACCCTCACTATCATCCCCTGAAAACGCCCCAGAATCGCTCTGATGATTTCTGCCGGTATGAATCGTTATGCACCGGAGCGCCTGACGACGATTTCTGCCTGAACATCGTCGTGTAAGCGACAAAACCAGAACAAACCGTAACGGTGAACGAGTGGACAATTCATTGTCCGGACGTGAGGCGTTGGGCAACGAGCAGCGTGAGGCGACAGTGTGAACGCGACAACATCAGCTTCAGATGAAATGACGCTTCCTCGCTCACTCCGTTCGGTCATGAGACTGCGGCAAGCGTTGCGTGCGAAAGAAGTGAGAATATTTGCGTTTGAAGTGCGAAAAATTCGCACAGTTCTCACGGGGGTTTCGGGGGATGTAATCCCCTGAACCAGTCACGGTGACACCTCGATAGAGGGGACTCTGTGTGTACTGGCTAGTGTAGACATGTCATATTTTGATATGACATGTCTCATATGCAAACAAACAAAGAAAGGCCTCAAAGAGAGCTGTTATCTGATATAGGCTTGTTATAGTCCGATTTATAGAGCGAGATGGGAAAGGTAAGTATCAGTGTTGAAGTAGCGAATTTTTCCACAAAAAATGAATTTCCCGTTAATATTCAGGAAAAGCGATTATACGG